>JBHPCZ010000070.1:0-17534 GCA_042573625.1 Thermodesulfobacteriota bacterium
TAGAAAGAACAGACACATTGCACAAATCAACCATCGCAAGAGATCACCATTCGTTTAGCGAATCGGTTGTTTTTACTATGAAAGCCTCTGTTCTTTCTTACGATCCTTTATACACGAGTTCACACGATTTAAAAAATGATTGTCCATGGAGCGGTTTAGTAGCGAAAACTCCCCGACTGCTCAAATAATTGGGTTTACACTTCAGCCATCTGTATGCAATAAAATAGTTTTTTAAAACTTTAAAAGGAACGTATTGTATCGGTTTCAAATCAAGCTCACAAAGTATTGGTGGAAACGATCATCGTTTGTTAATTCTGGATGAAACGCTGTGACTAACCACCTTCCCTCCTGGGCCGCCACCGCAGTTCCATCTGCCAAATCGGCAATAACCCTTGCCTTGCCGCTGACGCCAATGATTTTGGGCGCGCGAATGAAAACACCTGGAAATGGTTTGGATTCACCTTCGTTCAATACACGTACTTTTAGGTCGGCTTTAAAACTTTCCTTCTGACGACCGAAAGCATTTCTTTGCACCTTAATATCCATCAATCCCAATAACGGCTGAGCGACACCGACTTCTTTTGCCATCAAGATCATGCCCGCACACGTGCCCCATATCGCTCCGGTGGCAGCAAAATTGCGCAGGGGACTCAAAAGCCCGTAGTTGGCCGCCAGTTTTCCAATTGTCGTACTCTCACCGCCGGGGATAATTAGACCGGATAGTTTTTTTAATTCCTGCGGCAATCGGACTTCCACCGCTTCAATCCCAAGACGGCGCAACACAACAATGTGTTCTATAAAATCACCTTGTAAAGCCAGTACCCCTATCTTCATTTTTTACACTTTCCGCACATCACCAGCCACGGGTTGCCAATTGTTCTTTTTCCGACAGGCTACTGACGTTGATGCCTACCATCGGTGCCCCCAGGTTTTCGCTTATCTTAGCAAGGATGTCCGGGTTCTTGAAATGCGTGGTTGCCTCAACAATCGCCTTCGCTCTTTGCGCCGGATTACCGCTTTTAAAAATTCCTGAACCGACAAAAACGCCATCCACTCCGAGTTGCATCAGTAACGCAGCATCCGCCGGTGTCGCGAGTCCACCAGCGGCAAAATTCACCACCGGTAATCGCCCAAGCGCTTTCGTCTCCCTTACCAGTTCGTAAGGCGCACCGATCGTTTTCGCGTACGTCATCAGTTCTTCATCCGGCATCAACTTTAACTGACGAATTTCTCCTAAAACTGTTCGGGCATGATGAACCGCCTCCACCACATCACCGGTTCCGGCTTCCCCCTTTGTGCGAATCATGGCGGCACCTTCTCCAATCCGCCGCAATGCCTCACCCAAATTGCGGCATCCACATACAAAGGGCACATTAAAATCGTGTTTGTTGACGTGATGCGACTCATCGGCAGGTGTCAGCACTTCACTTTCATCAACATAATCAACCCCGATGGCCTCAAGTATTTGTGCTTCCACAAAGTGTCCGATGCGGCATTTCGCCATAACGGGAATAGAAACGGATTCCATGATTTTGCGGATCAGTCCGGGGTCCGACATTCGCGCCACTCCCCCGTCCGCGCGGATATCGGCCGGTACCCGTTCCAGCGCCATTACGGCCACCGCACCCGCCTCCTCGGCAATCTGAGCGTGCTCGGGTGTTACGACATCCATAATAACACCGCCCTTAAGCATCTGTGCCAGGCCGCGTTTGACGGTAATGCTGTCGGAATCCCCCTTGTTATTACTTGTAACAACTTTCGTATTCATATTCATTTCCCCCTAAATAATATTAATTAAGGCCCTTGTAAAGCGTTTCAGACAGCAATATGACAGGAAATATGGGCAGGCCCTCTTGGGCGCCAACCGATGCTTATTTTTTCCCCGCTTTCCTTGGCCAACGTTTTCAATCTTCATTATCATAAGTAAGGTTATTAGAACATTTTGCTGAAACACAATATCTTGAAACGGGTGGGCCGTGCAAAAAGTGAAGACAACTTGCCATAGTCTTCAGCTTAAATGATCCACATTTCACTGCGGAACACAGGTGATAGTCTGAATAGTTATTTGAGTTGCTTGCCACGACCGCATCTAAAACAATTTGATAGATATCAGATTCGAACTGTAAATATCAAGTCAAGATCGTTATTCATATATCCATTCCTTATCTCAAACCTGGCATTTGCGGTGATACATTGAGAGTATCCAAAAAAGATTGAGCCTCTCAAAATGTGTGCTTACTTATATTATTCACGGAACGCTGGCGAACATTTAACGTTTATATTGTCTGGACATGTCGAAATGTCGCGCCAGACAGGGCGCTATTCCGCCTGACGCAATGCACGGATCACTTCGTTCATATCTCTGGGAAGCGGCGCTTCAACAGAAACGGTCGTTTCTGTTGCCGGGTGGGTAAAACAAAGGCGCCAGGCATGCAGCATCTGTCTGGGGATGGGTTTTATCAGATTCGTTTCGACCAGAACTTTTTTTTCCGCCTTGCGACCGCAATATACGGAATCACCCAATATTGGATGGTTGATTGACGCGCAATGGACGCGAATCTGGTGGGTGCGGCCGGTCTTTAAATCAAGCTCGATCAATGTAACGCCGCGAAAACGCTCCCGGACCTTCCACGATGTTTCGGCGAGGCGGCCTTTTCGGCTTGCGGTTGACATCCGTTTTCTGTCCTTCGGATGCCTCCCGATGGGCAGTGAAACGGTGCCTGAATCGGATTTCATTTCACCATGAACCAGCGCCAGATATGCCTTCTTAATCTTTCTCGATTTAAACTGTTCGGCCAGGTGATGGTGCGCGTCCCCGTTTTTCGCGACGATCAGCGCGCCGGAGGTTTCCTTGTCGAGCCGGTGAACGATTCCCGGACGGATCTCTCCGCCGATGCCTTCGAGATCAGGGAAGTGATACAGAAGGGCGTTGACCAGCGTGCCGGTATAGTGCCCCGGCGCCGGATGAACAACAAGCCCCGCCGGTTTGTTCACCACGACAAGATGCCGGTCTTCGTGCAGGATATCGATCTCAATCGGCTCGGGTTTAAAGGATATGGGTTCAGGAGGCGGAATTCGGCCGCTGATCTTATCCCCGGCCCTCACCCGGTAACCGGGCTTTGTTAGTTTTCCTTCAACCTGTATATTTCCATTACGGATCAGGTTTGCTGCCGCAGCGCGGGAAGAGACAGGTATGCGGGATGCGACAAACTGATCAAGGCGCCGGCCCGAGCCGGATTCATCGACCAGAATTGTAAAGGCACTGTTGTCGTGCATGACATTTTGGAAGGATTAACTCTCGGGATCTTCGGAGGCAAATATTGACTCAATCTCTGACATAATTGTCGCTTCATCCGTATTTCTGGCAGTGGACAGTTCTTTTACCAGCAGCACCTGTGCCGTATCGTAAAGCTTACGTTCACCAAAGGATAGATCTTTGGTCAACTTCAAAAGAGAAAGATCCCTGAAAACCTCTGCCACGTCGTATAGGGAACCGGTTTTGATTTTATCCATGTATTCTCTATACCTGCGATTCCAGGTTTGCGTCTCCCCGGGTGATTCTTCTCTTTTTTTCATCACCTCGAATACTTTGGGGATCTCTTTTTCGTTGATGATGTCCCTTAAGCCGACGGAATCGACATTCAAGATGGGAATCATGATTACCATGCTGTTTTCAAGGACCTTCATGATGTAAAAGTCGTATTCTTGCCCGTTGATAATTCTATCTTCAATGGCCTCGATACGTCCGACACCGTGAGCAGGGTAGACTGCCAGGTCACCCACTTTAAATACCCGTACCGGTTGTTTGGGTTCTTCCATTTGTTCCTTGGTCTTTTTGTTATCCATTTTAACACCAACTCATATGGATTGTATTACAGATAAAATAAAGCGCCCCGCCAAAAGGGCGGGGTGTCAATGGGAGGCCTTTGAAAAACGCCCCCTTATAAAAATATTCTTTTGAATATAATTTATAGCATAAATTCAACCATCAATCAATAAGAACAACCAATAAAAAAAGGATTGGCGCGTAAATGCGCCAATCCTTATCTAACTAACTAGATTCTATGAATGTTTTATTACATTAAAAACGGCACCATGAGGAGTGCAACAACATTCAGAATCTTGATCATCGGGTTAATGGCCGGACCTGCGGTATCCTTGTAAGGATCGCCGACCGTGTCGCCGGTGACGGCTGCGTGGTGGGCGTCACTGCCCTTGCCGCCCAGGTGGCCGTCTTCGATGTATTTCTTGGCATTGTCCCATGCCGCACCACCGGTGGTCATGGAGAGTGCCAAAAAGATACCGGTGACGATACTTCCGATGAGCAGTCCGCCCAGGGCCACCGGGCCCAGGAGGAATCCGACGATCAGCGGGGCAACGACCGGGAGCAGTGCCGGAAAAAGCATCTCACTCAAAGCAAACTTGGTGACGATGTCCACGCAGGCCGCGTAGTCGGGTTTGGCTTTACCTTCCATGATGCCCGGAATTTCGCGGAACTGTCGGCGAACTTCTTCAACAACGGCGGCGCCGGCGTTTCCGACCGCCTTCATGGCAATGGAGGCAAAGAGGTACGGCAGGAGACCGCCGATGAAAAGACCGATGATGACGTTCACATCGGAAAGGTCGAAGGACAATTTGCCTGACGCACCATGAATCGCGAATTCCTGCGTATAGGCTGCAAACAGGACCAGGGCCGCCAGTCCGGCGGAACCGATGGCGTAACCCTTGGTGACCGCCTTGGTGGTGTTTCCGACGGCGTCCAGGGGATCGGTGATGGCGCGGACGCTCTCGTCCATTCCAGCCATTTCGGCGATGCCGCCGGCATTGTCCGTAATGGGGCCGTAAGCATCTATGGCAATGACCATTCCGGTCATGGAGAGCATGGACATGGCTGCCATGGCAATGCCGTAGAGGCCGGCAAATTTATGTGCCAGAAAGATAGAGAGACAGATGACCAGAACCGGCGCTGCGGTGGCTTGCATGCTCACGGCGAGCCCGGCAATGATGTTGGTACCGTGCCCGGTTGTGGATGCCTCTGCAATCCCTTTGACGGGTCCATAAATACCGGTGTAGTATTCGGTAATGATGACGATCACTACGGTCAACACCAGGCCGATGAGTGTGCAATAGAAAATATTTATTGCAGAAAGATCACCCAGGCCGCCCATGAATTTCATACTGACATAGTAGAATGCAACACCGGCGATGATCGCGGCACCGAACATCCCTTTGTACAGTGCGCCCATGATGTACTCGCCCTTTCCGAGCCTAACAAAGAAAACGGCGATCATGGAAGCGACGATGGAGATGGCACCGAGCACCAGCGGGAACTCTGTTGCCATGGGGCTTTTGGGAAAAAGCAGGTGGCCGATGAGCATGGCGGCAACCGCCGTAACGGCATAAGTCTCAAAAAGGTCGGCTGCCATTCCGGCGCAGTCGCCCACGTTGTCACCCACGTTGTCGGCGATGGTGGCCGGATTTCTCGGGTCGTCTTCGGGGATCCCGGCTTCGACCTTGCCCACCAGGTCAGCGCCCACATCCGCACCCTTGGTGAAGATACCGCCGCCAAGACGGGCGAAAATGGAAATGAGGCTTCCGCCAAAACCGAGCGCAACCAGCGCGATGACGTCATGGGTTGCGGCATAGTACCCGGCAACCGACAACAGCGCCAGGCCCGCCACCATCATTCCGGTCACCGCTCCGCCCCTGAATGCCATGGAAAGGCCGGCTGCCATGCCTTTCCTGGCTGCTTCGGCGGTTCTCACATTGGCGATCACCGATACCCGCATGCCCACATACCCGGCAATGAAAGACGCGACCGCACCGATCATAAATCCGATGGCGGTCTTTGCACCCAGGGTGGCAAAGATAATAATGAAGATAATAATACCGGTAATGCCCATACTTTTCAGCTGGCGGTTCAGATACGCAATAGCGCCCTCTTTGATCGCGTCGGCAATCTCAGTCATTTTCTCATCTCCGGCGGGCGCCCCCTTGACCATTACTGCTAAAATAATAGCGAAGAGTACCCCTGCCGCACCGACCATTGCGCAAAACAACGGCAAATTTTTCAATACTAATTCCATTCTTTCCTCCTACTCATATTTAGCTTAAAATTGTGAATCGCTTGTCATTAAAACGGTCCATCCCCTCCTTTGTACCTTTACAAAGGATTGTAATGACGGCATCCTTGGCGGTGGTGATGATATGGGGCAGAATTTCCTTTTCATCTGTATTAAATCCGCCCAGAACATGATCTGTCACATCAACATCAACATCGGAACGCCCGATGCCCACACGGAGACGTGTGAATTCTCCTCCGCCAAAGGCATCGATTATTGATCTTAAACCCTTGTGTCCCCCATCCCCTCCTTTCTCTTTTATTTTCAATCTTCCAAGAGCAAGGTCTATGTCGTCATGAACCACCAACATATCCTCGCATCGTATCCTGAAATAGTTCGCGACTTTTTGAACCGGCGGCCCGCTTCGGTTCATATACGCCATCGGTTTTACCAAAATTGCCTTGACGCCGTCTATGGATCCCCGTCCGAACACGGCGTCGAACTTCCGGTTTGCAAGGTCAATGGCGTATGCGTCTGCAACTTCATCCAATACCATAAAACCGGCATTGTGGCGGGTCGTTTCGTAGGACTTACCCGGATTTCCCAATCCGACAACCAGCCGTACTCGCTTTTGAGACATATTAAGAATATATTACGGGTTTCGGATGTATCGTTTTTCAGGCTTCAAATCGCGATACGCAGGCCGTAAATGTCCTGCCAATTTTCAGTACTATTCTTCTTCCACGGTTTCAGCCGGTTCTTCGCCTTCAGCGAGGGCCTCAACGTCTTCCTCTTCCTCTTCTTCGACGGGTTCTTCTTCAATCGTCGGGGTGAGTATCGTTACGACCGTGAAATTGGATTCTTCCGAAAATTCAATATTGCCTGCCAGGGAAATGTCTTCGATATGTATCGAATCTCCCATGTCCAGGTCGGTGACGTCAACTTCGATGGATTCCGGGACCTCAAGCGGCAGACACAATACTTCGAGTTCGTGTCTGAGGATCTGTAGCATACCGCCAAGCTCAACACCTTTGGCTTTGCCCTTTATGACAACCGGCACCTTTACCTTCAGTTTACGGTCCATGGAAACTTCATAAAAATCAACGTGCAGGAAATTCCGTGAAACCGGATGAATCTGCAATTCCTTGACCATGGTGGTTTTTGTGTATGATTCACCGTTTTGAACAACCAGGTTTAAAATCAACTGGCCGGCGCTGCTGTTTTTCATAACATGGTCGAGGTCTTTCATGTTTACGGAAAGCAAAACAGGGTCTGTTTCAGGACCGTAAAGCACTGCCGGCACACGTTTTTCACGCCGAAGGGCCTTGGCCTTACCTTTCCCTACGGATGTTCTGATGTTTGATTTAAGTTCGATTAGCGCCAATTTATTTCCTCCCGGGAAACCTTTTGAAAAGGTCTGTTTTTTATACAAAAAGAGATGTAACCGAATCGCCTTTATGGCTCCGGATAATCGCTTCTCCTACCAGTTTTGAAATCGTAAGCACCTTTATTTTATCACAGGATTCTGCCTTGCTGTTTAAAGGTATCGTGTCGGTTACAACAACGCTTTGTAACGGCGAACTGATAATCCGATCCACCGAAGGGCCGGACAACACGGCATGGGCACAACAGGCGTGAACTTCCTTTGCGCCATTTTTCATGAGAGCGTTTGCAGCTTCGGTCAGCGTTCCCGCTGTATCCACCATGTCATCGAGAATCATGGCAGTTTTGTCGGTAACATCGCCGATGACCGCCATGGCTTTGGCTTCGTTCGGCGTCGGTCTTCGCTTATCGATAATTGCAAGCCCGGCAGCCAGACGCTTTGCAAAGGCTCTTGCCCTTTCAACTCCCCCCGCATCCGGCGAAACGATAACGACATTATTGTCAAAATTCGTCTTGATATAATCTAAAAGAACCGGAGCGGCAAAAAGATTGTCCACGGGAATATTAAAAAATCCCTGGATCTGTCCGGCATGCAAATCCATTGTAATAACGCGGTTCGCGCCGGCGACGGTCAGCAGATCTGCAACCAGCTTGGCGCTGATTGGAACGCGCGGTGCTACTTTTTTGTCCTGACGCGCATAACCGTAATAAGGGATGACCGCCGTAATTCTGTTTGCCGAAGCCCGCTTGAGTGCGTCAATCATCAAGAGCAATTCAACCAGGTTGTCGTTTACCGGTGCACAGGTTGACTGGACAACAAAAGCATCCCTTAATCTTACATTTTCATCGATTTCGATCTGAATTTCTCCGTCACTGAATCTTTTCACTTTTTCTTCGGCAACGGGGAGGTTGAGATGATCACATATTTTTTGAGTCAATTCAGGGTTTGAATTTCCTGATAGAATTACAATGTCGTTCATTCTTTTATACTTTGCAATATTTCCATATTTCCATGAAGTTATTAATAAAACTGGGCTGTTGGATCCCTGTGATCGTTATGGCTCTAACCGAATTTGGCTGGGGCGGGAGGATTCGAACCTCCGAATGCAGGAACCAAAATCCTGTGTCTTGCCACTTGACGACGCCCCATGATAAAAAGCTTGGAAAAGCGCTTTTAAAGCGTCAAAACCTTTGCGATAATACAAAACAGCCATTTTCAAACGATCATATCCACAAGAAACAATCGCCAGTTCTTATTTTGATCAATAGCGTGTTTTGCGCCAAGGGCTTTATCATCATCAGAAAAAAGACCGAATACGGTAGATCCGCTTCCTGACATGAGAGCCCCCTCAGCCCCGTGACTTAAAAGCGCTTCTTTTGCCGAAAATATTTCAGGGTACTTTGATTCAACAGCACTTTCAAGATCATTGCACAGATGATATCCAACATCAAAAGCGTGATTGTTCAAAAGAAACTGTCTAAGTTTTTTTTTACATTTTGTCAATCCTAAATTAAGGTTTTTGTAAACCTCTGCTGTTGAAATGCCGAATCCGGGGTAAATGAGTAACGTCTTGTATTTTAAAAGGCCTTTGTAGGTTTGGAGATTGTCGCCAATACCGGAAGCGATGGCCGGCTTATTAAAAATAAAAAAGGGGATATCCGACCCGATCGAGAGTCCCATGGATACCAGTTGATCACGGGAAAACGGGTACCCGTAGTGACGATTTAATCCTAAAAAAACAGCGGCGGCATTGCTGCTGCCGCCGCCAAGACCCGCAGCAACCGGGATCTGTTTTTCAATGGAAATTTCTACACCTTCATTTCGCTTCAGGGTTTTAAAAAAAAGAAGGGCTGCGCGATAGGCAAGATTTGTTTCGTCTTCCGGAACGTTGGCGTCAGCGCAGGCGACAGATATCTTCCCGGTACCCAATTCCAGAGAGATCGTGTCGTACAGCTCGACACAGCACATCAGGCTAACCAGATCGTGATAGCCGTCCGGTCGTTTTCCGGTTACATGTAAAAACAGGTTTATCTTGGCAGGAGAAAGAATCTTCATGGATCAAAAGATGTCATTTCCAAATAGACACTACTTGGTCAGCCGTATGACCAGGAACCCGACATTGGCGCGCCGCAGGAACAGATGGATGGATTCACCTTTATCAATATCCTTTATCGCCTTTGTATAGTCTTCCACGGTCTTTATTGGGTTGTGGTTGATTTCCTTTATAATATCGCCGGTTAAAACACCTGCTTCCGCGCCCTTGCTTCCCTGCTTCGCGGCAACCACGACAACCCCTTCGGTTTCTGTTGTGTTGTAACGAGACGCTATTTCCGGCGTTAATGTTGCAACCCGTAGCCCGAGTTGTTCCTCTTTTGTTGTTTTGGATTTTTTAGCGTAAAGGCTGGCGTCATCTCTTTTTGCGATTTGAACTTTAAACGTCTTTTCTTTGCCGTTTCGCAAACCCTTTATTTCGACGGTTTCTCCAACCCCGATATTCGCGATCATACTGGTAAGGTCCCGGATGGTTTCCACCTTGGTCCCGTTAACCTCGGAAATAACATCCCTGGGTTTGATTCCTGCCTTATCCGCGGGGTCGCCGGGGAAAACCTCCGTAACCAGCACACCTTTTCCGTTCTCTATCCCATAATACTCTGCGAGCTCACGTGTAAGGTTCTGAATACCGACGCCGAGCCATCCACGGGTAACCTCCCCGCTGTTTTTCAACTGATCAATAATGCCTTTTGCCAAATTAATGGGAATTGCGAATCCTATTCCCTGTCCGCTGGCTACGATGGCAGTGTTTATGCCCACCACCTCACCTTTCATGCTGATTAAAGGCCCCCCGCTGTTACCGGGGTTGATCGAGGCATCGGTTTGTATGAAGTCGTCATAGGGCCCTGAGCCGATGACACGTCCTTTGGCGCTGACAATTCCGGCGGTTACGGTGTGTTCCAGACCAAAAGGATTGCCGATGGCCACCACCCATTGACCCACTTTCAGCGCGTCTGAATCTCCAAAGTTTACAATCGGAAGATTGTGATCCGGCTCGATTTTGATCAGCGCGAGATCCGTGTTGGCGTCACGCCCCACTATCTCGGCGTCGAACTCTTTTTCATCTTTCAGAATAACTCTGATTTTGTCTGCGTTTTCAACAACATGATTGTTTGTAACAATATAGCCGTCTTTATCGATGATAAATCCCGATCCAAGGCTTTTCTGTTTAAAGTCCTGTTGTCTGTCTTCACCAAAAAACCGGTCAAAAAAGTCCTGCATTGGGTCGTCTTTACCAAAAGGGCCTCTTTGAAAATGGCGGAACACGCGGCCGCCGCCTTTGATGATTTTAACCGTACTAATATTTACCACGGCCGGACTGATCATCTCGGCAAGGGTGCTGAAGCTATATGGTAACGTCTTCATCGCCTTCGATTTTGCATAAACAGCCGGGCTTGAAGTTAAGCCTGATATGGTTAGCAATCCAATCGCCAGAAATATCAGGGCAAAAAAGACGTTCCGTTTTGTTTTCCTGTTCGCATGCTTTTTGCTTTCCATTGGAATACTCCTTTTAGCAAACGGTTTTGCTGTCGCTCAATCTTTACATTCGGGAGGGTATAATGGCATATCGTGTGTTATCAGGGAGGGGTTGCGTGTTGGATTTTGCTGGCTGTAGCGGAAAAAGCGAGCCTCAATGAAACAGCCGTTGCATTTAATAGGCAAGCGACTTCATAGGGCAAACTGCATTTCTCCGTCCCGATGAAATCGGGACTGCGGGGTTGTCGAGCGAATCTAAAATAACCCCTGATTCCGTACTATCAAGAATTTCAACTCGAAACGCTTAACCCGCACGTCACAGCGGGTTCCCCCAACATCCCATATGGGTTTCATGAGCGGATGACATTCAAAATCAATTCTGTTTTCCGCTTTTAGAAATTCCGTGACTCAAATTTTAGACGATCCTTTATCCCTTTTCTTTGACATAGATTATTCTCAGATCATAAAGTATACTTTTCAGCATGGTCTCTTCATCATCGGTTAAATTCCCGCGTGTCTTTTCCTCCAACATTCCCAGGATATCTATTGTCTGTTTCGCAAATGGCAAATTCTTGGCCTTTTTCCCGGTTGAAGGGTCTTCTATTGCGCCGAGATGGACAAGAACGGAGGTGTTCAGCGAAAATATAAAGGTTGGAAAATTAATTTCCGGCAACGGAAAGTCTTCTTGAGCCTCCTCAGGCCCGGCAGTCTCTTCTGAAGCCGGTTCTTTCGGCTCCTCGCTTGAAGGTTTTTCCTGATCCTCTTTTTCTTCGACGTCCTGAGTCTCCTCAGAGAACATTCTCCGGTCTTTAATTACGAAATCTTTTTTTTCCGGCATGACGGATCTCTCCTATATTTTCCGAATTAAAATGGTGCACAAACACAGACTTTACCAACAATTATATATCTAAAGGAAGGAAAGTCAATGTAACCATCCGCGCATCCTGCAATAATAGCGTTCAACAGAAATTAACCGTAATGCAGAGTGCAATCTGTGTGGTCACACAACATATATAGAATATCAAGAAAAAACAATATAGTAAAGATTTTAAATTTGAGTTCCCTGCTGGTTGCTGGAGGAATGAATACCGCGTTGTTCACCCCTTGAGAACTTGATGGTTTTTGTGATAAAGAAGATGATTAACGAGCGACCCTTTTTATTTAGTCCTTGAAAGACTGGTCCTATGGGCCTGGATTCTTTACAAAATATTTAGGTCGGTTCTGAATGCCGTGTAAAAGGTTTATTCCGTGCGAAACCCGGGTTAAGCGGGCGGAATCCGGGAATGTGGCCAGCCTAAACCGGATTATTTCACGCGCCTGATGCGTTCATTTGCATGGCATTCAGGGGCGCTGCTGTTATGCTACCGCAAGCCCCTGATAACGGAGACGCCGCAGGAGTCATGCAGAAGGTAATGGGCGCATCAGGCAGCGCCCAAAGGGTGAAAAATTTTCAGTTCTAGAAGAATAAGGTTAGCGTACAAAGTGTGCCTTAGCAAGAATATCTATTATTTAACTTAACATTTTGATTTGATGATATATTATAGGTTTTCTGAAAAATTTTAATGAAATATTCGGGCTAAAGGAAGTTTTGCCGGAAAATGTGAGAGGGTCCAATGAAAGACACAAAATATGCAGGCTCAGAGAGAAGATCTTACTTCAGGATTCTATATAAACCCGCAAAAAGACCCAAGTTGTCCGTTGACAAAAACGAGTTCGAGATCGCAGATATTTCCGAAGGCGGTATTCGATTTATTAATGCGAGAGAAGTCGATTTAGGGAAACAGATACGGGGAACAGCAATATTTTTGATGGGTGAATCCGTCGATATTGAAGGCGACATCGTCTGGAAGCAAGATGGTGAAATTGGTCTGTTGCTCAAATCTTTTATACCGCTTGCCTTGATGGAAAAAGAGAAACAGTTTGTTATTTTGAGTGAGAATTCGGGGTGAAAATTAGGATGTTATTTCTCACCGGTATGTTTCGAGACCTTTGTAAAATGCTCAATTTTGCCTGCCCAGTTAAATCCGTATTTAACATTTTACCGGGGTTCAAGGCCAAGGAAGACGAAAATTTTAACCACCCCAGAGAAATAAGCTTCGCATTTCACAGGGCAGGCAGGAATACATGGAGTATTTCGAGGATTAAAATTTGAGTCTGACACAGAAATTGAGCAAAAGGGGGCGTTTTTCAAAGGTCTCGTTTCTTTTCCGTGATAGTCGACGATAATTTCCGGAGTGATTTTTCAGCAAATCCTTTTGAGCGGCTGTAGCTTATTAAATGTGCAATCCGTTTTAGACTTTCCGGATGGGTCGAAAAATAGTGCTTCATGCGGCTGGTTTTTTTATCCACGCTCAGTTTTTTAAAAAAATCAGTCGCACCACCCACGTGGCCGTAGCAACGGTTCAACACTTCCAGGGCAAACTCATCCGCGTGGCTTTCCTGGTTTCTGGAAAACCCCATTTCAGTTATATTCAATGATTGCGCCAGTAGATTCCCGATGTTGCTTTCCGCGCCGAACAGTGTGGTCGAAATCATTATGAATACCAGGGCACGCCCCAGCCCTCTGAGGTGATCTCTGTTGGAATAATGTCCGATTTCATGGGCCAGGACAAAAGCCAATTCATTTTCGGATTCCATTTTTTCCAACAGACCCGAGAAAACGATGATGTTTCCGCCGGGCAACGCAACGGCATTAACCACAGGGCTGTCATTCAGATGCACGGTTAATTTATAAGGCAATTTTGCGCTTTGCTCCTGTATCTTGTCCAGCAGCATCTGAACGGTTTTCGTTTTTTCAGGGGAAGTATCCGAACCGGCCATTGAATTTAAAAAGACCCCCCCTATTTTCTGTTCGATTTCCGGGGATAAGCGGGGAACAATAAAATCGACGGCAAGGCCCAGAAGAAGGTATATTCCAACAATAATGCCGGCTACTGCCGATAGAAGAACGAAAAAATCCCGCAGCGGCGATGCCGGCGTGACGTTTACGTTGGTTTCTGGCATCCTGGCCGTGTACTTCATGTTATTTCTCTATAAAAAGGGCGGTCCCGTATGCGATGGCTTCAAGACACCCCACACCTTTCTTGTGTGCATTTTTCCCGATGGTCGAGGTTTCTATCCGGACGTTTACGATCATGGCTGAATCGGGGGCCATTTCTTTCATCCGGAGAAGTGCTTCCCGTCGTGCCCGGTCAACCAGGGTTTCGTAAGATTTGACGGTACCGCCAAAGATGTTTCGCAACCCGGCAAGTATTCGCTTGAAATAATCTATGGAAATAACCACACTCCCATAAACAAGTTTTGCTTGTTGAACCTTTGCATCATCTACATCGACATTTTTAACGGTGATCGCCGGAAGGTGGAGATACGTTTTTTCTCTTTGTTCTATGGATCTGTAATGCTGCTTCTCCGCCCAGGTGCCGCCGAAATATCCAATGGCGATCAAGCTGATAAGGATAATGAAATCCATGGTGTTCTCCTTTTATTCCACCCGAACGGCAGTCCCGTACGCGTATAGTTCGGCAGCACCCTGTGCCACGGAAGATGTTGAAAACCGGACGTTGACGATGGCGTTGCCTCCCAGCTGTCGCGCCTGTTCGATCATCCGGTCAACCGCCTGCTTCCTGGACTCATTCAGAAGCTGCGTGTAGCCTTTCAATTCACCGCCGACAATGTTTTTCAGACCTGCCATGATATCTCTGCCAATGTGTTTTGCTCTTATGGTGCTTCCTGAAACCAAACCGAAATGTTCAACAATTCTTCTGCCGGGAATCGATTCGATGTTGGTTAATATCACGGTTCCTCCTTCAGTGTTTACAACTTCCATTTTGCCGGGAATCTCCCGGGGCGGGGGCCCACTCAATATCGTGGTTTCTTCTTTTGCCGAAGAACTGGTGCCGCACTTTATACATTCTGAAGATTCATCCTGTTGATACCCGCAATTGGGACAGGTCATCATATTGGATTCATCGGGCTGAGGCTCTATTTTTACAGTTTCTGCCACAGGTTTTTCAGGTTGAGGTTCTATTTTTAGGGTTTCTGCATCGGGTTTTACGGTAGGTTTGCCCATATCAAAGTTCAATTTCGCCCCGATCTTTTTAAAGGCTTTCCGGAATTTTATGGCTGTTTCATAATCCACATCCTTTTTGATCACGGTGGATTTTCCGGAAAAAAGCCGCTCGATCCCTTTTTCATCGGTCTTAAGCAAGGGAGCCAATTTTTGTTTAACATCTTCGATCTGATGTTCCTCGAGAATTTCCCCAGTAAAAACGAGATTGTACTTTTCGGTCATTTTAATTCCTCCTTCTTTTGAACGAAAATTCACAGCGATCTTTTGAAGATATTTTCATCGAATTCGAAAAGCAGGTAAAAAATCATCTCGTGGATGCTCAATCCATCCGTTCACGTGGCAAAATTTATACAGTTTGAATAGTATCTAAATAATCGTGAAAAAGCAACTTAACCCTGTGATAACTCATAGGTCTGGTTCGTTCATTCACAAGGCTTCAGGGGTGAAGCCGACGTAAACTGCCACAAGCCTCTGATAACACAGAAAATGGGTGGATCCGATTCGCCCATCGGGTAAAAAATCGAAAAAAGGTTAATCTGCCTGTTGTCAGGAGCATAAAATATTTGTAATATTATTTTTGACAAATCGTAAAAAGTCATTTTGCGAACGACACTGAGCAATTTTGGAAAAAGATTCGGAATGGGCCTGGCGTTAAAAATTTCAAACTGTTTGAGGGCGTTAGCCCGAGTTTTTGAAATTTAGCCAGGCGAGTTATGAATCCCAAAATTGCTCACGGAGAGAACAAAATCAGACTTTTTACGATACCGATATTTATTTTCAAATGTAACGTTTCTCAAGCCTTCGCTAAAGTCGATTAAACGGTTCAACGTCAAACCCAGAAAGGAGAAAACCAAAATGCCGCCAATGCCCCCGAGATCCCGTAGAGATCTGGAACACGCCGAAGCCGAGTACAAAAAGAAACTGGAAATTGAAGAAAAGCTGGGTCGCAAAGAGGGTATGTCAGATGCTTACGGCAGCCTCGGTGCTGTTTACCTAAGGCTGAATCATCTGGATGAAGCTGAAGACATGTTTAAAAAGAGCCTGGAAATCGAAGAAGAGCTTGCCAACAAAGAGGGCATGGCCTCAGATTACGGATATCTGGGCACTATTTGCCAAATGCGCGATGATCTGGAACACGCCGAAAACATGTTCAAAAAAAGCCTGGAAATCAATCAGGATCTCGGCCGCAAGCAGGGTGTGGCGACACTTTACGGTAAACTTGGCGAAGTTTACTATACCCGGCGTGATTTGGGTCAAGCCGAGGATATGTTTAAAAAGAGCCTGGAAATCGAAGAAACGCCGGACAACAAAGGTGCTATGGCGAAGGTTTACGGCTACCTGGGAGATATTTACCGCATCCGCCGTGACCTGGATACAGCCGAAGGAATGTATAAGAAAAGCTTGGCGCTTTTTCATGCTGTTGGCGCCGAGCAGATGATAGAAATAGTGAATACAATGCTGACAAATCTAAAGAAGGAAAAAAGCAAGACAACTGATTGAAATTGTTGTGGCATCGTTTTTAATGACGGATTTTAGATCTTTACCTGGTATGGTTTTTGCCTATACTTAATCCGTTAAATGTTGTTTTATTGAGTCATGAAAAACCTGGTCCTAAGGCCTCCGGCTCTTAGAGCCTACGCCCCGAAGAACCGGGTCGGAGTCGTCCGACGATATCTGTGCACAAGTGCACAAGCTTTTGTGCGTGATGCACATTGTTCGGTGCATTTTTTTACAGATATTATCTTTTGTAAAAACAGTAGATGGCTTCGGAAAATCCGGTTTTGCTCAGATTGACATTACGGACGAGTTTGTGTATCTAACTCAGCATCAAAGGTGAACATTTTCTAAAGACGAAGGAGGTAATATATGATCAACAAGGCAATTCTGGTCGGCAACCTTGGAAGAGATCCCGAAGTCACTTATACGCCAAGCGGTATGGCTGTGGCTAAATTTAGCATAGCGACATCCGAGAAATGGAAAGATAAAAATTCCGGAGAGATGCAAGAGCGGACGGAGTGGCATCGGATTACCGCGTTTGGCAGGCTGGGTGAAATATGCGGGGAATATCTTTCAAAAGGCAGACAGGTGTACATTGAGGGTCGGATTCAGTATGGTTCTTATGAGAAGGATGGTGTTACGCATTACACCACGGATATAATTGCCCGGGAGATGAAAATGCTCGGTACAAAAAGTTCAGGAGAGACATACAGCCCCTCCGAACCATCAGGATCATCGAAATACAATGAGCCGCCGCGTCCGGATACCGAGGATGATGATATTCCGTTTTAGCCCGATTTCCCTTAAATTTTCGGGTTAGACCGCCAATTTATGATAAAGACTATAGCTGGAGAGGAAGAATCCGGAGAGGCCGGAAAAGAGATTCTTTGTTTTATATACAGGCTCTCAGCAAACTAAAGGAACATTTTCAGCTTACAAAGAGACCTTTGAAAAATGTTCAATTTTGCCTGCCCAGTTAAATCCGTATTTAACA
>JBHPCZ010000071.1:0-17361 GCA_042573625.1 Thermodesulfobacteriota bacterium
ATGAAAAGATTCAATGTATGATGTTTGACATTTACGGAACCCTTTTTGTCAGCGGATCCGGAGATATCAGCATTTCAAAGAAAGAATCCAGAGGAACATGGAAGGTTGAAAAATTGCTCCAAAAATTCGATATCAGAAGAACACCTCAAGCTCTGTTGGAAAATTTATTCAATGAAATGTTTTTTGACAACCGATATAGATCATGCTTCATCATAGTCGCTCCATTTGAGCAGACTAAATGTTTCCGGATTTAAAAATTGAGAAAGAAGCATTTGCTTGTCGATTTTTTGTCTGATCGGGGTTCTGATCACATTACGGTATATTTCCATAAGATTCTGTTTATATGAAGATTTATTGTAGTTTCTCAGTACGGCTTTTCTGTTGTTTTGAATAATGCCCGAATTATTCGATACCTCACCGGGATATTGAAGGTAAGGATTCGAACGAACAAGTCGGTCTGCGCTGGTTTTATCGGATAAAACGCGAGACAGGATCTGTTTTTGAAACGCTTCGCCAAGAAGCCCAAAATCGATCATTCCATTTTGGGTCATCTTTTGAAAAGCAGCAATGATTTTATCCTCATCTATGATAAAATTAAAATGCTTGCATCTATTTGAAAGCCATGATCTCCATTTTTCGAAAAAAGCATCTTTCCCAATCCATTCAATGGGAACAAGAAGATGGGTATACATATGATCAAGACGGATCCCATTTTCCTCAAAATCACGACAAATGGGGACAAGTTTTCTTCCCCAGATGAGCTTCTTGGCCGTCCAGGGTTCAAGGAATGAGAAGCCGAACCCTTCCGTGATACTTGTTGTAATTAAAAACTTCGAAGAGAGCACAAGCGATTCAAAATCCTGTTGCAATCCTGTCTCAAACTCTACATTAAGGTTCTTGTTTTCCGCATATGCTTTCCACCCATTGTAGCTTTTGATGTCTGCCTCGCTGTTAGGCGGAAGGGTTATGGATAGGGCCTCTTGATTTTTGAAAAAACAGGAGATGAGAATTGCTTCGCCAATATTTTTTCTTCTGATGGCACGAATAGGATACAGTACATGGTTTCCTACCTTAACATCCTTATTTTCAGGACGAAATGGGTCTATCATATTGGAAATGATATGCGTTCCTTCTTTTTTCAAACCGGATTTTAACAGTATCCCGTAGTCTCTTGAATTGATAACGCCGTAATGACAATGAGGCAAATATTCATCGGCAAAATATGACGAAGGGCGACCGTCTTCCGCAAAATCATGGATTTGTAAAAATAAAGTTATTTTTTCCCCCTGGAGTATCTTAAGGAGGGTTAAAAAATTTTTATTTTTCGCAAGGGTTGGGTTGTGGACGTGGAGAACATCGCATGCGCCATTAAACTTATCAGATATTGCCTTGATTATCGATTCTGCAACCTGTTGCGGGTCAATTGCCTGTTGGGGCTCCCTCTCATCATAACCCATGCCGGGAATATGCTTTCTGTTTTAAAAGATCGGAACATTTTGATGGGTATTATATCTAACGCTCAGTTTTATACGCCCTATCTGTTTAACGGGTTTCTGCATTCAAATCCGAAAGACCTTGGATTCCATCCGGATCTTACGCTTTATTCCTACAAATTCGGACATGCAAAACCATCAACATTCATGTTTCAAATTGCGGCAGAAAGGCTTGAAAACAGGTCGATCCCGGCACATTCAACACTTTTTCTCGGCAACGACATGTTAAATGACATCCATCCTGCAAAACAGATCGGGTTTAAAACCGCTCTTTATGCAGGTGATGCAAGGTCTCTCAGGTTAAGAAAAGACGACTCGAGATGTAAAGATCTGGTTCCTGATCTTGTTATCACCAACCTTGGACAACTATTAGATCACATTGTTTAATTCAATTCCCTCATAACAGATTTTCTTTTTGCCGCCTTTTATGAGATAAAAGTCATCGAATCTGATAGCAAGGTTAAAGGAGAACACAATGAAAAATAACAATAATAGCCGAAATAATTCAGAAAATGGAAGTGCTAAAAAAACATTTGAAACAGGCAAAAGCCCTGAGATGGATGCATGGATGACCACATTTTATATCGAAAACCATCTTGATCCTTTTACACACCCGGATCAGGCGGCCACGCCGGAACAGATTCGATTCATGGTCTATCTCAAAGAAAATGAGCGATATCACCCCTGTTCGGATCGTATGTTTGAGGCCATTATGAGCAGAAAAGAATCTGCGTTTATTCGGGAAAACTACACGGCGGTTCTCAATCGTATTCTCAATCTTATCAAACAGAAAATTGAACATGAAGAACAAAGAAAATACCTGGAAGCCCTTATAAGAATCAAATACGAGCACGAAACCAGGGATGATATAATGATACCTTCGCGGCTTGAAAAACGCCTGATGCGGGTTTTTCTTAACCATACCCTGATTGAAGATCCTTACATTGCTGAAAAAGATTTGCGCAACCGCCGGGTCATGAGAGCTTTGAATTCGACAGCGTTTAAAGATGCGATAAATTATGCGGGCGGGTCGGATCTTGTAGATCTTCCCACAACCTTAACGGAAATCAAAGAGGTTCTCGAACATATCGAACTTAAAAGGTTTTTTTCCCTGTCAGTTGAGCGATCTGTCTGGGAGTCGGACAAGACTGAAAACTGTACAACAGACGATTTTTTAAAACTTTTTCATCGATCGATCATTGGAAACGGAGTCGAATCGTTGTTCCGATTTTTGGGGGTATCCGGCCAAAGCAGATCCGACAATGCACGGTCCAAAAAGATTCTCTGGCTGGCTGATGAGGCCGGAGAGGTTATGATCGATTTGGCCATTATCCGTTATCTTGCCAAAATGGGACATAAAATTGTTATTGCCTTCAAGGAAGGGCCCCTTTACACCAAAGTCGATTTTGACGATGCTCAAGATGACGAAGTGTTGAGGCAGGCACTTGATAAAGCATTGTGGATCAAAGAAAAAGAATTGAGCAAAAACGATCTCGTTAAAATTTTGCAAAGAGACAACAATATCATTGCCATATCTGACGGCACCCGCGAGAATTTAAATCTCATTTTGTCATCGACAACTTTTGCTAGGATATTTAAAGAGGTCGACGGCGTCATATCCAGAGGAAAGGACCAGTGGCGGCGATTCTTCGATACCCGTTTCCGGTTTACACAAGATATTTTTAATATCTCCGAAGGAGACGGTGCGTCGGTTTCAATCAGTTATAAACCCAAACATCCGTCTGTCCTCAAGTATTCTCACGGAGATCTTGAAAATAAAGCGAAAACGATTATCGACCGGATGCAGACGTCCAAGAAGAAGGGAATGACAGTGGTTTTTTACAGCGCCATCATCGGTTCAATTCCCGGCAAGATTAAAATGGCAAAAAAAATCCTCTCCGTATTCATCGAAAACCTTAAAAAGCAATCTGACATGACGTTTATTATCAACCCGGCAGAATACTTTGAGCCGGGAATGGATGCCGATGATTTGATGTATATGTGGGAGATCGTCCAGAGAAGCGGCTATATAGATATCTGGCGATTTCAGACATACGAAGACATTGTCAGAGCATTTGACATCATGAACGAAAAGGTCCCGCCCGAATGGGTCGGCAAAGATGCGACATTTAGTACAGGATGCACCAAAGAGATGAGAATCGCCCTTGATGTTCAGCAGAAACATCCGGAGATGCAAATTATCGGCCCATCCAACGAAAAATTCATGCGTAGAAAAGAATATGGTATCGGAAAAATGTACGACCAAAGACTTGGATCGGATATTCTATAATCACCAGTTTACAGGAACACGCACGGTTTTTTCAGCCTTATTTTGAAAAAGAAGATAACCGTTCTCCCTTCCGAATAAAAAAAGATCTCTGGTAATTGCCACATCGGCCGTGCAATACTCGATAATCTCTTGCATCCGACCTTGTTTCCACCATCGCAGCGCCTGGAGACCGTCCGCTGTCTTTTTCTTTCCCAACGTTACTGCTGCAAGATGTGCCAAAGAGAGTCTGTAGCCGAGATGATTGTATATATCTTCTAGAATATCAAGGGTATGAAGAGTTTTGAAATCAAATTCAGAGTACCCCGTGAGCACTTGGTAATCAAAACGTTTGATATTAAACCCGACAACAAGATCAAGCCGTCCGAGATGTTCAATGAACTCGAATAAGCGATCTTCCAAAAACTCAAAATACCGGTCCTCTCTTGAATCGTACAGCACTGCACAGCTGATACCCATCAAATCCGCCCTGTGCCATCCACCCACCTCCTGTGCAGAGCGCTGGGTTTCCAGGTCAAAAACACCGAAGTGAACGTTGTTCAGGCATTTTCTATCAATTTCATTCGGTTTCCGCGTAAAAACAGCCCTTTGTCGGACTCTGCGTTTCATTCTGGCGAATTGCGCGGCACCTGCTGTTTTGTCACCGGTTTTGAACCGTCTCAAAATCTCCTGGCCTTTTTCAAATCGTTTCGAATCGCATTCGGATGGTTTGTGATCACTCTCATTATTTCTGGTAGGAACAACGAAAATTTCTCTTTTATTCTCCCCGGCACAATACCCCACAGGTGCTTCACTACCGGTATCTGCTTTCATTTTTTCAAGCAGGAAACCGGCGGCAGACTTGTCAATCGGTCTGTTTCCTGATCCGCATTTGGGTGAATGTACACATGAAGGACAACCGGATTCACAAGGACATTCACTGATGACGCCAAGGGTGTAATTCAGAAGTGCTTCCGCCTGTTTAAAACAGTGCCGGGTGAGTCCGGCACCGCCGGGTACGCCGTCGTATATAAATACCGCAGCGCTTTCCACCTGCTGATGAAACGGTGTTGAAATACCACCCAGGTCATTTCTGTCGGTCATCACCAGTAACGGGAAGATACCGATGGCCGCATGCTCAATGGCATGGATCCCCCCCATGAAATGGAGAAATTGTGCTTCTGCTTGCCGCTGGATACTCAAGGGGATTTGAAACCAGAGACCTTCTGTTTCAAAAATCAGGGGGGGGAGATCGAGGGGGATAATATTTATTTTCTTTCGGGTGTGTATCCGCCATTTTTCATACCCGGAAATCTTCTCGGTGACTTTTAACCGCCCTGTATAAACCGTGGTCCCCCAGACAGGCTTTTTATCAAATATCTCAAGTATATCTGTATTTTTATGAGATCTCACTCGAGTGTAGTAATCAACTTTCGTGTTGGAAACCTCGACCGTCATAGTGTCCAGATTCAAACTGTTTACAAGATACGACTCGCCTTTATGGAGATAAATTGCACCCGGATGCGTCTCTTTGAATGCCCTGAAACCGTCGATCTCTCCCCGGCTCTCTTTTGTTTTTCTGCAAATGATTTGAAATCGATTTCCGGTGCCTCTGAGATCAACATGTCGGTGGGGCGCTCTTCTTGCAGAATACATCTCCTGCCCATCCGCGCTTTTGAGAAGTTTACCTTCTTTTTCCAGTTTCAAAATTGCATTACGCACGGGTTTCTCGGCCAAAAAGGGTTCGTCGGATTTTAGCGGCAGCTCGGCGGCAGCACATGTCAGATGCTTTGCCAGAATCTCAGAGTTGTGAGGATTGACCACCGCCGCTTCCGGTTCTCTTTTCAGCAACTCTTCGGGATTCCGCATAAAATACTGATCCAGTGCATCTTCACCGGCAATAAGAACCAGGGCGGCGTCCTGACCGCTGCGCCCTACCCTGCCGCCCCTTTGCCATGTTGAAATCACAGTGCCGGGATACCCCACCAGGAGACAGAGGTCCAGATCGCCGATATCGATGCCCAGCTCCAGTGCGCTGGTAGATATCACAGCCAAAAGATCGCCGCTTGTCATCCGGGCTTCGATCTCCCTTCGTTCTTCAGGAAGAAAGCCTGCCCGATATGCGCTGATTCGTTTGGCAAAAGGTCCGGATTGGCTTCCTGCCCAAATGGCGATGAGCTCGGTCATTTTCCGGGACTGGGTATATACAATTGTCCGGAGGCCCCGATGCAGCGCTGCTTTGAGCAAAAGAATCGCCGTCTGGGCCGGGCTCTCAACCGGATTGATAAACACAATATGCCGCCTGCCATGGGGCGCACCGTTTTGGGTTATGGGTTTTACTTTTAATCCGGTGAGTTGTTCGGCCAGCACTTCAGGATTGGACACAGTGGCGGAACAAAATACAAATGTCGGCTGGGTGCCATAATAGGAACAAATCCTTCGTAACCGCCTGAAAACCTGAGACATGTGCGATCCCATGATACCACGATACGTATGAACCTCATCCACCACAACCATCTCAAGCCTGGAAAAAAAAGTAGCCCATTTCTGATGATGGGGCAGAAATGAAAGGTGTATCATTTCAGGGTTGGTCAAGAGAACATTGGGCGGTGCCTCCCGTATATGCTTGCGATGCCATGGGGAAGTATCACCATCATAGATTGCCGCGTCAGCTTTAAGGCCTTTGGCATATCCCGACATTTTCTCAAACGTTCGCAGTTGATCTTGCGCAAGGGCCTTTAACGGGAAAACAAACAGGGCTTTTGAATCAGGATTCCCCTGCACCTTCTCCAGCAGGGGCAGTGTATAGGCCAGGGTTTTGCCGCTTGCCGTCGGTGTCGCCAAAACCACATGCTGGCCGGATCGAATCATGTCAACCGCCGCGGCCTGATGGCTGTAAAGATCTTCAATACCCGCCGAATGAAGGAGTTTCTGGATATTCCTGGGCCATGTTTTTTCAGGCCTTGACCAAACTGCAGGAACCTCGGGGTATACGACATGGGAAGCCACCTGATGTTTCAAGCGCTTGAAAGAGATCAATGACGATATATATTCTTTTATTTCTGATACGCTATTCATAAATATTTACTTGAAAATATTTAAATTAGAGCTATATTAAAGGTATGTTTTCTTTTTCATATGGTATGGCACGACATAATTTGCTTTTCAAGAGGAAGTGACACATCTTGAAAAATCCGCTTTTACTCAGGGCACCTAAACATATTTTATTCTTTAAATTTTTCAATATTCTTCATGGATTGAAAGTCTCATTTCTTTTGCTTTCCCCTCTTCAGAAAAATCATATAAATATAAACAGCGTATCATATTGCACATCCTTCATCCCATGCATAATTAATGACCGTCATGTGACAACATGGCAATAATGAAATAATATTAAGATTTTATCACTATATGGAATTAAACATAATTATAAATCAGGCTGTAGTGCTGATATTTTTACTCCTTCTGTCCGGTTTTTTTTCTTCATCAGAGACGGCTTTATTCTCGATAAGCAAAACAAAGGCAAAGCATATTGCTAAGAAAGAGGGGCGATCTTATCAGTTAATAATGAAAATGAAGGAGGATCCGCACCGACTCCTTACCACCATCCTTATCGGGAATAATGTTGTTAATTTGGGGGCAGCCGCCCTGGCCACTTCGGTAACAATTAAACTTTTTCCGAATTATGCCGTTGGTATTGCGACCGGGGTCATGACATTTCTGATTCTTGTTTTTGGTGAAGTTCTGCCAAAATCGATTGCCACGAGGAATAATGTTATGATCGCCAGAATTGTAATATTTCCCCTGTTCTGGCTCTCCATTCTTTTTTTTCCTATTATCAAATTTTTAGAGTTTATTCCCAGATTGTCCGGTAAAATTCGGAAGTCACCGGCTGCGACAGAAGAAGAGCTGATGACGTTTGTTGAGGCGGTCGAGGAAGAAGGCGAGATCAAAGAGGAAGAAAGAGAACTGATACATAATATTTTTGAATTCGATGATACGAGCGCCTCTGAGATCATGACGCCAAGGGCGGATATGTTTGTTATTGAAGCAGATGAGATCCTGAAACTTGAAGATATTGTTCAGTCCGGATTTACTCGAATCCCGGTAATTGAGGATAGTATAGACAACATCATCGGCGTTCTCTATATCAAGGACCTCTTTATGCATTATGCCACATCCGGTCCGGATGTCGATGTCAGAGAAATCATGAGAGAGCCTCATTTCGTTCCTGAAATAAAAAAACTGGACAAACTGCTTCATGAATTCAAGAAGAGAAAGCAGCATCTGTCGATCGTGGTGGATGAGCATGGCGGCGTATCCGGCTTGATAACCCTTGAAGATGCCCTTGAAGAGATTGTCGGTGAAATTCGTGATGAAACCGACAGAGAAGATCCACATATTGTCAAATACAAACCTGACCAATGGACGGTTCTTGGAAAGTCTGAAATTGACGAAATCAACGATACCATCGGGATGGATATACCTGACTCCAAGGATTATGATACTTTTTCCGGATATGTACTCAACACGATTGGAAGAATCCCAACGGAACAGGAACAAATCACCATTGGTCAATTTTCTATCATTGTTGAAGAAATGGATGGAAATAGAATAAATGTATACCGCATCAGGAAGAATGAATTTCGATCAGATTCTTGAAAACCGGACATCAACCCGCGCTTTCGATTCGAAACCGGTAACGGAAACAGATCTGATTTCCATTGTTGAGGCGGCCCGCCTTGCCCCGTCTGCCTGCAACAGCCAGACATGGCGATTTGTGGCTGTGACAGACCGGGAAGTCATTAAAAGAATTTGCAGCGAAGCTATGCGCCCCATTATTCCAAACCGATGGCTCGAACAGGCACCGCTGATCATTGTAGGATGCTCACAGATTGATATTGTAGCCAACCGAATCGGCACCCGGGTCACCGGCATTGAATATTACCAGATTGACCTCGGTATCGCCATGGAACATATGGTGTTAAAAGCCACGGATCTCGGGCTCGGATCCTGTTGGATCGGATGGTTTAAAGAAAAAAAGATTAAAGAAATACTTGAAATACCGAATAAAATAAAGGTTTCGGCAATGCTGGCGATCGGTTTTCCAAAAGATAATAATCCAAGAAAAAGGAGCAGAAAACCGATTGACAGAATACTCTTTGCTGAAAAATGGGGCCAACCTGTTCGAGTTGAAAACTGATTGTTGAGAAGTAAATATCCTGGTCCAGAGGGCCAGGCTTTGGGTTACCCCTGGAAAGGGCTATTTTACTGTTGAACGGGTTAAATGCGAAATTCGAATATCGAAATCCGAGACAAACCTTAAATTCGAATGCTCAAATGCTCAAAACAATCAAGAAAGTATCATTTCATAACGGTGAATTTGTTTTGAACATTAGAATTTTGGTCATTCGTGCTTGTTTCGTATTTATCCCCGTCGGGATGCTTCGCGCGGATTTCGTGGTTACCCCTTCGGGGTGCTTCGCGCTAATTTTGTATCAATTTATTTCGGCAAAGCCGTCAGACTCTGACCACGCCCTGATAGGACGTGGTTTTCTAAGCCGGAATAAATAAGGGGTGAAAATGGCTTTGAGGCCTCAGCCGGGATAACGGTTGGGGAATATCAATTTGCCAACATTTTACCTGTAGAAAAGTATATTGGATAGTCAGAGACAACAGCCGGATATAAAGGCTTTTAAAATCCATCAACTTTTTACACGCTCTACGTATTCTCCGGTTCGGGTGTCAATCCGAACAAGTTCTTCCTCATTAATAAATGGCGGGACCTGCACCTCATAGCCTGTCTCAAGGGTTGCGGGTTTCGTGCTGCCGGCCGCCGTATCACCTTTTGCCCAGGGCTCTGTCGCGACAACCCTCAACTCAACAAAATTGGGGAGGGAAATACCGATCGGTTTCTGATCGAAAAAAAGAACATTACAGACCGTATTCTCTTTTAAAAAATCTTTGGATTCGCCCACCTGGTCCTGGGTCAGAAAATCCTGATCATAGGTCGATGTGTTCATGAAATGATATTCATCACCATCCGAGTAAAGGTATTCCATTTCAAGCTCTTCGAGGTCTGCTTCCTTGAATTTATCGCCTGATCGAAATGTCCGATCAAACTGAGCGCCTGTCAGCATGTTTTTTAACTTGCACTTGTAAAGCGCCTTGCCTTTTCCCGGTTTGACGAACGCAAACTGCACAACAACGTGCGGATCTCCGTCGATTTCAATTTTAAGCCCCTTTCTCAGGTCGCCGCTTTCGTACATCTGTTTGCAACTCCTTTTCGAATTTTAATTAATAAACTATTTGTTTAATATATCAATTTTAACAACCTGATTATATGTGCTTTTCCGCCCTTCGGGTTTCTTTCACAAAACGACTGACTTTTTCAGGATCCTTTTTGAACCTGATGGGATCTCCATTTACATCAATAGCATTGGTTCGGGTGCAACTGTCAACACCTGCGGGCCGAACGTTCAGAATGCCGTCATAAACATTGTCCGGTGAAATACCGCCGGCTAATATTACAGGGATTCGGCTCGATTCAACGAGTTTTGCCGCAGTATTCCAATCGCATGTCTTGCCGGTAATGCCGATAAATCCATTGACAGGTTGATGGTCGCGGCGTGCTTTGGATTCCCTGACAATCAGTGTGTCTGTTAAAAAATAATCGCTCATCGGTTCGAACATCTGTGCCAGTTTGAGCGTAGATACAACGTCTGCCATTCCCTCTTGCGGGATTGGAATGGAACGCATTATTTTGATATCGGGGAACCTTTTCTTAACATTCTCCTGAAGTGTCAGAAGTCGTTCACAGGATTCAGACAAATCATCATAATCGGTCAGGGTTTCACAAAAATGAACAATATCCGGCATGTAATACTCCAAGGAACGGAAGATGCAATCCATGTCACTGAAAAGAGGAATCAGGCTGCTCCGGGAGTTAGATCCTTCAATGGCATGAATTGTATCCTTTAGCGGCGGGCGCTTCCACTTCTCAGCAGACAGAATAACACTGCCGATATGATCCACTCCGAGTTCGATGAGTATTTCGGCTTCAGATGGTGTTTGGACCTCATAAATCTGGACGATAATCTTATTCATAGAAGATCGGGATAATCATATAGAGGCAGGTTTATGGTTATATCTTATATTTTGATCATGACAGACTGGTGATGTCAGCCAATGCTATGATATCCAAGCTGAAAAACAGACAATTCAAACATAGAATTAAGTTGACATTTCGAGCTGCTTCTAACATATTCAGCCTGTTTTCGCAAATCGTTTGAGGAGATTATTCGACTAAGGAGAGCCATGATACTGATCATAGATTTCGGTTCACAATACAACCAACTGATCGCACGACGCGTGCGAGAATGCCATGTATACTGTCAAATAGATACACCCGACATTGATCTGGACACCATCATGGCCCTCAAGCCTGAAGCGATAATACTCTCCGGAGGCCCTTCAAGTATATATGAAAAAAACAGCCCGAAGATGGACACAGCTATTTTTGACCTTGGCATTCCCGTGCTTGGCATCTGCTACGGTATGCAGTTTATGATTGACGCACTGGGTGGAACCGTCAAGGGCGCTGCAAAAAGAGAATACGGCTTTGCAGAACTTGAAATAAGACGCCGGGAAGGCCTTTTCAAAGGTTTGGATAAACAAACGAGTTGCTGGATGAGTCATGGCGACTCCATTGAAAAACTGCCCACCGGTTTCCAAATTACCGGTTCCACGGAAAACACAAGGATAGCTGCGACGGTTCACAGAAAAAAGAAACTGTATGGGCTTCAGTTTCACCCTGAAGTGGCACATACCCCTAAGGGTAAAACTATGCTTCGCAACTTCTTGTTTGATGTTTGCGGATGTAAGCATAGCTGGACCATGAAATCGTTTGCCAAGGATTCGATCGCACAGATCAAAGAAACCGTCAAAGATAAAAAAGTCATCCTTGGTTTAAGTGGCGGTGTCGATTCTTCGGTATCCGCCCTGCTCATCCATAAGGCCATCGGGAAAAACCTAACCTGCATCTTTGTGGACAACGGTCTATTGAGGAAAAATGAGGGTAAAAAGCTTAAAATAACCTTAAAAGAAAATATTCAAATGAATATTCGGTTCGTTAGCGCAAAAATGAAGTTTTTAAACGCATTGGCCCGCGTAACGGATCCGGAGAAAAAAAGAAAAATTATCGGCAGAGTCTTTATGGAAGTTTTCGAGGCTGAAGCCAAGAAAATAAAAGGCGCAGAATTTTTAGCCCAGGGGACACTCTATCCAGACATTATTGAATCCCGATCGGCTTTCGGCGGACCCACATCGGTCATAAAATCTCACCACAATGTCGGTGGGTTACCGAGCAAGATGAAACTAAAACTGGTGGAACCACTGAAATATCTGTTCAAGGATGAAGTCCGCCGACTGGGCAAAGAAATCGGCCTTCCCGAAGAACTGATATGGCGTCAGCCCTTTCCGGGGCCTGGGCTGGCCATCAGAATCATCGGGGAAATAACAAGAAAGCGCCTTTCAATACTGAGAGAGGTTGATGATCTTTTACTTGAAGAAATTAGAGGCAGCGGCTATTATCGAAAGCTGTGGCAATCTTTCGCCGTTCTGCTGCCGATTAAAAGTGTAGGTGTAATGGGAGACCAGCGAACATATGAGAATATTGTGGCTATACGGGCAGTGACAAGCAAAGACGCAATGACGGCGGACTGGGCCAAATTACCCCACAATCTTCTCGGGAAAATTTCAAATAGAATAATCAATGAAGTGGTCGGTGTTAACAGAGTCGTCTACGACATTAGTTCTAAGCCGCCCAGTACTATCGAATGGGAATAGATGCGCATGACAGACAAAGATCATTCCAAATTCAGAATACGTTTTGATGATGATACCCTGAATTCCACACTTCAAGAGGACGTCGAGGATCTGCGGATAACAAAGTTGAGTCGGAGAATAACCCTCGTCGCTATTTTTATTCCCTGTGTGGTGGGTGCTATCCTGTTTTTTGCCTATCTCGACCTCAACAAGAGAGTTGGCAAAGTTCACGTCACGGGAACAACAGAAGTTCAGAATGTTTCAAAAGATCTCGAATCAAGAATCTCCACACTGGCGTATGAGTTTTCCAGTTCTAAAGAGTCGCTGGCGAAACAGATTGCCGCCATAGAATCGAATCTGAAAGAAGCGACAACCGCCATCAAATACATCAGATCCGCAAGGACAATAGACAATAAAAAATTTAAAGGCCAGCTCACTGAGATCGAAAATAAATTGACCCCGATTCGAAAGAACCTGGATCTTGTTATTTCCGAAATCAAAAACTTTGACAAGAAAGTCGCACGAGAACTGGTTCAGCTGACCAATACCGTTCAAAAGACAAACAATGATCTCAAAAAAAATATTTCTTTCCTCTCTTCCGCCAAGATAAGCAAAAAAACCTTTGATCTCGCAATGATTGATCAACAAGTGCGTTTTCAGGAAAAGTTAAACCAAGTTACGGCACGCTTTGAGAAAAAACTGGAAACCGTCCGAAAGAAGATAGCAGAATTGGAAAAGGCCCAGGCCTTATACAAAAAATCCAAGCCGATGCAGCCGATAATCCCTCTACGAACACCATCTGCACCAGAAAAAGAAGCCGGTACGCCAAAACCCGAAGCGATCACTGAGCAGGATATTCAATAGAAAGCCTTAGCTGATAGGGCTACACCCATAACGTATATGCCCCAGAGAAGAATTCACTCCCGGGGGCCAATAAACCCGACCCCCTTTTGTTCTTCGTTGTTCTGATAGACATGAAGCAGTTGACCGTTGTTGTATGCCGGGACATGAACGACGTGGACTACCGAATCATAAACGGCAAAATCAGGAGCCATGGCGGAGAGTTGGTTGGATGCCTGTTTAAAAAAGCCCTCTTTGAAAATGGTGTCAATATGGTCCGGAAAAATGGCGATGGGGGCAATCTGCGCTTCAACGAGATCATTGAAAAAGTGCGTGCCAAAAGACACTTCCGGCGTATAGCCCTCTTTCTCAAATGCAATTTCACCCAAGATTAAGGTTCTGTTAATATCCTCATACCCGACCTTTACCCCGAGGTTGATGTCATTGCTGCCCCAGCGCCCCGGTCCGAAAAGTGCATAGCGTTTGTTGTGAAACTGCCGGTTGAGTTGACTGACGACACGGCCTACCTTGAGCTTTTCGTCATATGTCGAAAGCCTGCCGTAGGCCTTGGGACAGACGTAAACGACATATTCTATGTCTGAAATAATGCTGCTGGATACAATCTGATTGTTGGTAAAGATAATCTTCTCCTTTGAAAGACCCTTTGGTAGAGACACCCGGCCAATCTCTTTACTCACTGCAAGGGAACGACACTGAAGAATATAGAGGTGATTTTCGTCCCAGGCGAATTCGATGTCCACGGGCCGGCCGTATGCTTCCTGAAGTTGTCTCAGAATTTTTTTCATCAACGGAGTGAACTCTGTTTTGCTCAACAGGTTTTCAAAAGTGAGACAGATTTGGTCGGCATGTATCGGCTGACTCTTGAACATGGGGGGAGAAAGGTGTCCGTCCTGATTGACGGAAACCGCATAAAAAAGGTCGGGGTGAGATATTTCGCGCATGAGCTTGTTATAGGAAACTGTTTCAAACTGTCCGGTTTTTAAATTGAGGACATCCACCAGTTTTTGAGAATATTTCATGATCTGCTTTGCATCGACTTCGGGACGAAGCAGGGGATGGCTCAAATGGACCATTCGGGGATAGTCCTGACCGATCCGATCGACAGCGCGGGTCCCGAGACCGAAAACCAGTCGGACAAGACCGTCTTCTTTTTTGATACGGGGGGTCCAGCTGTAAGAGCTGTAAGAGAACCCTACTCCGGCTGAAAAAGGGAAAAAATAGTTTTTGAAACGCCTTCCCACAACCTTCTGTACGAGAACACTCATTCGCTCGTCAAAGTCGAGCAGGTTGTGATCCCGACGGTACAAAATGGGCCCGGGACCGAACGTACTCATATGGACCCGTTTGAGTCCCCAAATGAATTCATTCAGACGTGTCTCCAGGTCACCCTGGTTGACAACAAAAATGGAATCATATTTCCCGGAAAAGGCATGCCCGAAATTGTCCTCCAGAAGACTGGAGGATCTGAGAATCAATGGATGTTCGCCCACCTGCTGTAAAAATTCTCGAAAATCCTCAACCGTGTCCGGCGGGAAAGAAGCTTCCTGAAACAGTTCGGCGATCTGTTCGAAGTCCTCTTCAATTACTTCTCGGGTCTTGTATTTTTGGGTGTGGAACCGGTGCAGGTTATTGTAATCCAGAAAATCGGAAAATATTCCGGAATTGAAGTAATACGACTCCGGAATTCTCACATAACGTTCGATTTCCGGATCTCCCGGCGTGAGTTTGGGTACGAGGACTTTATAGGCCAGAAACATCCCGGCAGCCTTGCCGCCGATCTTTCCGGAGCGGCGACGGCTCCAGAGAATATTCTCCACCAGTTCATAAATGTCCCGAACAGTGATATACTGCTTTCCGATACCAATGAAGGGCAACTGGTTGGAGATAAAATAGTTGATAAGATTGACCCTTGCGCCTTCGGCTTCATCAGGAGAAATATAGAGGTCCCCCATGGGGATCTCACAAAATTCCTGGAGCGCCTGATGGATTTTTCTGGAGGTCGTTCCCTCCATGTTGATCACCCGGGAGAGGTGCTTGAACCGATCCTGCTTTCTGGCGAGATTGATGTGACCTTCGATCGCCGTTTCGGTAAAAAAGGTGGCAAAATAAAGATCTATAAGTGCGCACTGATATTCCCGGATGCTCTCCTCATCCGGTTCGCGGCCTTCGCCCTGTAGTTTTGCAATGGCCTCCTGTCTGAGTCTTTGCGCATCGACGATTTTCTTCTCGCTCAGGGCCAAAAGAAAAATCTCCCGCATTGAGTCGATAAGGTCCGGATATTGAATCAGTTTTTGAAACATACGATAGGCTTTGAGCAGATCCAGATCTTTTTGATCTTTACGAATAATGCACCTCCTTCTATTCAACAGGAAAGCTTCTCGAAAATTTTCATGAAATATTCAGGCTAAACCCATCCCCTGAGTTTGCACGCCTCTGCCACCCGAGTCACCGAAACAAGGTATGCGGCCTGGCGCATGTTGACCTTCTCCCGCTGGTACATCTCATGCACCCCCATGAAGGCTTCGGTCATTTTTTCGTCCAATCGCCGCTGGACTTCTTCCAAATGCCAGTAATAATTGTAGGTGTTCTGCACCTGTTCGAAGTAAGATACGGTAACGCCGCCGGCATTTGCCAAAAAATCGGGCAGTACGATAACCCCTTTATCGTGAAGGATTTCATCCGCACCAGGCGTTGTCGGTCCGTTTGCCAGTTCACATGAAATTTTGCAGCGCAGTCTGTCCGCATTCTCTTCCGTAATAACGTTTTCCAGGGCAGCCGGAAATAAAACCATTACCTCGAGTTCAAGGAGTTCTTCATTGGTGATCGAATCAGCGTCCGGAAATCCTCCGAGGCTGCCATTGCTGAGTTTGTAATCCACAAGGTCTCTGGCGTTCATTCCTTTGGGGTTATATACCCCCCCCTTGGAATCCGAAGCTGCCACAAGCTTCAACCCTAATATCTCTTCACCGAGGAGTGCCCCGAATTGACCGGCATTTCCAAATCCCTGAACGGCCATGGTTCTGCCTTTAAGGTCGATACCGTGGACCTTGGCGGCTTCACGTGTCACATAGATACCGCCTCTGGCGGTCGCATCTCCACGTCCGGGAGAACCGCCCAAAGGAAGCGGTTTCCCGGTGATGACGCCGGGATGCTTTTCTCCCACGATGGTTTCATACTCATCCATCATCCACGCCATAATCTGGGGCGTCGTATAAACATCCGGGGCGGGAACGTCCTTGGTGACGCCCAGTGTCCGGGCAATGGCACGGATATAGGCCCGGGCCAGGCGCTCTTTTTCCATTTCCGAAAGCACCTTGGGATTGCAAATGATGCCGCCTTTGCCGCCGCCCAGGGGAATGTCCACCACCGCGGTTTTCCAGGTCATCCAGGCGGCCAAAGCCCGAACCGTATCGATGGTCTCATCCGGATGCCAACGGATACCGCCCTTGGCTGGGCCACGCGCCGTGTTGTATACCACTCTGAATGCGTGAAAAATCTGTGTCGAACCATCATCCATTTTCACCGGCAAGATGACTTTCAACTCCTGCATAGGCCAGCGAAGCAATTCGTGCATGGCAGGGTCCAAACCGAGCTTTTCGGCTGCGTCATCAAGCTGCTGCTGGGCAATTCTAAAGGGATTGAGAGAATCGTTCATGGGCTGCTCCTTGTCTTCAGCAAAGGGTTATTTTCTGCGGGGCTAAAAATATTTAACAACACACGATTCCTTTTTTATATCATATCAACCGAACACAGAGGTTATCAAGCCTTTTGTCAAACGGAAGCCGCCCGAAACCCGGCCAATATGATATTTACATTTCAAAAAATTATGTGATAAGCTCGCTTCGACTATAGCCATGAAAAAATAATGGATTTGCCGTGAATCTGTTTATGGAGGCAAAGAGATGACCCTCTGTC
>JBHPCZ010000072.1:0-17326 GCA_042573625.1 Thermodesulfobacteriota bacterium
AAATAAACGATAAATGACGGCGTGCTCAAAAATTGCTTTTTCGACAATCTCGCAAGTGCCCACAGGCGCATTTCTAATCTGCAAATACCTATTCGAGACCGTTTTGCGTTCATCCAGTTCATACTACAAGAAGGGATGTCGTTAGATCTTGTTATGCCTGCAACTTGATAATTGTATGATTAAATCTTGGTTTATACAATTTATTTGAAAATTTTGGCAGCCAGTTCGATATCTTCAGGGCAGAATACAAAAAGGCACTTCTCTTCCGGTGATGAAACTGTTCCGTAGACATAGTTGATGTTGATGCCTTCTTCGCCGAACTTGTTGGCAATGGCGGCCAGAGTGCCGGGTGTGTTCTCAAGTTCGAGGGCCATGACCGGCATAATGTCAAAAAGATAATCGTTTTTTGAAAGTAGATTGATGGCCTTGTCTGTATAATCAACCAGGAGTCGAATCAGGGCAAACTCAGCCGAGTCCTTTCGCATGGAGTTATAGCTCGCCACTGAAGCGATTCTCTTTAATGATTTCCCCCTGGCTTGAAAAAGGTCCTGCACGTAGCTTGACGCGTCCTGGATTGTGAGCGCGTCGATATTGATCCCCTCTTTTCCCAAGAGCGATGCCAATCTCCCGAGTTCTCCGGGAACATTTTTCAAAAAAAGCGATATTTCAGTTCTTACCATGTCTTTCTCCTGTTTTTGACGTTTGGAATATAAAACCCCATATCGGGAGGTTAATGTACTTCTTAATATTTAAACGAAGATAAATCAATCTTCTTCAAATTACGCCTCGATAGAATGCCAGCTGCTTGGCATACGGTTCGAACACTTGCGCCAATAGCGATATTTCAGAGTCGGATAAAGGCTCAAACTCTCGGCCTGTATCTGCCAGGGTTTTGACTTCTTCTGGATCTGAACACCCCACAATAGCCACGGTAACGTCACGGGAAAGCGCATACCGGATCAAAAGTTCCGGCGTTATTCCATGTTTCAGATGAACATAATGAGAGGCGCCCATGATTTTCATCCCGATAACGGCAACGCCCTTTGCCTTGGCTTCAGGCAAAGTTGAGGTCAAAAAACCGCCCAGAACCTCTTCGACCGGATTAACCGGCAGCATGACCGCATCCACAGGCCAGTTGCTAACGGCTTTGGTCAAAACATCCGGATCATGATGCCCGGTGACGCCGATGTAACGAACCTTCCCAGATGCTTTGGCTTCTACAAAGGCTTCCAGCGCCCCTCCAGGCCCCCCGATCAGCGCGATATCTTCATCCGTCCGGATATCATGAATCTGCCATAAATCAAGATAATCGGTACAAAGTCGAACAAGGGTTTCTTCAAGGTCTGCCAAAGCGCCCGCTCTGTCCCTTTTGGCTGACTTGCTTGCCTGGAAAATGTTGGTTCGGACCTCGGCCAATTCGCTCCACATGGAACCATAATAGACTTCACTGTCGTTATACACCCGGGCTGAATCAAAATAAGAAATGCCATTGTCGATGGCCGCCTGAATCACCTCGCGCGCCTTTGCGGTTAAGCCGTGAGTTCGAAGGACTCCTTCACCACCCAGGCCGACCTTGCCGTATTTTTCTAAAACAGCAGGTAGCATAGATTCTCCTTTTATATAGCCCTTAAAATCACTTGAATATATCAAACAATCTAAATATATTCAACGCGTTCATTCCATACAATCAAATCTGCCCTGGCAAACTTTCACTCTTCTGGATTAAGATTGAAAATTTAGATAAAAGGGCCTTTGTTGTAGACAAAAATGCTTGGTTATGCGTCTTGAAGGTTAAAGAGACGCCAAAAACTCTTTTTCTGATTAAACATGACCCGGTCAAATAATAAACAATATACTCGTGAAGCCTCACACACCGCGTCTCAGGTGACGATCCTGGCAAATCAGGCCAGAGAAGGAAACAAAACAGCCTTTGATCAGCTGATCGACCTTTTTCATGAGGACATTTACCGCATGGTCTACTATCGCACCGGCAATCGTATGGACGCGGAGGACATCACCCAGGAAATTTTCATAAACGCGTTCAAAAGTCTGTCAAAGCTGAAAAATACCGAACGGTTCCGCGCGTGGATTTTTAGAATTGGACTAAACAGAGTACGTGATTTTTATCGAAAAAAAAGGGTTCTATCAATATTCAATATTTACACCGAGAAAGATGAGATTGAAGCGCCTGATGCAACATTCAACGACCAACCTGAGGCCCTGGAAAATCTTATGAAACAGGAATTTTGGAGACATATTCGGTTGCTCTTGAACAAACTGGGGCGAAAAGAACGGGAAGTCTTTTTATTGAGATTTGTCGATCATCTGACCATCAATGAAATTTCGCATATATTAAAAATAAACGAAAGCTCCGTTAAAACGCACCTTTACAGGGCGCTTCATAAATTCAGAAAAGATCGCCAGGTAATACCTTTACTTAAAGAGGAAGTATTATGAATTCCGAGAAAAACGGCCATCTGGACAAAGATCAACTTATCGTTGCGGTGATCGATGAAAAAGATCTGCCTCTCTCCCTACAGGAACATCTTGCTGCGTGTCCCCAATGCCGAACGGATAAGATTCGATTTGAAAGAAAGCTCACACAGATAGGCCGCCTGGCAAAACAGTATGCGCCGCTGCCTGAACAAAAGATTTCCCTGCCTGAATCTAAACCTCGAAGATCTCTTCTCCGGCCTGAAAGCTGGCAAATAGCCGCCGGTACGGCTTTGGCAGTGGCAGTAGTGATATTTGCCGTGTTGTGGTCCCGCCCGCCGGGAATCAAGCCGGAAATCGCAATTAAAGTGACCGCCAATGAAATGCTGGAAGCTGAAAGCTTTATGGATGCCATCAGTGCCCTTACGGAGAATGCTTTGCCCGCGGTTTATCTGGATATCACCGGAGAATCATACATTGGTTTTGATGAAGAATTTATGCAGTTTGTTGTCCCGAACATTAACGAAAGGTCCCCCTCTTCTGATCTGGATCGAAAGGAGTTACATCATGTTAAAGTTTAATAAAAAATTGTGCGGAATGTTGATATTTATCTTGGTCTTCTTTACCTCCACCGCCTTTGGCCAGAAAATGCCTCACGGGAAGTGGTGGCACTCCCCAAAGGCATCCGAGAAGCTCAACTTGAGTAGTGAAGAAACGAATCAACTGGATGAAAAATTCCTTGAAAGCCGCCGCAACCTGATAGACCTGAAGGCCGCTGTGGAAAAAGAGCGACTTGAACTGGACGCTCTCATGGATAAAGAGCCGCTAAATGAAAGCTCGGTTATGATACGGTTCAAAAAGCTTGAGACGGCAAGGGCCAATCTGGCTGCTGAACGTTTCAAATTTATTCTGGAGGTAAGAAAAATAATAGGCTTTGAACGCTTTCAACAGCTCAAAACGTCCTTCAAAGGTTTTAGGCAAGAACGCCGTCAAAAAGATCGCGGTGAAAGGGGTCACCAGCGGAATGATGAATATGGAAAGTATAAAAAAATGCCGGGTGAGGGAATGATGTAGAACCTGACCATGAAATATTTGGGTTAAAGGTCAGATGTTATAACCTGAATCTTTTTCCCAAATTGCTCAATGTCGTTCACAAAATGACTTTTTACGAGTTTACCCATCTTAACCTACAATAGAACTCTATCTATCGCCTGACTCAGGTTAATTATATCCTGAAGTTGCGGTTTCTCTTCAGATACCGGAGAAGGGTCCGGCCATACCCGGAAAAAATAGTTGTTTCGCCAAAACAATACAAAATAGTCGTCAGTCCATGCCGACGCGCCTATCGCCTGAATTATCGAACCCTCTTTTTGGGTGTATTTTTCAAAAACATCTTGTGCCCCTCTGGGCGTAGCCATGTCGTATACATCGACAATGATCAGGCTGCCGTTCTCCTGCTTTCGATAGCTCTGTGAATAAAGCAACTGAAACCCAAGCGGCAAATAAACCTCTGCCTCTCCGTTAATATAGTCAAAAAGGTTGGTCCTGTTGTATACAACCATCGGACTTGCTTGCTCAAATCCTTTCAGGTCGAGACCTTTAAGAAAAGGGTCGGTTTTGGAAAGGTAACACCCCCCGCTCCAAAAAATTACCAAAAAAATCGGAATCCATCTGAAAAGTAGTGAGGCCTTATGCTCCTTTTTCAATTCATCCATGCCAGGTACTATCCTCGAAAAATACTTCCGGTGTATCCCTGAATTTTGCACGAGTCGGAGGCTTTCATATGCAAGGCACTTAAGGGCGAAGCCATAGTGAACTATTTCGAGTCCTTAATAACGTAGCAGATGGAAGCCTCCGGCTCACCCTTTAGGGTGAAAATTGATGATAAAAAAGATCATCATCCGATTTTCCATTGGCGTTAAATGTATGATTCTATGATTTTGTTTAAACCCGTTTCAATCAAGTAGTATAAAGATTATAATCAATTTTCATGCAAGATTCAGGTTATACTTTTATGATCTTACCGCCTGCCGGAAGGTCACGTTCCGTGTACCCGAAATCCGTAAGCATTCTTCGGGCGGCCGCCATGTTTGGCTTCCAGCCCATCTGATCCGCACGAAATTGGGTCGCCACTTGATAATCGACAACCGGAGACATAACGCCCATTGCAAAAAAATTGGGTTGATGGGTAGGGTTGCCGCCCGGCCCGCTTTCGCTTGCCCACAGTGCGTCAACAAGGCAAAGCTGCTGACGGGGGTAGAGGACCTTCCCCGTTCGTCGGTCCATTGGGCCGAGGATTTCAGGTGTTTGGTTGATGGCGAGGAGGTAATCCAGGCCGCCGCCCGCATGTCCGGGTCTTGGAGAAAATGTGCCGAAATGATTTTTCATGGTCATGGTAAATCCGCCAAAACGGTCGCTGTGCCCTTTGCACATGGCGATATTAATGAGGATATCCACGGACCCGTCAACCAGTTGTTTCAGGCATCTGGATTTGCCTTCGGCATTTTTCCACGGCTCTGGAACTGCCGTGTACGCCGTGCTCCCCCCCCACCGATTTTCAATTTGACATCCCTCCGGAAGGCCGGCAAACGGCGTGTTCCTGCTTATACTGCCCCCATGACACGCATCATAAATATGGATATTGGACGGCATGACACCGAGCAAATCCGTAAGCGTATGGCAGATCTTAGCCATGACCGCGCTTCGTGTATGCTGTTGGGCAATGTTGTTCGTCTTTATGGCCACCACTGTGTCAGACCACGATTTTCGGGGAGGTTTGACAAAAATTGTCTGCCATGCCTTTTCCGGGTTGTGAATTTCAGTCAGAGCGCATGCGAGCTTGTCAATATTTTCCCAGACCATCTTGGACACAACAAGCTGGTTCTGACGGACCCAATCGGCCCTAGGGTCCATGGCCTTTGTCATTGTTGTGTCTGTTACGGCAACGACTCGGAGATTGTCCACGTTCGGATGAACGCCTGTTTGCCTGTCCCATGCTGCCTGGCTCTTGGGAATAAAGACTGTCGGAAATCCTGCAATGCCGGCTCCCGCAATCACAGCCTTTTTAAGAAATCGCCTCCGGGTTATTTTTCCCATATTGCTTCATCTCCTTTAAATAGAAAAACCGATCAGTTTGGTTTCAAGGTATTCGGCAATACCTTCGCGACCGCCTTCGCGACCATGGCCACTCTCTTTCATCCCGCCGAAAGGGGCTGCCGCTGCCGTTGGATTGATATCGTTAACACCGACAATGCCGAAATTGAGGTTTTCAAACATTCTCACGGCGCGTGAAAGATCACGGGTATAAACATAGGAAGCCAGGCCGTAATGGGTGTCATTGGCCATATCCAGAACCTCTTTTTCGGTATCAAAGGGAATAATGGGGGCCACCGGCCCAAAAGTTTCTTCGCGGTAAATTAACATCTTTGGTGTGACATCATTGAGGACCGTCGGCGCATAGAAAAAGCCTTTGTCAAGATTGTTGTCCATCAGCCTCTGCCCCCCGCAAACCAGTTTCGCGCCGTTGTCCAGGGCATCGGTGACCTGTCGATCAACTTTTTCCAGGGCTGCGGAATTCACCAGCGGACCGATGCTTACATTACTTTCAAAACCGCTGCCCGCTCGCATTTTTAATACCCGGGCTTTGAATTCCGATACAAACGAAGCCACAATACTGCGATGAACAAAGATCCGATTGGGGCTAATACAGGCCTGCCCGGTGTTCAGGAACTTGATAAGGGCCGCCCCTTTCGCGGCATGTATTGGATCGGAATCCTCGAACACTATAAACGGAGCATGGCCGCCCAGTTCCAGGGAGACACGTTTCATCTGCTCTGCCGCTTCCTTTGCCAGGATCTTGCCGACTTGAGTAGATCCGGTAAAGGTAATCTTGCGAATCAGAGGATCGGTAACAAAGGTTTCGCCGATGGGAACCGGGTCTGAAGCGGTAACAAGATTAACAACGCCCGGCGGAATCTCTGCTTGCTCAAAAATTTTAAAAACTTCGATGGCACACAGCGGCGTGGCTTCCGCCGGTTTCAAAACCATCGTGCATCCCGCAGCGAGGGCCGGAGCCACTTTCCGGGTCACCATGGACATAGGGTAGTTCCAGGGCGTTATGGCCGCCACGACTCCCACCGGCTGACGAATCACCATAAAACGTTGACCGGTTCGGGGCGCAGGAATCGTCTCGCCGTACACTCGTTTTGCCTCTTCCGCGTACCAGAGTAAACAGTCCGCACCGTATTGTATTTCCCCACGAGACGCTTTTATCGGCTTACCCTGTTCTCCTGTCATAACCCGCGCCAGTTGTTCCCTGTGATCCATCATCAGATGATACGCCCTGTAAAGATATTCTGAACGCTGGTAGGAAGTAAGGCTCGACCAAAGGGTGAATGACCGATGGGCAGCTTCGATTGCCCGGGCTGCCTCGCTGCTGCTTCCGTCCGCAACCTCTCCGATCTTCTCGCCGTTTGATGGATTGAAAACAGGAAAGGTATTACCGCTTTCTGCCTTGACCCACTGACCGTTAATGAACATCATTGCTATCCCCCTTAATTCGCCGAACTTGAACGAAATTGAACATTTCTCAAAGGTCTCCTTGACAGTCCCATCAGCATCGAAAATAGACCCGCCCAATGGCTTTATTTTGACAAAAATGAAAAATATGTCAAGTGTAGAGCGCCGGCCATTCAGAATTGCGATAAGGAACTTATAGCGGTTTACATGAATATATTCCGATTGATCGTTTCCTTATAAAGATTGTCGGAAAGCCGCCGGATGATACGGAACGTTATTTCGACAACCGCTATAATTCTCTTTGAAAAAATATCCGGACAAAACGGGAATTCCTCTTGTTTTAGGATAATGGATATGCTATCGGTCGGATGTATATCGCCAATCTGGATGTGAAACGAATTAAATAAGACAAACAAGGAGGAATGATGAAAAATAAATGGTATCTCTGTCTTGTACTGATGCTTCTTATGATTTTCTGTTTCCAAAGCAGCGCAACGGCGGAATCAGATATCAAACCCATCAATTTTGCCCTTTTTAACCCCGTACAGATTTTCAATGCGGACACTTCGATCCATGGGTTTCGTTTGAATCTCATCTACGGCGTCAACAAGGACGTGAGCGGTCTCGATTTGGGGTTGGTCAATCATGCTACGGGTAACGCGAACGCATTCCAGTGGGGTTTAGTGAACCTGGTCGATAGTAACTTCTCGGGCTGGCAGAACGGCTTTGTTAATGTTGTTGGCGGAACTGCCGTCGGCCTCCAAACGGGATTTTTCAATTCCGCCAAGGAGTTCAGGGGCCTTCAACTCGGTGTAGTCAATATGACAGACAAACTTCATGGACTCCAGATCGGTGTTCTTAATTTTAACTGGAGCGGAAACCCGTTGACATTCTTTCCCATCATCAATTTTTCTTTCTAATGATGGTTGGATAAAGTTCAGTCCAAGACTTCCTATCAAAAGCTTTAATATTGGACAAATCGGATAGCAGTTCCTCCAAGAAATACAGAGCCGGCCCGGCTCTGTATTTTTTTTTAAATAAACCTATGTAAGGGATCGGGCCGTTGTCGCAGCTCAACCGTTCCACACACAGGTCCAGCAAGCTCTTCCGGACGTGAAGAACAAACCGTACCTTTTGTTCTTACACTGCCGTATACGCATTTTTTTCTTGCGATAATCCGTTGACTGGCATAAATCTTTTCATGTGAGGCTCTAAAATGAAATCAACATTTATACCGGTTCAATACCCACGAATCACCCTTTTCTTCTGTCTCCTTATTATCATTTCCGCCATGCCCGGTGTCTGCCGGGCGGATTTTGATATCATACCGGTTCACTACAGAAAAGCTTCGGAAGTGCTCCCCGCTGTTAAAAATATGCTCTCTCCGGAAGGCAGGGTCACATTCGACGTTCGAACCAATTCGCTGGTGGTAACGGATACCAGCGAAAAAATAAAAATCGTAAAAGCTTTTTTAGCAAAATTTGATACGCCGGTTCAGCAGGTTAGAATTCGGGTCAGGTTTAATGAGATGCTTTCCTCCCGGGATCGTTCTGCCTCAGCCAGCGGCAGTGTTTCAGGTGATGAATGGAAGGTGTCCACCGGCAGAAGGACCAAAGACGGCGTCGAAGTTCGCATTGATGACAAAAATAAGGACCAACGGCGGACATCCGAACATTTCGTCATTACCACCTCCGGAAGCCCGGCATATATTCTGACCGGGAAGGAAATCCCATACAGACAAAAGTGGACCTACCTGTGCCGCCGATATGCGGTTTGCACAGCAGACACTGTGGTTTTTCAAAGCATCGAAACCGGTATGGAGGTCCTTCCGATCATCATCGGAAACCGCGCAAATATCGAGATTACCCCCAGAATCTCGGACCTGGCGTCAGACGTCGGGCAGGGGATCATACGCTTTTCCGAGGCTTCGACACAGCTATCTGTTCCCCTGGGTCAATGGGTGGATATCGGCGGAACCGATAATACGAGCAATGAAGTCATACGGGAGATCCTTGCCGGCGGAACAGGGCAACAGAGTTCGAACCTTTCGATTTCGTTGATGGTAGAAACGTTTTAGTTCTCACCGGAGGAGCATCTTCGATCTGCCCTCAATTAGGGTAACATAACATTTCAACCTTTGGGTCTTGGTCGATATCAAGATCAATCACTGCGCCGGCACCTGTTCGACTCATGGCGCAGTTAATCACAAGCGTTTCACCAATGAATGCCGTTCCCGGCCTTTCATGAATATGACCGCAGATCAGCAACCGGGGCTGAACCCTTGAAACGATTCTTCGCAGACTCCGGCATCCCGCGTGAAATCTTCCCAGCACCTCGTCCAGTGTGCCCCATGGCGGCGGATGAACAACCAGTACGGAATCTCTTTTCAACAGCGGCATAACTTTCTCTAAGACAGGACCTTCTCTAAAGCCGATACGGGAACTAAACGGAACAGGAACCGTGCCGCTCATACCAACAAAGCAGACGTGGTCTATAGCTATTTTTTTCAGATGAAGTGGCGTAATATTCGTGCATTTTCCAATTAAACGCTCAACTCTTTTCAGATCCGTGTTGCCTCGAATTGCCAGAACAGGCACCGGCATATCATTCAATCGGGCGATGGTCGGGACGGGATGGGTAAAGTGGGTGATGTCCCCGGCAACGATCAACACATCCGGTTTCAGCTTGATCGTATTTTCCTTAATCAATCTCATCCTGTCCGGACATCCATGGATATCAGCCACAGCATATATGCGCATTTGTGTTCTCCGCCTTTATTCTCTGAGCCTCTTTATTGTTATTTCAAAATATGCATGAATTGTAAAATATTTTCCGATTTGTAAATAAAACAGGCAGGATCGTCCGATCCTGCCTGTTTTGTCCCTGTTTTTTTTGATTATGTTAAGGGTGAATCCTGTTCGGTTGAGCCGTCACCCAGTTTGAGTGTGGAGTCAACCGAACAGGTATCAAGGGGGTATGCGCCATATGGATCTCCGTTATGGCGCATACCAAGGGCCGAGCTATATTTATCGACCCTTAAACCGTTTTATGCGACCGTATAAATGTCTTCAAACCAGCAGGCGGGTTTGTTTTCCAGGCCGTCCAAGCCATGAAAATTATCAATATCCGCAATATAAAAATAATATATATTGTGTGTCAAGTATAAAAAACCACCATATTTAGTAGTTTATCATAAGAACAACAGGCCTCGCATTATTGAAAAATGTTCTGATTCATGCGATAAACAGATGAACGATAAAGATAACACTCATTAACAGGGCACCTTTCACATGATTCTTCATATCGATATGGATGCGTTTTTTACTTCGGTGGAGCAGCTTGACAATCCGGAATTGAGGGGAAAATGCCTGATAGTGGGCGGTCTTTCTAACCGTGGTGTTGTTGCTGCCGCCAGTTATGAAGCGAGAAAATACGGCATTCGATCTGCAATGCCCACTTTCCAGGCTAAACAGAAGTGCCCTGATATTGTCATCGTTCCCCCCAATAGACGCCGTTACAGTGAAATCTCCAGGAAAATAATGGCTATGCTCAACAATTTTTCTCCCATTGTTGAGCAGGTTTCTATTGATGAAGCTTATGTTGACATTACCGGATGCGAAAAAGTTCATGGAAGCCCTGAGCAAACCGCCGTCAAAATCAAAACAAGGATAAAAGAAGGCGTCGATTTAACGTGTTCCATTGGGATTGCACCGAATAAATTTCTGGCTAAAATTGCATCAGATATTGAAAAACCGGATGGCCTTACGATTATACCGCCGGATAAAACCACGGCGTTTATCGCTTCCCTTCCGATTAGAAAGGTTCCCGGTGTCGGCAAAGTCACTCATAGCCAACTGGATCAGATCGGCATCAAAACGCTGGGAGATGTAAGGAAATATTCTAAAACCCTATTGATGGACAGGTTGGGAAAATTTGGGAATCGTCTGATTGATCTATCACATGGTATTGATGACTCACCCGTAATACCCTATACCCCGGCTAAATCGGTCAGTAGTGAAGAAACCCTCTCTGCGGACACCACGGACAGAGATATATTGGAAAAATTGATCCTGAAACAATCTGAAGCGGTCGGCAGACAACTTCGAAAATCGGAGGCAAAAGCAAGAAAGGTTATTTTGAAGATAAAACATTCAGATTTTAAACAGTGCACAAGAAGTATAACGCTTTCTAAGGCAACACAATCTTCCGAGGTTATCTATAAGAAAGCCAAAGAACTCCTTGATGCATACACAATTAAAAAGCGTATCAGATTGATCGGGGTTGGCGCGTCAGGCTTTATCCCTTGTAGTACGCCGGAACAAATGAGCCTGTTTGACAGCCATGGGAAACAAAGCGATAACTGGGAAAAAATCGATAAGGCGGTTGACGATATATCCAGAAAGTTCGGAAAAGGAATTGTTCAGCGGGCAAAGCTTCGAGATTTCTAATCTGTAAGATGACGAATCTTTTTCCAGTCAAGCCCGAGAAGCGCTGCGGCCTCGCGATCCACTTCCCAGGGATTCGATCCGGCAAGCATTTTGCCCACCGGTGGAGAGCAATGACGACCGCCCAGATGAAATTCTGCAAGCCCCACGGATGCGTCCATCAGAGACAGATCCGGAACACGGTATTGGTTCAGATCGATGATGGCCTGCTGCATATGATTATGAAATGCCGCTTTTTTCCATCCTCCAAGTCCTGACGAATAGTATTTGGGCGGCGCAAAACCGATCATGTTTTTCAATGTCCCGGTAATACCGGCAATAGAGTGAACTTTAAGGACCGGCAGGGAAATGATGAAATACGAAAAGGCAATCTCCGGAAGATAGATTTCCGAATAAACGGAACAGCTTTTATTTTCGAATCGTTGAAGCGGCGACGAATTGAGATCAACCAGTGGAACCGTGTGACGAACGGCCATGGCTCTGTATCCGAGCAGATTAAAAATTTCATCGGTGTCACGAGACGCGTCACCGCACCCTTCTGCAATAACGACATCCGCTTTGGAACAGGATCGCACATATTCCAATACAGCTTCACAGCAGTCCACATGGGTGGTCACCGGATGGGGAGACGCATTGACCAGGTTGGGTTTTATCAGGACGGCCGATTGTTTTGAAAGTTTTTTTCTCGCGCTGATTGAATCAAGAGCCGCTGTAACGGATTCGGAATATGAATGAAAATCGACGATCGCTACGGTCATCAAACATCCCTCATTATTTTTTATAAACGCTGCGCACCTGGTTCTCTATCTCCGCAAGGATTTTTCCCGCGCTTTCTCTGATCAACACATCACATATCCCATCACACGGCGTTTCCGATAAGTTGACAATACCCAGAAAAGCACCGGCCTGTTTGGCATATGCCGGCATGAGCGCGGCGGGGTGAACCAGAAGCGTCGATCCCACCACCAGAAAAAAATCGCAATTTCGAGACAGGTGTGTCGCTTTTTCGGTTTCCGCTTCAGGCATGGCCTGACCGAATGAAATGGTATCCGACTTCAGATATCCGCCACATTCGCATTCAGGGGCCGGATCTCCGTCTTCGATACGTTTTTGAACTTCATGTGCGGAAGAGGTTGCCTCACAGTGCATACACCGCACGCGGAGTGTGTTGCCGTGCAGTTCAATGACGCTATCCTCGGGCAAACCCGACTGCTGGTGCAGTCCGTCGATGTTCTGGGTAATGACCGCTTCGATAAGGCCCATCTCGTAGAGATGAAAGACAGCCATATGGGCGGGATTCGGCGTTGCCCGGACCAGATCGGGATAAAGCGCCGATTTGCGGCGCCAGTACTCAACCCGGGCGTCTTTAGATGTCATGAATTCCTGAAAATAGACGGGTTGAAATTTATCCCATATCCCCCCCTGGCTCCGGTAATCGGGGATACCGCTCTCCGTGGAAATACCGGCCCCGGTAAAAACAACGTTTGTACCCGCCTCGGCGATTTTTTCCGCCATAGAGAGGATTTTTTCGTTCATATTTTATTGAGCTGCAGGCTGAAACGGAACGCTATTCCGGAATGTTGGGTATGGTGGTGTAAAGGCCCTGGTAATTTTTCAACTTGTACTCTTTTTCATTTTTTTCAACAATGCAGTAATCCGGCATAAGAGGAATCTTGCCGATATTGGTAGCAATAACGTACATGGGCTGCGCCAGGCCTGTGGTAAATCCGCGAAGCGCGTCCCGAATCAGTTCCGCCCCCTTTTCGACCGGTGTACGGAAATGATCGATGCCGGGCGCCGGTTCACAATAAAAGACATAATACGGCCGGATTCGAACCGCCAGAAGCTTCTGGTGTAACTCCCTGAATGTTTCCACGTCATCATTGATCCCCTTGAGCAGGACGGCCTGATTGCCGACATTCACCCCACAGGAGAGAAGATTATAGACCGCCTCGGCTGTTTTTTCCGTAATCTCTTTGGGATGATTGCACTGGGTATTCACCCAGAGCGGTACGCGGTGATAGCCGCTCAGCACCTTCTTTAGACCGTCGGTGATTCGATGGGGCAGAACAATCGGCGTTCGGGTACCAAAACGGATCATCTCGACGTGGGGAATTTCTCGCAGGCTGCGGATGAGATATTCAATCTTGTCGTCTGATAGAATAAACGGGTCACCACCGGTAATGAGAATGTCCCGAATCTCCTCGTGCGCCCTGATCCACTCTATACCCTCCTCAACGTCAAAGCGAAGCTTCAGATCACGGTCCACAACGAGTTCTTTTCGAAAACAGTGGCGGCAGTAATTGGCGCAAATATCCGTAACCGTAAACGCGATGCGATCATAATACTGCCGTGCGATGCTGTCCGGCCTGACTTCATCGGTGTCCCGGTTTTCTTTCCAGATCAAATAGTTGGGCATTCCAAATTTGTTCTCTGTTTCCTTCATGGAAGGGATTACCTGTTTGCGTATCGGGCATTCAGGGTCATCGGGATCCATTAGAGATGCAAAATAGGGGGTCGTTCCCCATTTGGTGTTAAGGTTATTTATGGCATCTTCTTCCTTCGGAGTGACTTTGATATATTCTTTAAGTTTGTCAAGCGTATTCACGCTGTTCCGGAGTTGTTCAACCCACGCTTCCATTAGACAAGCCTCCTATATGCTTAGGTATTTATCCAGTTCTCTGGGGGTAACATGGATTCTGTGATCCTCCCAGTCATTGATTTTCAGGGACAGGTAATTATCGTATATCCGGTCTCCTAAAACTGTTTTCAGAAATTTACTTCTTTCAGCCTCAACCAGCGCTTCGTACATGCTTTTGGGTAAAAATCGCCTATCCCATACACGGTATTTGTATTTTCGTTTGTATGTGCTTCCGACATCCGGTTTGCCGCAGTCAAGATCCTCTTTAATACCTTGAAGCCCCATGGCAATTAACGCCGCCATCTGAAGATACGGGTTGCCGGCCGGATCAGGACTTCTCAGTTCGATTCTCGTACTGTCAGGGCTGTTGGTATATGGCAGTCTGACCATTGAGCTTCTATTCTTGAAACCCCAGCCCCTAACAACGGGAGCTTCTTTATCCAGGACGTACGCCTTGTATGAATTGAAGGTCGAGGCCATGATGATAGAGGTTTCTCTTGCATATTTCAGGATACCCGCGATGAATTTTTTTCCAATCTCACTGATATTGTATTCTTCGTCGGCATCGTAAAACAGATTTTTTCCACGAAGATCCTGAATGGAAAGATGAATGTGATAGGCATTCCGGTTGAAATCGTCAAACGGCTTGGGCATAAACGTTGCGTGATAACCGAACTCCGCCGCTACAACCTGGGTAATATAGTTAAAAAGGACGGTTCGGTCGGCGGCTATCAAAGGGGCCGCGCACTCTAAGTTAATCTCATGCTGTGAAGGTGTAACCTCATGATGTGATTTCTCAAACTGTATTCCACAAGCTTTGAGTATTTGAACAATCCTATTTCTTACAGGTTCTCCCCTGTCGTGAGGTTTGGATTGAAAATAGCCGACACGGTCAGAATGACCTTTTTCGCCGAACTCATCTTCCTCAAGTAAAAAAAACTCGTGCTCCGGCCCTGCTTTAAACTTGAAGCCATACGATGTTTCCGCTTCCTTCAGGACATTTTCCAAAACAGCTCTAGGGTCGGTCTTTGCACGGGATCCCTGGTCGTTGTATATATGTCCGATAAGAAAACCGAGCTTTTCATCTGTGAATTCTACAATACGAAGACTCTCCGGATCAGGGAAGAGTAGCCTGTCGCTGTTATCAACGGTGGCGTAGCCGGCAACTGAGCTTCCGTCGAAACCGATTCCGTTTGAAATGATCGACGCAATATTATCGGGATTTATCGGCAGATTCATAATTCTACCGTTTAAATCTGTAAAAAAAATCTTTGTAGAATCCGTATCTTCTAACTGTTGCGTGATTTCTTCCATGGATGTCATACTATTATTTCTCCGTTATTATGGTTTTAAATAAAATCCGAAATCACCAATCCAACTCAAACTTGCTCGCCATACCAACTGTTATTTTAAAATGCAATAATTATCTAATAGTACCTCTTTAATTCATCGGAGCGTTTTTAGAATCTATTATATTGCCGTTTTGACAAAAATGCTTAGCAAAGAGGAACGTTATAGCGGTTTCCATAAATATGTTCCTATTGGTTCGCTTTTGTTCATATTTTATCAAGCTGCCGGATGAAACAAAACGCTATTTTGACAACCGCTATAATCCGGCTTTGGTTTATCCCCGAAAGGGGAGTACTCACTGTTGAACATGTTAAATCCGCACGAAGCATCCTGGCGGGGATAAATCCGAATCTTGAAATTCGAAACAAATATAAAAAGGCAGGGTAATCAATAAACCCCGCCTTTTTTTCATTAATGATCAAGTAACCAGCAACTTACCGCGAAGTTCTAAAAATCCTTAAAGTCGTCGTCATCCAGCGGTATAACTTGATCTGGGCTCACTTCCTTTGGCTTATATACCGCAACGCCTTTCTCTTTTTTCTGAAAACCCGGGAAATGACCTTTGAAAGTTTCAGCTTGAGTCAAAGGAGGGATTGTTCTCCGACCAGCAGTCCTTTCTTTTACAGCCTCTCCGACCAAGGCGATTAAATCTTCGATGCTTAACTTCATCTGTTCCGCCTGTAGTTTTAACTCTTCCGAGGCAGATGCAGATTGTTCGGCATTGGCTGCATTCTGTTGAACCACCCTGTCCATTTCAGCGACCGTTATATTGACTTGCTCAATCCCCCGGGTCTGTTCCTCGCTGGCCACACTGATCTCGCTGAACAGCTCGGACACCTTTTTGGCGTCATCACCCATCTGATAAAATTCTTCCATGGTGCTACCGACCAGTTCGGTTCCTTCCTTGATATTCTTCAATGTCGAACTGATAAGAATCTCGGTATCCTTGGCCGCCGCTGCCGCTCGCATGGCAAGATTGCGGACCTCATCCGCCACCACGGCAAATCCGGCACCGGCCTCCCCCGCCCTGGCCGACTCAACCGCTGCATTGAGCGCTAGCAGATTGGTCTGAAAGGCAATCTCGTCAATGCTCTTGATGATCTTTGCGGTTTTTTCTCCATCCTCAAAAATCCTCCCCATGCACTCACTGGTACTCTTAAGGGACTTATGACTCTTTTTCATGCTTTGTCTGGAAATATCCACCAGCCTTGCTGCTTCCTTGGTGTTGTTCGCGTTCTGCCGGGTCATGGCGGATATCTCTTCCAGCGAAGATGAGGATTCTTCCAATGAAGCCGCCTGCTCAGATGACCCTTCAGCCAAAATTTGACTGCCCGAAGATACATGCCTCGACGCATTGGCGACCTGTTCAGCGCCCTCATTTAACTCTTCAATGATGCGATTTATCGGTTTTTTGATGAACATTCTCACTCCAAAAAAGAGTACCAGGGCAATAATCAAAAACGCCCCAAGCGAAACCAGACCGATCATTATTATCAACTCTTTGGACTGTTCTGAAAATCTTTTTTCAAGTATTTCGAGATTGTTATACAATTTTTCTTCGGTAATTTTAATTATTTCCTTTGAATACCGGGGCGTCACCCAGATTTTCGCTGATCCCAAGCTTTCTCCGCTCTTCGGATCCGTTATTTTTTCTGTTAATTCAACAAGTTCAGCCTCATTGGTCGGCCGTTCAGCAGTAACCGCCCTGCCATCATTATTATAATATACCGCTGCAACAACTTCTTTATTTTTTTGGGTCTCAGATACATATCTATTGAGGCTGTCATAGTCGGAAAGCTTCATTTTTTCAGCGCCGAGTTGAACGAGAGTGGTCAAGAAAGCCCTTCCTTTGACATTAAGGTTTTCGTTAAGTATCGATTTTTTACCCTCTATTTCTTTACTGAGAAAGCCTTGGACGGTGGCACTGTTTTGTTTACTA
>JBHPCZ010000073.1:0-17254 GCA_042573625.1 Thermodesulfobacteriota bacterium
CAATGCGAAGCCTATTTCACTGGGGTCAGGCTCAAATTTTAATCCTCGAAATACTAAATGTATTCCTGTGGTTAAAATTTTCGCCTTCTGTGGCCTTGAACAAAATTAAACCTTTTTCAAAGGTCTCGTTTCAATCGCCGGAACACTTTTCGAATAAGAGATTTAATTCATGATAGCATACGATTTGCAATGTATCAACGGACACGGTTTTGAAGGCTGGTTTGAAGATGCCAAAGCTTATCAAAGTCAGAAAAAGAAAGGCCTCATTGCATGCCCTGTCTGTAACGATACAACCGTTTCCAGGATCCCTTCAACATTTGCAATTAAATCAACCCAACCTGAAAAAAATTTTGACGATTCGCAAGCGGATATAGCCAGTATCGGGAAGAAAATTGTCGATTTTGTGGAAAAAAATTTTGACGATGTCGGGTGTGATTTTGCAAAGGAAGCCTTGAAAATCCATTACGGCGCCTCTGAGCCTAGAAATATAAAGGGTGTCAGTACCAAAGAAGAAGAAAAGACGTTAAAAGATGAAGGGGTAGAATTTTTCAAGGTGCCCATACCGATACCGCCGGATACGGACACATAATTTTTCGAGACCTTTACATCATACCCCTGGCACACCGCTGACCTGACCGCCCCATGCTTTCAAGTTCCTCTCAATAAACTCGACGACTTTTCGATGAGTGACCTGGCCTTTGCCTTCCACTTCCAAAGGGTCTCCAAACTTGAAATAGAGAATTTTTCGGGGGTCAATAGGCCCCATCTCCTTGACAATTCTCCCATTTCCCTGAAAGTCGGTTTTCAGCGCAATCGGTATGACAGGCACCCCTGCTTTTCGTGCCAGCTTAACCCCGAGTGAATTAAAAGATGCGGCATCGAATATGCTGCTTCTCGTGGCCTGAGGGAATATTACAATAGAATAGTTGTTTGATATGAAATCCTGCCCCTTGCTCAAAACGGTTTTGAAATCCTCCCGTGGATTGCGTCGGCTAACTGCTATGGGATGCCTCGCTCTTATAATCTCACCAAAAAGCGGGTATCTCAGCAGGCTCTCCTTGACCACAAATGTAACATCGGTCATCGATAGGGTCAGGCAAGGGAGGATAAGGGTGTCAATCATACTCATATGATTGGCAATGTAAATCCGAGGGCGTTTCTGCTGTGTTAATCCTTTGATTCCTGAAATATTGAACTTTCCGCCAGCCGACTCAACCAGTTTAAACACTTCAAATGATGCATCTGCCCACTTATTCCGGTCAAGATTTCCTCTACGGGCGATAACGCTGTTCATATAAACCGTCTTCAAGAGTCGGGTATAGAAGATAAATGTCGGCCAACCGGCGAGGTTTTCTACCAGGACATGACGCTTTGGGGGACTCAGGTAAGCGAGATCGGTTTTAAGAATGTGCCAGAAGTGCTTTCTCTCCATGAGAGTTTCTTAAGTTACGCTCATTTTCAAAGTCGATACAGATGGATTTTAACCGCGCCCTCTGTTTCTCAACACATGGGAGAATGGATGCCAGGTTCTCCCCTTTGTATGGCGGTTTTTGGGCAATCTCCAGGCAAAGGTCCATTCCCTCTTCGAGATTTTTTACAAATTCATACAGGGGGCTGATTTCCTTTGACGTGTAGGTGCAGTTTTTTATCATTTTTTCAAAAAAGTCCACATACATTACAATTTCCTTGGCAAACATATGCGGACGTTCCGATGGAACCAGAGACGGGCCTCTTCCATAGATATGGTCAACCATTTCCTGCAGGGTATACGTTTTATTAAACCATGCGATATTGGGTCCGGGGCATACGGCTCGGGGCGCATTCTTCTCTTTTACGATTTCCAGATTGACAAGGGCGCCACTGGCCAGGTGGGTGCAGAGGCAGGTTTTTTCCACAACCGACCGGAGAAGCTTCTCCTTCTCTTCGAAGGGCAGATCAAGCTTGTTAATCTCTGCCAGTTTTTTACTCTGGTATTTCCGCGAGGCGGAACAGATCGGTTTTTCGGTAAATTCTGTCGTGGATACCAAAAAACCTTTCGGACAGGTGGAGCCGGGTTTCCCGCCTGCCGCCGCATTTTTTGTATATATTTCAGAACCTGAATTGCGGATGTTGTTGAAGGGAATACCGAGTGGAGATGCATCACTCATGTAGAGATCGTCTTCTTCGGCCTTTCTTAAAAGCTCCCGGGTTGACGCGTCCAGATTGGTAGTTTCGGGAACCAGAAGAAAAGGACTGGCCCATCCCGTAAGGTCTATATTGAAATCTCTTCTGAGCCTGTTGACTTCCCCGTGTGAGCCGATTCCCCCCTGGACGGTGATGAGGGGGCGTTCGCTCAGTGCCGACTCAGGATATTTCCACCCCATTTTCATATAGTGTTTTAGTATCATCGGTTGAAATGCTGCAGTCAACTCTTCACGTTTTTCTTTGAATTCCTTGAGAAGGCTGGGGAGCAGAATCCCGTTGGAAGCAAACGCATGACCGCCGCAATTGAGTCCCGATTCAATGCGAAATTCAGAGACTTCCAATCCCTTTTTGGCTAAAAATTTGCCCTGGATAAGCGCGGATCGGAAATCACTTACCTTGAGAATAATCCGTTTTTTGAGTTCACCTGTGTTGTCCCTGTAAAAGTCTCGAAAATGAGTCATATAACTAAACAGGCGCTGATTAATCCCGGCTGAAAAAACGATGCTGGATTTGAGGCCGCTGTTGGCATAGCCTCGGAGGGATGTCTTTGCGTCAGTGAACTCATCGCCCAGAGGGTTGCCGTTTTGATCGTAATTGATCCGATCGAGACGAACCATGATATTCGTGTCAATGGAACCCGGCTGCATCTGCTGTGTGAGATCTTTTGCCAGGGCGTCCCTTTCAGGTCCTGCCTGCATGCTGAGAAGGGTGTTGTATTTGCTTTTCAGAGGGCTTTCTTCAGGCAGCAGGTCAAAGTACTTTTTTTTGTCGTTCGATTCAAAGAACGGTTGCTTTCTGACTGCTTCCATCTTCATTCGAACAATTTCCATCACGGTATCAAGATAGGCGGTGATCCGTTTGGCCTTGCTGTCCTCTTCGCTCTTTGGGATTTTGGCATATGGAAGGTTGAATTGCTCCGCGTAATGCTTCCGGATTCTTTCGAACAGAATGTCATCTATAAGTGAAATGACGGAAGAAATCCCAAAATGCGCGACACGGATGGCCGTATCCACGGAGAATCCGGTGCCCATAACCGGAATATGAAAAGTATGTAAATCGTTTCTCATAGCGTAATTGTTTAATTCAATACCGTCGATTTGATTACCAGCGAAGCAGGATCGATCCATAGGTCAGACCCGCTCCAAAAGAATCGAGTAAAAGCGCCTGGCCTTCTTTGATCCGGCCGTCTCGAACAGCCTCGTCTAAAACCGTTGGAATTGTCGCAGCAGATGTATTTCCGTATCGGTCCAGGTTAATCAAAATTTTATCCATGGGAAATTTGAGTCGTTTGGCCGCGGCTTCAATGATTCTATAATTGGCCTGATGCGGAACAAACCAGTCTAAATCATCGAGCGTCATATGATTTTTTTTTAAAGCGCGATGTGCAAAATCAACCAGGGTTCTGACAGCGATTTTAAAGATTTCCCTGCCGTTCATTTTAACCTTGTGCAGGTTTTGGGCATATCGTTCCGGGGTGGTCTCCATCTTTGAGCCGCCGGCAGGAATGTAAAAGAGTTCCCCGTAGCTCCCATCCGAAAGTAAATGGCTGGATAGGATTCGCTGTGGCGAGTCTGAGGGAACCTGTTCAACAATAGCCGCTCCGGCACCGTCCCCGAACAATATACAGGAACCTCGATCTTCCCAATTGAGAAGCGGGCTGAACACTTCACCGCCAACCACGAGAGCGGTCTTCACCGCTCCTGTTCGAACAAACTGGTCAGCAGTCGCCACGCCATAAACAAATCCGCTACAGGCCGCATTGATGTCCATGGCCCATGCCCGGGTCGCTTTGATCTTATGTTGCAGCCAACATGCGGTGGATGGCATCAACGTGTCTGGCGAACAGGTGGCATAAATAATCTGATCAATCTCTTCTGCTGTCTTGCCCGCCATGTCCAAGGCTTTTTGCGCGGCCAAAAAACCCAGAGAGGAGTTGTGTTCGGCGGAATTTTCAGGATCTGAAATCCGCCGTTCACTTATTCCTGTCCTCTCCCGTATCCACGAATCGTTCGTTTCAACGCCTAATTTTGCGAGTTTTTGAGCTAAATCAATATTGGTTACGCGCGTCTCGGGAAATGCCGATCCGACGCCGGTAATTCTTGATGCAAAACTTTGGGACAATTTCGTTATTCCTTCGTTGTTAATCCGAAATTGTTAACATACTTGAAATGTTGGCGAAAAATCCGAGTTGACTATGATATTCAAAGGGCCTGTAAATTTTAAATCTGCTATATCACAGAATGAAAACCCCTTCTACACATTTGGACAGTGAATTGTAAAAGAAATGTAAAAGGTATATAATATGACTGAATTTTTAGGATAAAACCGCCAAACTCGGTTCTTAAAACGTATTTGTGTAGTCGATGGCATCTTTGACAGTAATCAACTTCTCTGCCTGCTCATCGGATATCTCTATGTCTAACTCTTCTTCCGTCGACAGGATCAACTCCACAAGATCGAGAGCGTCCGTACCCAGATCAATGTCGAGAGGTTTTTAACCCTATTACAAGCCATCTCAAAAATGCATCCTCTGGCGGGCTTGTCCTTGAACGTGATCTACATTTTTGAGATGACTTGTAATAACTGCCGCCACATCTCCCGGTTGAATTGTTCGCTCCAGCAGAGCGGGTTGTTTGGCCTTAAGACATCAATGGAGCAATTTGTTAACTATTTGAACTATATTGTTATATTTGTCAACTTGCTTAATCTGTCATTGCAGGGCCTAGTAATTAACAAAAGAAATATTGGCAAGAATTTTTATAAACATTTATGTTGACTCTTTTGACAGCTATGGTATCAGGAAAAAACATTGAGGGATCGTCTAACGGCAGGACGACGGGTTCTGGCCCCGTTAATCCAGGTTCGAATCCTGGTCCCTCAGCCAAGCAATTTCAAAGGGTTGCGGGAATAAAATCGTAACCCTTTTTAAATTTATCATGCGGTGAAGAATTCATTCTTCATCATGGACTTAAATTCATATTTTCTGATGCTAAAAAGAAAAGGATACATCCAGGTGTACACCGGAGGCGGCAAAGGAAAGACCACTGCTTCTCTGGGGCTTGCCATGAGGGCTTCGGGTTATGGCATGAAAACATACATCGGCCAGTTCATGAAGGGGCAGCATTACGGGGAACTTTCGGCAGTATCGGATAATCACTATATAACGATAGAGCAGTACGGAGACAAAAAACATGTCCGGCGGAGTGAAGCAACGCAAAAACAGATCGACCAGGCTATCTATGGTCTTGCCAGGGCGAAGGAAGCGATGCTATCCGGAGAATATGACATCATCGTGCTCGACGAAATCAATGTGGCTGTCTGGTTTGACCTGATTTCAGTAAAAGACGTTTTGGTTTTTCTGGCCGGCCGGCCGGGCAACGTTGAAATCATCCTGACCGGACGCCACGCGCCGGAAGCATTGATTGAACGCGCCGATCTGGTAAGCGAGATAAACGAAGTAAAACATTATTATAATGAAGGGGTTACCGCGCGAAATGGAATCGAGAAATAAAATCGATATGCGATTTTATTTCATGCGTTTTCGTCCCTAAAAACTGCTAAGGAGTGCTTGCAGATATGACACCCTATGAAGTGGCAAAAATGGTTCACAAAGATCTGTCGGCTTTTGCGCCCAAGTTGTCCGCAGCCCTTAATCGTGCCTTAATTGATATTGGTGAAGGATCGGCGCTTGTCGGCCTTGGACAAGGAACACATGAAGATGACCATGTTTCCTTTCAGGAGGTTGAACAAATCAATACACAGGGAAATGATCCGGTGAATATCCTGTCCATAATTTCAGGCGTGATATCAAAAGTGGAAGCGCATACCTCATGGAACGTTTTGATTGATAAAAAGCCGGCATCCGAACCCAATAGACTTGAGCTGCTGTATACCATTTTCAGAAGCAAGAAAAAATTTTAGCGAGCAACAGGCGTCTATTCAAAAGGTCTTGATTTGTAACCCTTGTTTTCAAAGAAAGTATGATTTAAAACAGAATTCCCACATATCCTACAAAGCTGGTGCCGGGACTTTTGTCATAACTGGTGGCATAGGCAAGGTATTCCGCATGGTCGGAGCCCAGCGCTTTTGCAGCAGCAATCGCCGTTGCGGCTGCACCCCCGCAACAGGCATTCTGGTTTGCCAGGGCTTCACTGATAACCGTATCAGGATCCATGGCAAGCATGGCATCAATAACCTTTCGGTCGTTATCATTTCGCACCCAGTCGAGTGCTGACCGGCCGCTCCCTTTGGGTGAAAAACCATAATTTGAACCATAATGGGTAAGATCTGTGGATCCGATGACCTTCACCCGCAGCCCCAGCTGTTTGGCAATCTCTGCCACAGACGTTCCGATCTCAAGCGAGCTTTTTACCGGCGGCACTCCGATGGGGACGATTTTGGCGTCTTGGAAAAAGTATTTTATGAACGGGAGCTGGAGTTCAATGGTATTATCTTGGGTAAAATTTTCAGCGGTTTCGATGGTAAAGGCAAATCTGTCGGTGAGTTCGCCAGATACGTCTTTATCGATAAGAATTTCACCAAAAGGGGTTTCCCAGGCGCCGTCTGTCATGATGTAGGCGGGAGAACCGGTGCGAAGGTGCATACCGAAGATCACGAAAACATCCGGTGGAACTTCTTCTTGGAGGCAATTGATTACGTTGCAGGCAATACTCCCCGAAAAATACCAGCCTGCGTGAGGAACAATTCCGCCGATGAATGGCAGATCTGAAACGGGTTTTTCACTGTACTCTTTTAAAAAGCTTTTGATTTCTTTTTCACATCCGGAAGCGCTTCCCGGATACCAGCTTCCGGCCAACATCGCTTTTCTTGCTTTCACGAATATCACCTCCTGTGTATATATTAAGGATAGTTTGCCATACGAGAGTATATAAGTTCAACATCTTTTTCACATCAGAAATTCTTTAAAAATGAAATGTTACATGTTATGAGCATGCTGCATTTCAAATGGATCACCTGGAAAAGAACGGACAGGAGTCATGAATGAATAAACACAAAATATTTTCCACAGGCATCGATGTCAGGTTCCGGGATCTTGATGCCATGGGACATGTCAACAATTCAGTATTTTTTACATATTTTGAACAAGGACGAATAGATTTTTCACACAAGGTTTTTCAGATTTCAGACCCTTCCGAATTTAAGTTTATCATGGCGCATATTCGGTGCGATTTCCTGATACCGGTGAAACTGGATCACCGGCTGACCCTGAAAATTTGGGTCAACAGCATCGGAGAAAAGAGCTTTGGTTACGGCTACAAACTGGTGGAACGTTCGGATGAATCCGTGGTTTTTGCGCTGGGTGAGTCCATACAGGTCTGCTATGATTACACAGAAAACAAATCGATACCGGTTCCCGATGAAATGAAAGCAAAGCTGTCAGAATATATCAAACGTTGAACGCGCTCTAATTTGCCTAGAGGTGGTTTCAAAGCCTCAAAGTGAAGCCCTTTGACAATTTTGCGAAAAAGTTCTTAGCGAAGCGGAGCGTTAAAATTCGTAACTGTTTGAGTGCGTTAGCCCGAGTTTTACGAATTTAGCGGAGCGAGCTTAGAACTTATCAAAATGGTCAAACCAGCGAACGGGAGGTTTTGAAAAAGCTTCTAGACAACTTGCCGACCTAAACGAAATCATCCTGCGGCTTGCTATGGATTATTAAAGATACGATTCAATCGGAAATTTTATGTGGAAACTGCTATAAGGCATTTTTCTTGACAGCATAAAAAAGTGGTGTTAACAGGTTTTTATCAATACAGGCGCGTAGCTCAGGGGGAGAGCGCTACCTTGACACGGTAGAGGTCAAGAGTTCAAATCTCTTCGTGCCTACCAGAAAAACCAAGGGTTTGCAGCGAATAAGGACTGTAAGCCCTTTTTTGTTGGTTTTGACCATTTTTGAAAAAACCATGAGGATTATTGAATCCCGTCACTCGTGTTCATGAGGATAGATGCCGTGGGGATGGGCATGAACATGTTCATGAACGTGTATTTCTCTGTCTAAAATGATCTTTCCATCCTTCATTATATAAATCGGATCGGCTATTTCGGATAGAAAATCCAAATCATGGGATATCAAAATATAGGAAAGATCAAGATCTGAAAGCACGTTCTTCAGTGTAGCCTTTGTCTCGTCATCAAGGCCGCTGATCGGTTCATCCAGGAGAAGAACTTCGGGTTCCATGGCCAGAACCGTGGCCAGGGAGACCAGTTTTTTTTCCCCTCCGGACAGCTTATAGGTGATTCTGTCTTCAAACCCGGATAGTCCCAGAGACGCCAATGTATTTCGAGAAATATCCACGGCTTCATTCCGCGATTTGCCAAGGTTCAACGGTCCGAAGGCAACATCCTCCAAGACTGTGGGGCTGAAAAGCTGATCATCGGCATCCTGAAACAGCAGGCCAATCCGACGCCGGACATTCAGAAAATCCTTTTCCTCTTTGACCGGGTGACCGAAAATTTCCATATGCCCGGAGATCGGTTTTAAAAGACCCATGATGATATGAAACAGGGTGGTTTTTCCACTGCCGTTGGGCGCAATCAGTCCGATTCGGCCACCTGAGAAAAATTTGAAGTCAAGGTCTTTCAAGACCGGAGGGCCGCCTGGGTAGCCAAATGAAATCCCTTCGAGATTGATAATGGGCGCAGTTTTTTCTATTTCTTTCAATTTTTACACCTTCAAACGTGAGCTATCTCCCGATGATGAAAATATTTAACTCCAAGGCGATGAGGCAAGTCAACATAATGGACATGAATGCTAAAAAGATCCAGTTCCGTCGGCTGGATGGGAAATCAAGAAGAGTGTAGAATCTGCCCTTGAATCCCCGGCACAGCATGGCGTGATAAACCCGTTGCGATCGCTCTGACGCCCGGACAAAAAGCATGCCGATGAGATACGCGTATGTTTTATAGGAGTGCATATTGGTTGAGGGGCGAAACCCCCGAATTTTGGTTGCTGTTAACAATCTTTGAAATTCTTGCTCTAAGACAAATATATATCGGTAGGTCATCAGCAAAAGGTGTACGATTTTTTCAGGAACCCCCAATCGGTTCAGGGCATGGCCGAGCGTGGCGGTTGTCATTGTTGCTGTGAGGGCGATGATGCTCATCAGAATTGCAATGGATTTAATGGTGATTAACGCGGAGAGTTTCAGTCCTGGTTTTGTCATGGTGAGCGGACCGATGCGGAAAAAGGGCTCGCCTTCATAAGTGATCGGCAAAACCGCCCATAGCAGGAGCAGGAAACCTACGACTACAGACAGCCTTCTGAAGACCTGCAAGGTGTTCAATCTGGCCAGGGCGATCAGAAAAAATGAAATCAGAAATGCAACCATCAGTACCGGAAATTCATTCGATAAGGCAACCACAAAGGAGAATGCCGTCGCAACAACAATCTTGAATCTTGGGTCAATGCGATGGATCTGTGAATTTCCGTTTGCAAAAGGTTCGTGGATCATAACGGCCGAATGCTCAGTCTTTCTTCCTTCGATAATGAAAATAGGCGGCAATACCCATCAGCCCTAAAATATAACCGATACCGCCGATGATATCTTTGACTGTCGGGCCCCGATTCTGGCTTTCTGCAAGCATCTTTAAAACCGGTTTCATTTTTTTGTCCAGAGCTTTTTCCACAGCCGCCTGAATTGCTTCCTGATTCATTGTGGGAGTTGACATCGGTTGCGTTCCCTTACCCGGCGGAGTTGACGACGATCTTTCGTGAATCGATGGGGAATCAACCCATTTTTCAGATTGTTTGGCAACAGATTCCGGGGAAGCTGCTTTTGCCGCGGTATTCGCCGGCATCGCTCCAATTTCTTCAATCGGAATTATCCATTCGGCTTTATGTCCCATTCCAGCAACAAGTTCGATTCTGATCTCGGTCTTTTTCGGTATTTTGAAAGAGAATTCTCCCTGATCGCTCGTGTTGCCTTCGAGAAGACGTTTCCCTTCAGCGCTATAAACGACAACCGTGCCGTTTTTGACCTTTTTGCCGCGGCTGAATTTGCTTTCGGTATGGATTGTATCCCCTTCAACCCACCCGAATATTATGACGCGATGGGCACTCACAGGAGACGCGATAAACAGCAGGCATGCGAAAAAGAAAAGTGTGGCAAAGATCTTATTTGTGCTGCCATGGCAGTGAAATGTGCGTTGATAGTGCATTTTACCTCGATCCTTGAAATCTATGGCCGTAGAACGGTGATTAGATGAACACTTCATTCTCCAAATCCCGGGAGCATGGAGGGCTGAACCTTCCTTAAAAACAGTATACAGAAAGTGCTAATGATGCCTTCGACAACCATCACGGGGAGATGCGCGATCACGACCATTGCCGATACCTCCAGAAAACTCTCTTCCGTAAACATTAATGCAAGGGCGGCGATGATGCCGCTGAACAAAACAGAAAAGGCGCCGCATGCAAAAGCACCGATCATTGCAATGGCCGGCTTCTTGTTGATCGTTTTAGCGAAAAGGAGGTAGCACGAGACCGCCGGCAGCGCCATGATGACGGTGTTGACGCCCAGTGTTGTTATGCCGCCAAACTGGAATAAAACGGCCTGAAGCGCAAGTGCCACCAGAATAACCGGAAAAGCTCCCCATCCGAGCAAGAGCCCAACGATCCCGTTGAGAATCAGATGAACGTTTGCAGGCCCTAGAGGAACATGGATCAGGGACGCCACGAAAAATGACGCAGAGAGGATTCCTGCCTGTGCGATACAGTCAACATCCAGTTTTTTTAGACCGACAGACGTACCTGCCGCTGCCAGCGCCATTCCGGTTATTAACACCGGTCCGGATAAAACGCCTTCTGAAATATGCATGTTTTCTCTATTTAATATTGATAATTAACTTGATAGTATAGGAATTTCATTTTCCTTTGAAATAATATTTTAGACAGGATTAACAAGATTTACATGATTATGAATAATTAATACTCCGCCTGAAGACGGATTATTTACCTCCTTGAATGCCCTTAGTTGTTCCTCTGGAATAAGAATATCCTGAATATTCTGTCAAAAAGCCCGCCCGAAGGGTGTTAAATTTACCGCCAGTCATGGAATTTGACCCAAATCACTGCACCGAGTTCCACATCTTTTTCAACACCGGCCTGCTTGAGTTTGTAATCGGCGGTATTCAGCGCGGCAAATCCCCACCAGCCGGCCCCGGGTGCTGCGTAGGTAAACACACCGTTTTGATCCGCCTTGATGGTCTGGGCAGTCATATAATCTGTCGGTGCTCGTTTCCTGCCCCCCTCATTGTAATATTCCACTTCTACTTCAGCGTATGGAACCGGTTTTCCATTCAGCTTGACGATACCCTGAAAGACATTGCCGGTGTAGAGTCCGAACGGTTTTGACAGGGGAACGATTTCGGTCTTCAGACCGATTTCCTCTTCCCAGCCCTCGTCATCGCCAAAAGCTGCGATCACTGTTTTTGTGTAATGAATAATAAAGCAGTCTTCAGCGGGTTCCCAGTAGGGGGCGGGTTCCATATAGAACATATAGACGCCGGGCCTTTTAATAATATAATCTGTCTCCCAGGCTTTGTGATCCATTACAAGGGTTTTTTTCAATGTATCCAAAAGATTTTGTCTTTTATCATTTGCCACGACCCCAAAGGATTCGGGTTTTTCCATCGCCATACCCACGATTTCCATGGGGTGGGAAAAAGAAAGCTTAAGGTTTACGATGTTGTTTTCTCCCTGCATGACCATGGAATCCGATGGGATCACCATGCCGAAATGGGCAAAGGCTGAACCTGCCAGCAAGAGAGACCCTGCGAATAAGAGTGCAAAAACGGCGCTTTTTTTCATGGTGCCTCCTTCTGCGCAAAAAAAAACCACGAAAGAATCGTATCTTCATGATACGCGCACCTTCGTGGTTTGAATGGTTTAGTTTTGATTATATTGAAAAAGATTTTTGCTTCAGAAGGCTTCAGCCTTCTATTTATCGATTTTCCCTATTCTAAAAAGAAGTACGTGTCAATGTTAAAACCTTTTGGTTTTTATCACATGTATCTTTGATACCTATTTCGGTTTTGCCTGACAGTCTGAGTTAAAAGTGACCCACAAACCGAAGGGTGAACCGGTTGCCTTCCGGTCGGTTCTCTACGGCGCTCTCAAAATACGCATTGAAGAAAAGGTGGGCATTCTGGCCAAAATGGATGACCGCTCCGGGACCAATGGCAAAAGCCTGCTCCTTAGTAAAAGGCGTGCCAAGGCCATAGTCTGTAACATCATTACCGTTTATCGTATTTTCAGTAGTTTGCTTGAGCCAGTAACCGTTTACGCCCACACGAAACCATTTTGGCACCACCTCGAAAGCCATGGCATAATTGACGTGAACCGCCTGCCCGGCCTGGGTTTCAGTGGCGAAGGGGGGATTCATTTCCGTTGTGGGGTCATCGTTTTCGGCATTCCAGAGGTAGTGCACCCGCCAGGACAACGTCCATCTGGGGGTAATGAAAAGGGTGGCCGCCCAGTATGGATTGAATGAAAAAAAGTTGCTGCCGGCATTGAGGGTACGATTGCGGTCATAATCCCCGGTGGGGAACATCATTGAAAGCTCAATGCGGTGCATGAATATGGGACCGCTTTGTCCCATGATCGGACCCCATTGCAGAAAGGGACCGAAGACAATATCGCCAATTCCTCCATTGGCTGAAATTTGTGTAAGGTCTAAATCGAATCCGACATAGGGAATCATCAGGTTCACGCCCCATTTTCCGCCCAAAAAAATATCCGTGTCCGACTGATAGATGAACTGGGTCATACTGAGCCAGACATCGATTTCCGGGTTCAGGGCAAGACCAGCGTTCTCTCCGTTTTCGTCAAGGAATTCATCGCCGGCGAAGTATTGCCCGTATTGTGTGACATAAAACCCGGGGCCTGCGGGTGGGCCGCCGTCGAGAAAGCTGGTCAGCCCGAGATTGACGGCGGGTAGTTGGTAGGCCTGAACAGGCGCGACCATCAGCAGGCTGACAAAGAGGGTAAATAAAATAGATATACGATGTCGCTTCATCTCTGATCCTCCTTTCCTTAGGTTCTATACAGTAAAAAATGGAACCTTTTGCCAATGAATGTTTCCCAGCGTATCTTGATATTTCAATTCACCCATTTGGCCTTTTGATGGGAAACTGAAGTGTGTTTTGATATCTAAAAAGCTTAAAATTTTTCCATTATCATATGAACATTAAAACTTCAACCCCTCATTTTATTTAGTCTTTGAAAACCTGGTCCTCTGGGCCCGGATTCTTTACCATTAGATGTAGCATTTGATATATAAACGCATTGGGAGTGTGGGGATGGAAACATTGGTTGAGGCCTGATGCGGATTTGCGAAAAGGAAAACAGATCCGGCGTCAAACAGGCCGGCAAATCTTAATCAGTGGCCTGTAATAAACTCTTTATAAGATAAAGTTTCTCTGATATTTTGCAGATCTTTGTCGGTTTTGATGAGGTCCCAGTTGTCATACCCTTTTTTAATAGCCTCTTTGAGCCAGTCAATGGATTCTTTTGTTTTATGTTGGAGCGCATAGATGCAGGCGATATTGTAATATGTCCCCGCATGATCGGGGACAATTTCAATGATCTGTTTAAATAAAGAGAGCGCCGGATCATATTCTTTCTTGTTTACGTATAGGATTGCCAAATTGCTCATGGCTTCCGGAAAGACCGGTTTAAATGATACGGCTTTTTGATAGTGTTCTATTGCATTATCCATTTTCCCCTGACGGCTGTACAATTCTCCAAGCTTATAATGTAATACGGGATCATGCGGGTGAAACCTGAGTTTTTCTTTTGTTTCCACAATTGCATCATCGAGTTTCTTTTTGGCTGCCAATGCCACTTTAAGGTTGTAATGCATTTTCGGATCATCAGGGTTGATCCGCGATGCCTTGTGAAGATACGCGATCGCTTCCTTGATTCTCCCCTGATGAAACAGAGCGGCGCCCAGGTTGCTGTATGCTTCCGCAAAATGAGGATCGAAACGCAGCGCCTCAAAAAAGTGCGGGATGCCTTCATTGAGGTTGCCATTTGCAACCAGGGCGTTCCCCAGGTTATTATGTGCTTTTGCATAGTAGGGCTTTATCTTCACCGCTTCGTAATAATGCCGGATAGCCTCGGCGTTATCGCCTTGCTCTTCTAAAACCAATCCCAGGTTGTTATGCGCTTTAGCAGAGCCAGGATTTATTCGCAATGCCTCGGAATAGTGTCGGATAGCTTCAGCCCGGTTACCTTGTTCTTTCAGCACATTGCCTAAATTGAAGTGCGCCTCGACAAGATCGGGTTTTATTCGCAATGCCTCGGAATACTGCAGGATGGCATCTTTGATAATCCCTTTGCTCTCCAATGCAGCGCCTAAATTAACATGCGGTCGAGCTTTTTGAGGCGATTTTTCCACGCAATCTTTCCAGAGAGTAGCAGGGTCGCGCCACACTTCGTTTCTTTGATACGTCCATACGGAACAGATCATCACCGCAGCGCAAAAAATCGTATACAGCAGCCATTTTGGTTTAACATACCGGGATGCCAACGTGACAATCATCAGACAGACCAGCATGGATGGAAGATAGGTCCGGTGCTCGTAAATGATGTCCAGCGGAATAACCGACGATTCTATCACCAGATTCCCGAAAAACCAGAGAATGCAAAAGGAGATCAACCGTTCCTTTCTCGCGATAAAGACGGCCAACCCGATAAGACCGATAATACCAACAAAGGAAAGCATTGTCGTCGCCGGGTCGATCAGAGAATGGGAAAGCGGAAAATCGTAATCCAGGTTAAGCCTTGAAGGATGGGGGTAAAAAAGAAGACTAAGATAATAGATTACCACCCTGGGCTGGGTCAGTCCCCGCTCGGTAAAAGTAAAATATTTATCCTTGTAAGCTCTAATGGATGTGATTTTTTCCAAGGGACTCGATCCCATGTAAACAGCGGCAATGAGACCAAAGAGAACAGCAATTCCCAAAAAGTATTTCAGATGCCGCTTAAGCCAATCCCTGCTCAGGCCCTGGAAAAAGTACCATTCATAGAGGAAAACAAAAAACGGTAGGGTGACAGCGGTCTCTTTGCATCCCAGGGCCAGCAGCCAGGCCAGGGCAGACCCCGGAAAATATAAGCCGAAACCGGGTCGCCGAAAGCCGGAAGAGGGTTTTTGATTTTCTGAAGAAGCCTCTGCTGTATTCTGAAGGTTTTGAGTGGCAAATGCTCTCTGATGGATTCTTCCTTTTACATAGAGAAACAAGGAGAGAACGGAGAACATGGCGGCCATGCTGTTCATCCGCTGCACGATGTAGGTCACCGACTGGGTATGAACCGGGTTGACCAGCCAGAGCAAGGCAGCACCGAGAGCGATAAATGAAGCGTCAAAATATCTTGGGACCGGAGGGCTAAAAGATTGACCAGATGAGATAGTTAAAGTGGTTTTGATAAAAAAAAAGAGAAAAATTCCGGTTAGAACATGAATAATGATATTGAGAATATGATACCCTTTTAAATCGTACTGGTGAAAATAGTAGTTCAGGGCAAAACTAATAAAGGGAATCGGGCGAGAACTGGGATTTTTAAATCCTGCTTTTACAATTTCTGTGAGATGGGTTGCCCGAATGTGAGGGTTATCTTTAATTCTGATGGTATCATCAAAAACAAACGGACCGTCCAAGGTATTGGAATAGATGCCGGCGCCGACAATCATAATGAGAAGGAATATTGAAAAGTGTTTTATGCTGGCTGTGTTCATCGCTATTAAATTTTGAAAACGTTACCCAAAGTTCCGTTTGCCTGCATTTAGGATGCGTTACAGATGGACGCATCCGTCTGGTTAGAAATCCGGATCAGTGGCCTTCAATCAGCTCTTTGTAATATGAAGATCCTCTGATATTTTCCAGATCTTTATCAGTTTTGATAAGTTCCCAGTTGCGATACCCTTTGTTAACGGCCATTTTCAGCCAATCAACAGATGCTTCAATTTTGTGTTGGAGCGCATGTATGCAGGCGATATTGTAATATGTCCCTGCGTGATCCGGCAAAATCTCTATAATCTGTTTAAACAAACCAAGGGCCGGTTCATATTCCCCTTTTGTAAAATAGACTATTGCCAGACCACTTAAGGCTTCGGGAAAATCCGGTTGAATTTGCAGTGCCTTTTTATAGTGTTTAACTGCCGGCTTTGATTTTCCGATACGGCAGAATAACTGACCCAGTTTATAATACAGGCCGGGATCTTCGGGATAAAGATTCAGTTCATTATTAATATTTTCTATCGCCGTCATGATTTTTTTCCGAGCTGAAACTGCCTTTTTAAGACTGTTTCGAGCATTCCGATTTTCAGGATCCAGCGCTACTGCCCTGGAAAAATGGCTGATGGCTTCGGTCAGCTTGTCCTGCTTCGCAAGCAAAATTCCCAGATTGTGGTGCACATTCGAATTGTTGGGGTCCAGCTGCAACGCCATTGAATAATGTTTAATGGCTTCATAAACCTTCCCTGACTCAGCAAGGGCATTTGCTATGTTTATATGGGCTTTTAAATGGTCCGGTTTTATGCGCAAAGCTTCAATGTAATGCTTTATTGCCTTTTTGATCTTGCGCTGTTTAATTAAAATATTTCCCAAATTGAAGTGTGCATTTTCATAATCCGGTCTTATCATCAAGGCTTGAAGATAATGATCGATGGCTTCATTTATCTGATTCTTCTTTTCCAGCATGCGTCCCATGTTAACGTGCGCTTCCACATAATCAGGCATTATCCGTAAGGCTTCAAGATAATGGTTGCTGGCTTCATCTGTCCGACCCTGTTCTTCAAGAGCGGCTCCCAGGTTGCTGTGGGATACATAGTTGTTGGAAGTCACCTCAAGGGTTCGTTCAAAAAGGGTCATGCTGTTTTTCCAGTACCCTAACTGTCTCCAGGTCGTCACTATGAAAGACGCTAAAAGTATAATTGCCAAAGTGGAAAACCATATATTTCTGTGAGGCAATCGCTCAACAAGATCAAAAGCACTCCAAGCGATAATGATAAATACACCGATGAGCGGAACATAGGCCCATATAAACATAGCA
>JBHPCZ010000074.1:0-16630 GCA_042573625.1 Thermodesulfobacteriota bacterium
AATCGCATCCTTCTTTGCGATTGGGAGGTGCCTTTTAGATGATTATCAAGCTATCAAAGCCAAAACTTTAAACAATAAAAGCATCAAATAGCTTTATTTTCCCCAAAATTCAACATACCTGCATGAAGTCAGCTCATTAATTTTTGCGATTTAGGTGGGAAATGAACTTACCATCTCCTGTATCTTTGCATTATTTGACACACAATCTACCTCACTCTATAATCCTATGATCAAACAGAGAATTTTTATCATTGTATTGAAAGGAGTGGCCCGACATGTGCGAATTCTGTGTAAAACACGGTGATGGCAAGAAGTGGTACCTGGCAATGGGAAACTACTCACGGCGCAAGACAACTTTTTTACTTAATAAAATATAAAAAAGCATGTCATTTTGTTTCAGGTAATGACATGCTCGTTTAACATTATTTTCTATATTTTATTATTTTGGAATATCAAAAACCTGCCCTGGAAATATCAAATTGGGATTCCGGATTATTCCTTGATTAGCTTCATAAATTTTCTGCCATTTGTAGGGATCACTATAGGTTTCACTATAACCGGCAATAACCCATAAACATTCTCCCTCACGAACTTCATGGGATGAAGTACTAACAACAGGGGGAGGTTCAACAGCATTTGCTTCAGCCGCCATTTTTGCAGCTTCTGCCGCAATTCGTTTTGCTTCAGCAGCCTTTTTTGCAGCTTCTGCCGCAATTCGTTCTTCTTCAGCACGTTTAGCCTTGGCAGCTTCACGGCTGGCAGCATTTGCCAGGCGTACAGTTGCTTCAAGTGCTGGTAGAGCTTCTTCATATTTCTTGCTATCTATCAGACCCATAGCTTCCTTGAATTTGTCTTCTGCAGCCCTTAAACTTGAACCCGCCCACTTATCAGCACCTGCTTGTCTTGCATTAGAAATAGCGTCTTCAGCCTGTTTAATCTCTTCTACCGGTTTCTTTGCGCATCCAGATATTAGAAGAAATAAGACAGAAAGTGTGCAAACCAAAGTTAATGAATACTTATTCATTTTTTCTCTCCTTCTGTTGTAAATTAACCGGTTTCATTTTACCATTTTTAATGTAGAAATTATTTGTTTGATAAGAAGTCGCTTTCGAGAGCGAAATAAAGGAAAATTTCCCGAAAATTCGACAATACCAGAAATATGTTTAGCTCCTACGAACGTAACCATGCGGATATCATCGTTCTCAAATTCCGAAAAACCGTTTGATTCTCGAAACAAATTTCTCCCGGTCACTGTCCATTTCATTCAACTCTTCTATAAGAACACCTTTTTTTTGCTGACGGTCAAGCACTACACGGGCAATCTCCTCTGAAATAAGAGGACTTTCATCCATCACAAAAGAAAACACCTTTTTATCGATAACGATAAGGGATGTATCTTCAATTGTTTCAATGGTTGCAGTACGACTATCACCTGTCAGCAGGCTTATCTCCCCGAAAAAATCTCCCTGATGCATTGTGGAGAGCAATTTCATCTTCTTTTGTTGACCCATCCTCAGGGCTCGGCAAGAGCCTGATCTTATGATATACATAGAATCTCCTGCCTCGCCTTCTTGAACAATTAACTCGCCGGTTCCATATAACTCGATACCGACCCGCTTGGAAAGATCAGCCCTTGCCGAGTCGGAAAGCGGTGTCAGTATGGGAACATTTGAGAGGATCTGTTCAATCTCGACCCGGAGGTCCAGTTCCTGCTTTTGACTATAGCGCCGCTCGATATGTCCATGAAAAACATCACGAATCGGAAAAGGAATTCGGATGTTGTTTCTTCTCAAGGCATACCATAGTTGGCTGTTGATATCGGCTTTGAGTTGGGGCTCATAGGCATAGCTGTTATGCCAGAATCGTATTTCATAGGTGATGGCAAAATCTCCGAACTCGGTGACACGAACAATGACCCTGGGGCGTTTTAAAACCCTAGAATTCTGTCCCAAGGTCTGGATCACGACCTGTTCAACCTTGCTTGGAGGAACACCGTACTCCAGGCCGATAAACAGCTGCGCGATTTTCTTTCGAGTTGGTTTTGAATAGTTGCAAAAGGTACTGGATGCAAGTGTTGAATTTGGAATATAAACCAGCTCCTGCAACCGGGTCAAAACCTGGGTCGATTTCCATGAGATGCCCACGACCCGCCCCTCATGTTCACCTAAACTGATCCAGTCGCCAAGGGCAAAGGGACGTTCTGCCTGAATAATGAGCCCTGAAAAAAAGTTGCTCAAAGTTGCCTGGGCTGCAAGCCCCATGATAACAGTCAGTATAGCCGATGTTGTCAGGAGACTTGCCAGATTGACGTCGCTTCGGATCCTGAGCACAATGAGCAGCAGGATAACAAAGGTAAGAAACATGATGAAATCACGTGTGATTTTCGGAGGAACGTCCTTTTCTTCCTTGAATCTTGAAATCACCACCATTAAAAACCAGAAAACAATATGAGCCACAGACCAGGCCAGGACAACATCTGCAGCAACCAGAATATGGGAGGTCCACCCTTCGCTCCAGGTGTACACGTTGATGATGCTAACCAGGCAGCGCAGCAATAGAGAGATAATAAACAGACCCAAGGGTATGGACGGTAGCCGTTTGATATTTTTTGAGGCAACCATATAGATTACCAGCACCAAAATAAAAATCAGGTAAGCAAAGGACAAATTCATTATACTCCTGCTCAGTGATAAGTAGTGAAGTGAGTGATAAGAATTCCCTTTTTGAAGTCGAAATAAGGGAAAAATTAAGATAGTGTGCGGTAATCGAACGCATCCCAATATACAATCGAAGCGGGAAAAAAACGACAATCATCATCCGGTTACCGAAGATTGGAATTTAGATAACGGATAGCGGTGATATTGTCAAGAATGCATTTTTCTCCAAACCGTCTGAAATATTGGAGTTTTGGGCATAGGAAGCCTGACTGCCCGAGAGTGGTTTTTATAAATAGGCCCCTGCAGGGCAATCCGAATCCCTGATGTAATCATCCGTGCTGGGACCTGCGGTAAACTCAAAACTTGTGATATCTGCAATAAAAAAAAGCTATCAGTGGCCCGATTTTTTTGAGATATCATAATACCATATCACCAACCGATAGTTGTGGCGACATCTGCTATTTATCCTCCATGTTGGCAACTGTTCAATTCATTGTGTAGATCAAATTCTAAGGGTTGAACTGGAGTTTACGTCTGGTGGAGATAAAACGAAATAGAGCACGCTTTAATAAGCGTGCTCTATTTATTTTGTATCGTGAAAAATTCAGGGGTTAATTGGCGTAGCTTGGGAAACGGCTACCTTCTCAATTGAAACGCCCATTTCGTGTCATCCAGCTTGTTGGTAACGCTGGCGGCCAATTCGAATTTGTAAGTGTCGGCGTCAGACGCCTTTGCGGCCTTTGCGTAGACATTTCTGGCCCATGAATTGTCCGAAAAACGCTTTACGATGCTTTCCGCCAGATAAATAAAATCTCTTGTTCCTGAAAGCTTGTTTTCAGCGGAGCTGTGTATCTGCCGGAGAAGTTCGTCGTCGGTTGTTTTCTCCTGGACCACGGAAATCAGCTTTTCGTAATCATCCCGGTTGGTGCAATTTGCTTCGGCCTGGTTGTAGAGCTTATTTGCCCACGCCTTGTCGTCCATGACATCCAGCGCGGCCATTGCTACAGTGGTGTACCCGAAGATATCCTGGCTTTTTTCCTCAGCCTTACCCAGAAGCTTCTTGGCCCATTCCTTATCGCCCAGTTTTGCCAGAACGATGCGGGCCAGCTTGATAAAATCCGTCTCCTTTTCGCACTGGCCTTCCAACCCCGAATAGATATTCTTAACCCATTCTGTATCATCCAGGTTGGCGGTTATGCCATCGACCAGATCGTTGTACTTGTGGGAATCATCGCATTTTTCGAGCTGTTTTTCATAAATGGTTCGTATCCAGTCCGTGTCCTTGAGATCCGCATTGATGGACCCGGCAACATCGAGATATTCAGGGAAATAGGTGCACAATTCTTCAGCCTTTTTGTAAAGCTTTCTGGCATAATGCGTGTCGGCTGTTTTCTCAATCACCTCATTGGCCAGGTTAGACAGAGATTTACTGGTTTCGCATTCCTGTTCCCGGGTGACAAATTCTTTATAAAGGTCTGTGTGCGCCTCTCGCTTTTGGAGCTGATCATTGATGGCGTCGATCCACTGCTGGTCATCCGCGTACTTGAGGATGGCATCGGCGGTCTTTTTAAAGTCATCCACGGTCTTGACGGAAAGTTCCGCCTGTTTCAGCTGGTCAAAGGCGCCCGGCTTGTCATCGATTTCGTCAGCCAGGGCAACGGCAACTTTCACCAGTTTACCCGAATCCCGGGTGGCGCCGGCCGCGTTTTTGTAGACACTGCCGGCAAAATCGGCATCACCGGTATCTTTGAAGACCGCCTGGGCCAGTTTGACGTAATTATCATAGCCGCTGTATTGGTTTTCCGCGGTTTTATAAACCGACAGCGCCAGTTCCTTGTCGTTGAGTTTGCCCATCAACGACGCCGCGAGTTGCATCAGCTCATCGCCGCTTTCGAGCTTGCCCTCGGCAGTTTTATAAATCGCTCTGGCATATTCTTCATCTTCTAAATCAGCCACGGCAGACTCGGCCAACTTCATCAGGTCAATGCCCGAATCCAGGGAACTCTCCGCTTTTTCAAAAATTGATTTGGCCAGATCTTTATCGGAAAGATTGTCCAGAACACCTTTCGCGACCACCCCGAAATCCTCTCCGGTTTTGCATGTTTCAACAGCCTTGTTGTAGACGTCCTTTGCCCAGTCCTTGTCATCAAATACGGCAATCACGCTCTGGGCATACTCATTAAAGTCCGCGGCGCTGTTGCACTTGTCCAGGGCCTTGTTCGCGGTTTCCTTGGCCAGCTCCGCGTCTGAAAGCAGCTCATTGATGCTTTTACTGAGATCCAGAAAATCTTTGACCTTGGCGCATTTGTCCTGAGCGGCGGCAAATATTTCTTTGGCGGCTTCGGTCTCGCCCATGTCCGACGCAGCCTTGCCGAGGTTTACGAAATCCTGGGCGTTCATGCAAAAATCCTTGGCTTGCACCAGGTATTCGTTTGCTTTCTCTTTATTTTCCAATACCTTTGATGAACACGTTGCAAAGGCGATGAGTTCATCAGCGGTTTGTGCCCATTCCGCCCCCTCTTCAACGAGGGTCGTGGCCCATTCCTTGTCTGACAACGCTTTAACTATTTCCGTTGCCACTTCGACATAATCTTCGGTCGTCTGGCATTCTCCCGCTTTTTCTTCTAATTCTTCCTTTGTCGCCATTTTTCCTCCTTTTTGTTTCCTAAAACTGAAATCGCTGCTATTTTTTGTAAAACTGGAAAAATTTAAAAAAAGTTATAATAACCTATTTTTAGGGGCCCGGGCAAGCACAAAAAACCGGTTCATCTATTTTGAAATTCGAGGGGAGTTGTTGACGGCAATGACCGGCCTGTTTTATTATAAATATTACAAGCTATCTCAAAAATGTAGATCACGTTGATAACGGAAGAACTGCCCAATGAAAGTGCTATTGATTTCTGCCAATACGGAACAGATGAATATGCCGGTGTTACCCCTGGGGATGGCATATGTTGCTGCGGCAGCACAGAACGCAGGGCATGAGATAAAAACGTTGAACCTGATGATGGTGCAGAGTATCCATGGCCGTATAAAAGCGGCGATAAAAGAGTTTAATCCAGAGGTGATCGGAATATCGGTAAGAAATATTGATGACCAGATATCGGATCGTCCCAACTTTATGCTGGAGAAAGTAAAGGCAGTGGTTGCTGAATGTCGCAGTCTCTCGGGCGCACCTATTGTTCTGGGTGGCGCCGGGTATAGCATTTTTCCTAAAAGTGCGCTGAAGTATTTAAAAGCAGATATGGGCATTCAGGGCGAAGGAGAGAAAAACTTTGTTATGCTTCTTGATCGGCTGGAACACAAGGCAGACCTTTCAGGAATTCCCGGACTGCATTTGGCGAAATCCGGTGATCAGGAAAAATGCCGGTTTACCAGAAATCTGGACGATCTTCCTCAGCCGCGACCGAAGATTCATATAGACCTTCCTTCCAGCATACAGGCTGAAGAAGTCTACCTGCCGATCCAGACGCGGAGGGGATGTCCCATGAATTGCAGCTATTGCTCCACGGCGGCTATTGAAGGGCGAATACTAAGAAAGCATTCTGTGGACCGTGCGCTGGATTTTCTCCGACAGTACGTAGACGTTGGGTTTGAAAGATTTTTCTTTGTAGACAATACATTTAACTTCCCATTGTCGTATGCTAAAGCGTTGTGTGACCGGATTATTGCCACAGGGTTAAACATTAAATGGCGCTGCATTTTGTATCCCTGGAAGATAAACGACGAGCTGGTTGGGAAAATGGCGGAAGCGGGATGCAAAGAGGTTGCCCTGGGGTTCGATAGCGGATCCGAGCCAATCCTAAAAGGTCTCAACAAAAAATTCAAACCTGACGACATTCGCAAAATTTCTGTAATGCTTGGAAAACAGGGGATTCATCGCATGGGATTTCTTTTGCTGGGGGGGCCGGGAGAAACTAGAGATAGCGTTGAAAGAAGCCTGTATTTTGCAGACTCGTTGGAAATCGAGGCGATGAAGGTCACAACAGGAATCCGGATTTATCCCACCACACGCCTTCACCGAGTCGCCGTCCATGAAGGTATACTTGCACTGGATGATGATCTTCTTTTTCCAAAGTTCTACATTGCCGAGGGGTTGGCGGACTGGCTGGAAGAAACTGTGAAAGACTGGATCGAACAACGCCCGAACTGGATGAAATAAAGGAAGACGGGCCAGCATCTTAACTGATATTCAAAATGAGGCGTTATATATGAAACCGGTTTATAAATTTATCCTATCGGTGTTATCCGCAAAAACGATGATCAAGACGTACGAATCGAGATCGACGACGCTTATACCGACGCGCTTTTGGGGGTGGACGGATTTCACATCTCATTGTGAGCTACTGGTTCCATGAAAACGATACACCTGAAAAACGGAGGATTCTGCAGATTCACCCAAGAAAAGACAAGAACAATCCGCTCACGGGCGTTTTTGGGACGCATTCGCCGATGCGGCCGAATCTTATCGCGATTTCTTTTTGCAGAAAACTGTCGATTCAAGACAATATCATTTTCATAGATCAAATCGATGCCTTTGACGGTTCACCACTCATCGACATCAAACCGTATATTCCCGTTGATGAATTGATGTCGGGAGATATTAAAGTATCAGATTGGGTTTAGCCCGTATTTCTCATGATGGATTTATTTTGGTTTTGAAAACAGAAAAAAACGGATTGGAAAGCCGATGATTCTTGCAAAACAAACCGGGTGCTTCGCACCCGGATGCAAGTTCAACTTTAAAGCACTGACGATCTTTTGCCTTTTCGGTATAGGGCCGAAAATTCAAGTCCCCCGCTTTGCGGGTGGCAGTTGACTCAGAGCGCCCGAAAAAAGGAGCCGTATGAATGGGAAGCAGAAGGAGACCGTATTGGAGTTACGGAAGCTTCAGGTTGGGCCCTGGGGCGTGAACGCATACGCACTGGTTTGTCCGGAAACCCGACAAAGTATCCTTATCGATCCCGGTGCCGAGCCGGATATACTCGAGAAACTGCTGGCGGGAAGCGTGCCGACGGCAATTGTGCTGACCCACACCCATTCCGATCACATCGGGGCGCTGGCTGAAATGCGAAAGAGACTCAAGGTTCCGCTGATGGCCCATCCCGGACCTCACGCCGACGGCATGGTTTTGGACGCCGACCAATGGCTGAGCCACGGCAGTACGGTTAATGTGGGCATTCATCGGATAAACATATATCACACCCCCGGCCATACCATGGATCAAGTATCTTTGATGATCGAGGGCGATCATCGTGCCGTTGTCGGAGATATGATTTTCGAAGGCGGTCCGGGTAAAACATGGTCTTCAGAGGAATTTCGGATCACCCTGGAAACTCTGAGCGAGGTCGTTATGTTCTGGCCGGACGAAACCGTCTGCTATCCGGGTCACGGCCCTTCGTTTCGTTTGGGGGATATGCGCAAGGATATAGAAGCGTTTCTAAAAAAGGATCACGGGCCTTTCTATGGGGATGCAACGTGGGATATGTAGCGCTGATTATGCGAGGGTCGAGGTGTTTATATCATCAGGTTATATCTATGGGAGCGTTTAGCAGATAAAATTCTCCGCCCCTCAATTATGATTTAAGGTCATCCGGACGGATACACCCAGAATGGAATCTCCGATGGATGGCCCGTTGAAATCGAGGAATGCTTGTCTTCGAGATCTTTCAGCCGTCCTTTCAAATAGTCTACCCGTGACGCCAGTTCCTTATTTTTCGGGTCCGGCCGAAGATCGGCTTCGGCATCACGCAAGCGAATCCGAAGGTCAAGATACTCTCTTTCGAGATGCTGAATGCTGTTGCGGTATTGGTAAACCTTTTCGAATATTTCGTATTCTTCCGGAATTTTCGGTTTTTTCATGAGTTTCTACCCGCCAGGTAACAATAAACCCGTGTGTCCGTCTGTGATGATCATAGCCTGCTCTGCGCCGTTGTCAAGCGATTGATTCAATATGGATAAATTCAGCCGGTATCCGTGGATATTTCAATATGCCTGTATTCATCGTGGTTTTTTCAGTTCTTTTTCGATCACATCCCGGAAGCCGGACAGGCTGCGGTTGCGTAAAAGTTTTCCGTTGATATACACGGCCGGTGTTCCACGGACGCCCGCCCTGGCACCGTCCGACAGGTCCTGTTGGACCTGTGCCCTGATTTGGGGATCTGTTTGATCTTTTTTAAATCGTGCCAAATCCAAATTGAGTTGCTGGGCGAGCTGTTCCATTTTTTGTGCATTTAAACTGCGGTAATTTTTAAAGAGCAGATCGTGAAATTCCCAGAACCTGTCCTGCTTGCCCGCGGCAAGGGCGGCAATCGCTGCGGGTTGAGCGAACTTGTGATTTCTCAGTGGAAAATTCTTGAAAACGAGCTTTACCTCCCGGGGATATTTCTCGAGCACCTGCTCGAGTAGCGGCACCAGCCGGGCACAGTACGGTCACTGAAAGTCGTTGAAAACAACCATCACCACCGGTGCATCCGCCGGCCCTTTAAACGGAGAGCCTTCAACATTGATGGTTTTGATGAAATCGAGGGTGATGATCTGAACCGTTGCGTCTTTGCGACTGGTGAGCAGAAGGATGTCTTCGCGCGGGCCTTGCTTGATCCCATCAACGGTTTTTCCAACGGAAATACGGTCCAGGAGTTTGCCGGCGGGTGAGTAGATCAGGACTTCACCGTCGTCGGTGAGCACGTAAATCCACTTTCCATTCGCCGACATTGCGACATCACGGGGGGGTTTTTCTATTTTCAATGTTTGAAGAATATTCCACTCTACTGTTGCAAGGCTTTCTGCAGATCCTGTGAACAAGAAAAGCAGAATTGATACAAAAAGAATGAACCGGTGCTTCATTGGCGATACTCCTCTCTCTGCTCGCAAGGTATACGGCAGCAACTGATATCGATACATTTGCCAAGTATAAACATATCCCCGGAAAAAACAAGCCACAAGCTCCGGACATGAGTGCTGAGAAAATAATTAATGACAAAATCTCCTCGAAAAGCATGCCTTGCGTTCAGGTATTGGCTTCTTGTTAATTCCCTGCTATAAAAACAACCTGTTCCAAGTACATCTCTATGCTTTTATAAAGAAAAGGAGGATCCCATGGCCTTGATGACCCCCGAGCAGTTTGAAGAGAGCCTGAAAAAGATGAAACCCAGGGTGTACATGAACGGGAAGCGGGTGGAGAATGTTCTCGAAAACCCCAACACTCGAACCGTTGTCGAGTCCAACAAGGCCAGTTATCGATGGGCCCTGGATCCGGAGTATAAGGATATCATGTCCTGTTACTCACCTTTGATTGATGACGTGGTCAATCGCTACACCCATGTGAGCGCCAGCATAGAAGATCTCGTCAGAAAAGCCGAAGCCGGAACTTTCACGGCGGAAAGACTGGGAACCTGCATATATCGTTGCGTGGGCTACGATGCTTTCCATGCCCTGGCCAGCACCACATGGGAAATGGATCAGGATCTGGGGACGGCGTATCACCCGCGTTTTATGGAATACCTCAAAATGGTTCAGGAAAAGGACCTCTCCGTTGCCGGTGCCCTGACCGAACCCAGGGGGCGGCGGGACAAGAAAACCCTGGACTGGCCGGACCCTTATCTCTCCCTGAAGGTGGTGGAAAAGAAAGATCAGGGTATCGTTGTCCGGGGTGCCAAGATCAACATCAGCGGTGCTTTTGCGAGCCATGAAATGGTTGTTCTGCCACAGTCGTCCCACAGGGAAGGGGAGGAAGACTACGCGGTGGCTTTTGCCACACCCACCGACGCGGAGGGCATTACATATGTCTGCCAGTTTTCTCCATACTCAGCGGAAAGGGAAATGGCCGATGATCTGTATGAACTGGGCAATCCCGTTTTCGGTCAGCGGGAGACCGCCATGGTTATTTTCGATAACGTATTCGTGCCCTGGGAACGGGTCTTTCACTGCGGTGAAGCCCCGTATTCCGGAAAGATCGTAACCCGGTTTGCCAAAACCCACCGGATGACCTGCGGCGGGACATGCAAGGTGGGATTCATGAATCAGATCATCGGGGCCTCCAAGCTCATCCAGGAATACAAAGGCCTGGAAAAGGTTCCCCATATCAATGAGCAAATCACGGAAATGGTGGTCCTGAGGGAGACGGGCCGGGCATGCGGTCTGGCCGCTGCCCAAAAAGGGACCGAGGACCCACCCGGTTCCGGAGTTTATCTGCCGGATGAGGTAATGGGAAATGTGGCTAAACTCAACATCTGCAATGCCTTTTGGCGGGCCATGGCCCTGGCAGGGGATATCGGGGGTGGACTTGTCGTCACCATACCGTCCTTGAAAGAGTTGAAGAACCCGGATGTGAAAGATTACGTGGAAGAGTTTTACAGCTTTGGCTCGGAAGCCCCCACGGAAAACATTATGAAGGTGACCAAGCTCTTGCAGCACTGGACAGCGGGGCAGCACGGCGTCGGTACCTGGCACGGCGCCGGACCTGTAATGGCCCAGAAAATCATGCTTCAGCGCGCCGTTGACTTTGAACACGAAAAAAATCTGGTCAAAGAAACTTTAAAACTGAAGGATAAATAACCATTTGACTTAACCATGGAAAAGACCGATTTAAAAGCCGAAAACATGGAAGTGCTTCTTTCCGATGGCACACAAAAGGAACTCAAAGATTTTTGGAAGACATCATCACTGGTCCTGATTTTTCTGCGGCACTTCGGCTGACCCTTCTGCCGAGAGCAGTTGGCGCAGTTGCGTCAGGTGAAAAATGAATTCGATGAAAAAGGGGCGCAAATTCTGCTGGTTGGAATTGGAAGCGAGAAAGAGACTGAAACCTACCGGAAAACCTTTGCGCCTGAATTTACCATGGTGTACGACCCGGAACGTCGTTTGTACCATGCTTTTCAATTAAAACAGACGAGTCTTATGAAAATGGCCTCGGCATCGTTATTGTTTAAAAGTATCAATGTGATTGGCAAGGGATACGGTCTGGGGTTTCCCAGGGGGAACCTTTACCAGCTGCCGGGCGTATTCATTATCGACACTATGGGTGTGATTCGATACAGTTATTTTTCCCGCGATCCAGCAGACCGCCCAAAACCCGAAGAACTGCTGTTTGAGCTGGCAAAGATTGAATAGGACAGGCGGGCATCAATCCCGGGTCAACTGGCGATATTTGATCCTGCGAGGAAGGTCGGCCGCGGCGCCCAGCCGCTTTTTCCGGTCAGCTTCATATTCCGAATAATTCCCTTCGAACCATATATATCGGCTCTCGCCTTCAAACGCCAGGATATGGGTGGCAATCCGGTCTAAAAACCAGCGATCGTGACTGATCACCACCGCGCACCCGGCGAAATTTTCCAGAGCTTCCTCCAGGGCTCTCAATGTGTTCACGTCAAGGTCGTTGGTCGGCTCGTCCAAAAGGATGACGTTGGCACCCTGCTTGAGCATGCAGGCCAGGTGCACGCGGTTGCGCTCGCCCCCTGAGATTCTGCCGACCCTTTTTTGCTGATCGGTTCCGGTAAAATTGAATCTGGCCACGTAGGCCCGGGATTTGACCGAGATGCTGCCCAGCTCGATCATGTCAGCGCCGTCTGAGATTACTTCCCAAATCGACTTTTTCGGATCAAGAGACTCCCGGTCTTGATCCACGTAGGCCAGGCTGACTGTATCGCCGACACGGATATGGCCCGAATCCGGTTTTTCCTGGTCTGTTATCATTTTAAACAGCGTTGTTTTTCCGGCACCGTTGGGCCCTACCACGCCGACGATACCGCCCGGCGGCAGAAAGAATGACATGTTCTCGATCAGCAGCCTGTCGCCGTAGCCTTTGGACATATTTTCAGCCTGAACAACCAGTTTGCCCAGGCGCGGTCCCGGCGGTATGTAGATTTCAAGATCTTCGGCTCGCGAAGCGCTTTCCTGGGAAAGCAGTTTTTCATACGCGCTAATTCGAGCTTTGGATTTGGTCTGCCGGGCCTTGGGCGTCATTTTAATCCATTCCAGCTCCCGCTGAAGTGTCTTCTGGCGGTGGCTTTCCGCTTTTTCCTCCTGCCTGAGACGCTCCTGCTTTTGCTCAAGCCAGGAGGAATAATTTCCTTTCCAGGGGATGCCATGGCCCCGATCAAGTTCAAGAATCCAGCCGGCCACGTTATCGAGAAAGTACCGGTCGTGGGTAACGGCGATGACGGTGCCCGGGTACTGATGAAGATGATGCTCCAGCCAGGCTACGGTTTCGGCATCCAGGTGATTGGTGGGCTCATCCAGGAGAAGGATGTCCGGCCGGCGAAGCAGAAGCCGGCAAAGCGCCACGCGGCGTTTTTCGCCTCCGGACAGCACATTTATCGGCGTATCACCTTCAGGACAGCGCAGCGCGTCCATGGCCATCTCCAAGCGGGAGTCCAGATCCCACGCATCGGCCGAATCCAGTTTTTCCTGGACATCTCCCTGTCGCTGGATCAGGCGGTCCATCTCCTCATCTGACATGGGCTCGGCAAATTGTTCATTGATCCGGTTGAATTCATTCATAAGGTCGACGGTCTCCTGCACTGCCTCTTCAACGGTTTCTCTGACCGTTTTCGAGTCGTCAAGGGCAGGCTCCTGCTCCAGATACCCTACGGTATAACCCGGTGTCAGAATCAGCTCGCCGTTAAATTCCGCGTCCACGCCCGCCATGATGCGTAAAAGAGTGCTTTTCCCCGATCCGTTCAGCCCCAAAACGCCGATTTTTGCGCCGTAAAAATACGACAGCGATATGTCCCGAAGGACTGGTTTTGTATCATAGTGCTTGCTCACCTGAATCATCGAGCAAATGATTTTGTCTGGTTGGTGACTCATGATGTGTCCCCCTGTGTCATGACAGCTTCAGAAGCGGTTTCAAAATCCGGGCCGGACATCTCGGATGAAGTATCCGGCAGAAATAAACAGCTCTTTTTTACAGCAAATGTTGTTGTTTGATCAATATAATACCTCAATTGAGCATAAACAAGATGTTGAGACCTATATTAACTTGCCAAAATGATAACAAATAAGATCAGCAACCCGATGTTTTATATCGACAGCGCTGAAGAGTTATAAATATTCTTTAAAATTCACCATTTTGTTTACCCTCCAGGAAAGCCGAGGACATCCCATAGTTTTCGACTTGACTCCTACGGCGTCCACGTTGCCAAGGGTTCGCAGTAGCTTACTACGACTTCACCCTTAGACGCCTTGGAACTGGGGCATCCTCGACTTTTGCTCAATTGAGGTAGTAATTATGGGTTATAGCGGGTGTCAAAATAACGTTCTGTTTCACACGGCAGCTTAATAAAATATGAACAAAAGCAAATCAATAGGAACATGTTTATGGAAACCGCTATAATTGGAGGCATTGTGCAGAATGTGCGTGAAAACATGGAAAACTGAAGCACGTTGATGAATTCTGCGCTTTTCAGGAAAAATCAAGGTGAAACAGTGAGGTCCTGGTTTTCTAATTGGCTACAAGTTATGTGGTTTTGCTGCAAAATATTGCAGGTCAATGGGTATTCACCGACATTTTAGGTTTCAGGCACGCCACCATTTAAGTGTCCGGAAAATCGCTATAATTGCTTCCAGCGTATTTCACCGAGACGCCTGGCACGAATAATGCGTTAATGAATAATTGGGGCAATGAAGAAAAGTGGATTGTTTTACTTCAATGTTAAAAATAACGTTCTTACCTTTTGATAGAACAAGAAAAAGTAAAGCGCGTGTTAAAATGATATGGCAAGTTTGACACTTTCTTTTATTAAAAGTTTTTAGGGGCTATTAAGTTTTTTAGTGCTTTTAACAAATAGGTTTCTTTAACAATGGCGGATAAAAAAAGAAATATTGAGTGCTACAGACAAGATATTGAAAAATATCTTAAGGAACTCGAACGCTATCGAAAGAGAAGGCGAAAAGAAAATCCAAAAAGTAAACATTTAAAGAGAACAAAAATGTCATTCCGTTAAAACACCAGCCCAAATTATACCCTATAATTTCCCTCCCACAACTGTGTATCCACGGACCAAGACATTCTCTATACAATCACAAGCCATCTCAAAAAATGCACCTGATGCCCAATGCCGGCGTTGCGAGCCTGTTGTATTGTTTCACAATACTTAAACAATGAAAGCTAACGCTTCCCTGATTTTTTGATCACGGATCGTGAAATCAGCAAACTGCTACGCAGTTTGTTGTTTCGGCAAAATGCTCACATACTCCATGTATGCTGCGCTTTTTCATCGGTCCGCGCCTTTGTCTTGAACGTGATCTGCATTTCTGAGAGAGCTTGCAGTGTTATCGTTACGGTGCTAAAAAAAATATAATTGCTCGCATTGGATTCTTGCTATATATAGTCCGAAAGCAGTTTGATGTATAAGCGGCGAATACGCATGCTTTTACGAGTTAACATTTAAAAACATAAGGAGACAGGATGAATCCGTTTGTGGCGCATCTGTTTGGTGATTTCATTTTACAGAATGAATGGATGGCGGTTAACAAAAAGAACAGCTCTTTTGTCTGCCTGGTTCATGTCGTCATATATCTCGTGCCTTTTTTGCTGTGTCAGCTTAAATGGTGGCAGATAGTGCTGATCGGAATTCAGCACTTTGTTCAGGACCGGACTGAATTTGTCTTCTGGTGGATGCGTGTCTGGAAACGCGTACACAAGGATTACTGGAAAGAGCTGCCATTATACGTTGATCAGGCGTTCCATATTGTATGGATTGAATTGGTGCTTCTGGCGGGACAGGGAAACTTGCCCCTTCTTAAGTTTTAAGCGTTATTTGTTTGAACATAAAAAATGGATTGGAATTGTTTATGAAATCCGGTTATAAAATTTATCCCATCGGCATTATTCACAAGGAAAATGACGAAAACGTTAGAATCGAGATCGACAACGAATATATTGACGCCCTTTTGGGAGTGGCTGAATTTTCACATCTCGTCGTATGCTACTGGTTCGATAAAAACGATACCCCTGAAAAGCGAAAGGTTTTGCAGATTCATCCAAGAAAGGACAAAAAAAACCCTCTTACGGGCGTTTTCGGAACGCATTCGCCAATGCGTCCGAATCTTATCGCGATCTCTTTTTGCAGAAACCTGGCTATCGAAAACAATACCATTTTCATAGACCGGATCGACGCCTTTGACGGCTCTCCCGTCATCGACATCAAACCGTATATTCCCGATGATGAGCTTATGTCGGCTGATATTAAAGTGCCGGATTGGGTTTAATTAGGCAATTAAACCTTCAGTTTGGCTGAAGGTCCCGGCTTTGCTATGCGGATGAGAGGATGATAAATAATACTTATCCAAAAATTAACGGCAATGCCTCGTCATGGATCTGCTGCCAGCGTTCTTCTCCGCCGAAGCTTTCGATATAAAGTTTCATTTTGGGTTCTGTCCCTGACGGCCTGATGGCAAACCAGGAACCATCATCGATAACAACCTTGACCCCACCGATAGACGCCTCGTTTCCCGGAGCTGTTGTCATCACTGCCGTAATGGGTAGACCTGCCAATGTGGGTGTTTTAATGGCGTCGGGTGCCAGGCCTTTTAAGACCGCCTTCTGTTCATCAGAAATCGGGCCGTCTACTCTTCTGTAATACGGTTCTCCATATCTGGAGGTCAATGTGTCGCGGTAGATTTCATCCGGTGTTTTTCCTGTCTTTGCCAAGATCTCTGCTGCCAAAAGCGTCATACAAAATCCGTCTTTGTCCGTGGTCCACACGGTGCTGTCTTTTCGCAAAAATGATGCCCCGGCACTTTCTTCACCGCCAAAAGCGACTGTTCCACTCAGCATCCCGTCAACAAACCATTTAAATCCGACCGGGACTTCGTAAAGTGTTCTTTTGAATCCGGCAACAACCTTATCGATCATACTGCTGCTGACCAATGTCTTGCCAATTGCGAGATTTTTTCCCCATTCAGGTCTGTTCTGCAATAAGTACCAGATGGCTACGGACAGGTAATGATTCGGGTTCATGAGGCCGCTG
>JBHPCZ010000075.1:0-16454 GCA_042573625.1 Thermodesulfobacteriota bacterium
ACTGTTTCGCGCCTTGCCCTGAACCCTAATCTTATTTTTGAGATAGGTTCTATTATAATCCAAGCATACGGAGGCAAGAATGAACGGAGGCGGACAAGAGCAGACTATAGATTTTACAATTGATAAAACCAATTTGCACCGTGAAGAATCCATTACCGATCTTAAGGTCGGTTCGATCAGGAGATTGGTACCCATAAATCCTGATGGGACGGAAGATAAGAGTCGGGCGGCAATATTTATCGGACATACGCAGCTGATGTCTCCTGAAGGGCCGATTCCGATTCAAGCTGCCTTAAAGGCAAATAATCTTGAGGAAGCAATGGATGCGTTTCCGGATGCCATGAAGCGGGCTCTGTCTGAAATGATTGAAAAAATTCAAAAAATGCAGCAGCAAAAGCCGCAGCAAAAAGATGATTCACGGATTATTGTTCCCGGCAGGTAATCGGATAAAAGGATTTTAAATGTCGACTGTCGAACAGCAACCGCGGAAAGATGACGCTTTGATTTAAAATCCGACATTCCATGTTCGCCGTGAGAAAGGATAGAACATGCTCGGAACACAAAATCTCTCTTTGTTCGTGGCTTCGTGCATTTTGTTGAATCTTACCCCTGGACAGGACACCATGTTCATTCTGGGGCGGAGTATCGCCCAGGGGAGAAAAGCAGGGCTGATCTCCGCTATGGGCATCATGTCAGGCGTACTCATTCATACATCGCTTACAGCGCTCGGCCTGTCTGCAATTCTGGCAACGTCTGCTTTGGCTTTCAGTATCGTTAAATATGCCGGAGCCGGGTATTTAATATGGATCGGGGTCGACTTTCTGCGCAGCAGGGAGAATAGCGGCAAAGTCGAGGATGTAGAAAGGGAGCAGCTGGGAACATTGACAATATATAGGCAAGGCGTATTGACGAATGTCTTGAATCCAAAGGTTTCGTTATTTTTTCTGTCCTTCCTTCCTCAATTTGTTGATCCACAGGCTGAATTCATTTTTACACCGTTTGTCGTGCTCGGCCTCATTTTTTTTACGACCGGCAGCATCTGGTGCACGGTTCTTGTGTTCGGATCAACATGGTTGACGGATAAGATTCAAAATCGAGCATCTGTGGGAGGAATACTGAAAAAACTCACAGGTATTCTGTTCGTTGGGCTGGGCATTAAGTTAGCTTTTTCACACGCCCAACAAATTCATTAGAAGCAGTTTCAAACCAGCGAACGGAAGGCTTTGAAACTGCTTCTAAGGAGAAACATGCTGTACCGATTACCATCGTTTTTGAAAGGCGGTGTTTCGCTTGTGCTGTTTAGCCTCAACACCGTATTCTGGGTCCTCCTTTTTATCCCGATTATCTTAATAAAAATAATTATCCCCCATTCAGGAATAAGGCATCAATGTTCACAGTTGCTGATCTTCTTTGCCGCCAGGTGGGTCGATTGCAACAGTTTTATTTTACGGATTACGCAGAATATCGAATGGGATGTTCAAGGGATCGGATATCTTGATCCCAAAGGTTCCTACCTTGTGGTCAGTAATCATTGTTCCTGGGCGGACACCCTCGTGCTTCAGCATATCTTCAAGCGCCGTATCCCCTTTCTCAAGTTTTTCCTGAAACAGGAACTCATCTGGATTCCCTTTTTGGGCATCGCATGGTGGGCTTTGGAATTTCCGTTCATGAAGCGATATTCCCGTCAGTTTCTGGAAAAACATCCGGAGCTTCGGGGTAAAGACATGGAAACGACTCGAAAATTTTGCGAAAAGTTAAAAAAATATCCCGGTTCCATAATGAATTATGTAGAGGGAACCCGATTTGATTTTCAAAAACGTCAAAAGCAAAACGCCCCGTACCGTCATCTCCTGATGCCCAAAGCCGGCGGCGTTGCCCTGGTATTTTCCGCCATGGGGGATTGTTTATCCAGCGTACTGGACGTGACAATCGTTTATCCGGAAAATGAACCTCCTGTGCGTTTTTGGGCGTTGTTGAAGGGGAATATACCCCGCATAATCGTGCGGGTGACGATATTACCCGTTCCTGAAAATGTTGTTGGTAAAGATTATCAGAATGACAAAGCCTATCGGAAAAAAATCCAGCAATGGGTTAATCAACTCTGGCAGGAAAAGGACCAGCGGATTGAGCGGATCATGAAAGCATATCACCTAAATTCTGCAATTGTCGAGGATGCTGGAAATACAAGGCATCAGGTGTGAAGCTGTATTGTAATACCGCAATTACCTGATAACGCAGACGCCGAAGGAGTCATGCCGAAGACGCCGAAGGAGTCAAGTCGAAGGCTATCCGGTATCCTCGGCAATCCCAAAGGGTCAATTGTTATAGAAAAATATGATAAAACTTCTTATATTATTTAGCCGCGTATTGGTGAACCCGTTTTCATTGAAAAGAAGTCTCAACTATATTAGATTATAAAATATATAGCCAGTTTCAATAACAATTGATGCAGGTTTTAGGTGTCAGGCTTCTATGGTTACTCGAGGCCAGGCTGAAAAAATGCCGGAAATTAAGCCTTTAAGAAAAAGTATGATTACGGCTGTCATCCTGTTTATTCTGGACGCATTTATTTTAAACCAGGGCGTGATTGCTGCAATTGCGCTGCTGTTTGTACTATTCGGGTTTTTGCCAAAAGCCCTATCCTTATATTTTAAGAAGGCGTCACCGGGGTACTATTTGAAAAAGAGCCTGATTTATACAATAATGGCGGTCGGAGTATTGGGGTCAAATTATTTAAACAATGATATAGCCAGACAGAGGGCAGAATCTTTAACCACTAAGATTGAAGAATATAAAGTTGATAACGGTAACTACCCACCACAACTGGAAGAACTGATACCAAAATATATTGATTCGGTTCCAGTTGCTAAATACGCGCTGGGGTTCAACCGGTTCTATTATATCAACGGAAAAGACGACGTGATGTTGTTGTATGTTCATTTTCCACCATATGGCAGACCGATGTATTCGTTTAACCGGAAAGAATGGACAACTATAGATTAGAACCTATCTCAAAAACAATCTAAGTACCCATGGCGGTGTTGCGAAACGGTTCAAAATGCTACATACTACGTGTATGCTCCGCTTTTTCGACTGTTTTGCGCCTCGCCCTGAACCTGATCTTATTTTTGAGATAGGTTCTATAAGACTTCCAGGATTGACTGACGCGCTGGCTCTATTGAGAGAAAATAACGTTGAAAATATGAATGATAAACCATCAAGGGCAAAGTTGTTTAGTCTGCCCAATTTTCTGAGCGGCTTCCGCCTTGTTGCCGCCCCGTTCCTTGTCTATCTGGCCTGGACCGGGCATCCGAATCTGTTTCTTGTCTTGCTTACCATCTCGCTTTTCTCGGATTTCATCGATGGATTTATCGCCCGCAAGCTGAATGTGGCTTCAGAACTTGGAACCCGGCTCGATAGCTGGGGAGATCTGGCGACGTATCTGACTGTACCGCTGTGTGCCTGGTGGCTGTGGCCGGAAATCATCAAACGGGAATCGTTTTTTGTCCTGGTCGTCATGGGCGCTTATATGGTCCCTCTAATCGCCGGATTCATGAAGTTTAGAAGACTCCCAAGCTATCACACATGGGCGGCCAAAATTACAGCAGTATTGATGAGTGTCTCCGTCCTGGTTTTATTTGTCGCAGATATTGCAGGGCTCTTCAGAGTTGCTGCAATCTTCCAGGCCCTAGTGGCATGCGAGGAGGTTGCTATCACGATACGGCTCTCTGAATGGCAATGTAATATCCACTCTTTCTGGCATATATCCGGCCGGTCAAAAGAGAAATTCATAGATCATGAAAGTGATAATACATAGAATCAATATGTCAGGGACGGTTTTTCAATCTTTTCGATTCCAATTTTCTACTGCCTGTCGAAGCTCCTCTATATTCAGTACCATTGGTGTATTTTCCGTATATTTTTCTGAAAAATTCGAGCTTGACAGTAAGTTATGTTTCCATTAAACTTTTTATTAATGAAATCAGAGACTCTAGTTGATATTGGACATCATTCTGAACTGCTCGCTTTCCAAAATTTCGCACCAACTATAACAAGGGATCGAAAAGGCCAGAGGTGAAAAATGAAAAGAAAACGAATATTCAATTTTAGTTGGCTCTTATTTTTCTTTTTTTCCACGACACTCTATGCAGCAGAAGGCCCCTATTTGCAGATTTCAGGTGCTGTTACTTCCCTTGCTAAGACTACCTTCTCAGAGCCAGGTGTGGGTCCATTCAATGCTGAATTTGATAATGGATCTGGTGTCGTAGGGGGTATAGGTTATGATTTCGGAAAGATTCGTTTAGAGGAAGAGGTTGCTTACCGTAAGAATAGTTTTGACGCAGGGGGAGCGTATGACGCTTTGAGCCTTCTTATTAACGGATTTTGTGACATCGAAATTAATTCGGCTTTTTCTCCTTATTTATTAGCTGGTATAGGTTTTGCTCAAGTTTCTATAGACGACTTGTCAGTTGCGGGTTTTACAAGATCAGGCAGTCAAAATGATACAGTGTTTGCCTACCAGCTTGGAGCAGGAGTTGCGTATGATGTTAATGAAATTCTGACTGTGGACCTTGGTTTTCGATTTTTTATGGCTGTCAATCCCGACTTCAATGGTGTAAAAGCAGAATACAAAAGCAACAATATTCTCCTTGGATTAAGATTCAATTTTTAATGATGACCATTTTAATTTAGAGATATGGAATTATTCGGGTGGAGAGCTCTGGCCTGCCTCTTCTAATTGTTTCCCCAACAATTATATTTTCCTCGTATTTCATCTGTAGAGATCAATATAATGACCTCCATTTTTAATCATGAATCCAGAGCATCCAGTGATGCTTGTGCTTGGAATAATGTTTTGAAATCATCTACTCAAAACTTGTGCTATCTGCAATAAATTACAGGCTTTTGAGAGCTTAAAATAGTTATGATACCACATTCCAAAAAGGCCAACCCATTTAATAGGGTTTGCCTTTTTGATTTTTACGGATTTTTAGATATATTTAATCGTTGCAACCCGAGTTCGGGTTGTGCTTTTGGTAAAAGAACTGCCCCTTTATCTAAATATATAATTAAATCAAAATATTAAGTTAAGTAATAAAGATTTTTCCTAAGGCACGCTTTGTGCGCTGACTTTTTTTCTACAGCTGAAAAATTTTACCTTTGGTCGCTGCTGATGCGCCCAATACCTTCGGTATGACTCCTGCGGCGTCCGTGTTATCAGAGGCTTGATTGCGTTAGCATACTACAGCAGCGACCCTGAATGTTTTTCAAATAAACGCACCAGGCGTATGAAATATCCGGGCTAAAGCATGAGAAAATAGGTGGGTTATCGTGACAGGTAAAAAAATACCACCTATCCCCCAAATGGGGGATGTTTTTTTTCACAACTGTACTACACTGTTTGTGAAAAACGAACTTGTACTGTTTTTTCATTTGATGGAACTTTAGTGGCTCTGTTACAGCAGGAAAAAGGAGTGTTAACGAATGGCTCAACTGAATAATACAATGGAAATCTTCAAATTGCTAGATAAATCAAATTGCGGGGAATGTAACAAACCGACGTGTCTGGCCTTTGCTGCTTCAGTTTTCAATGGTCAAAAACAGCTCGATGAGTGTCCTCGCCTGGAGGAAGAGATCCTCGTCCGGTATGGGGGCAGATCCGCCAATCATGTGACACTTGAACAGGAACAGGAACAAGCCATAGAAGAGTTGAAAAGAAAGGTTGCCGTTGTCGATTTTTCTTTGTCAGCAGAGAGGTTGGGGGCTTCTTTTTCCAATGGCAAGTTGACGGTAAAGTGCCTCGGTAAGGACTTTAGTGTTGATAAAGAAGGGAATATTACAACCGACCTCCATGTCCATTCATGGATAGCTGTACCGGTATTCAACTATATAATTGACAGCGCCGGAGTTCCTGTTTCAGGGAAATGGGTACCACTCAGAGAACTGGAAGGCGGGAAAGATTGGTACCGGCTTTTCGGGCAAAGGTGTGAAAAACCGTTAAAAAAAGTGGCGGATACCTATACGGATCTTTTCGAGGATATGATTCGCCTTTTTAACGGAAAGCAAGTGGAAAACCATTACAATTCTGATATCTCACTTGTTTTGCATCCTTTACCCAAATTGCCGATTCTGATCTGCTATTGGCGGCTCGAAGAAGGGCTCGAATCCAATCTCAATATTTTTTTTGATTCAACAGCGGAAGAGAATCTCAACATTGAATCCATCTATCTTCTTGCGACCGGACTTGCGGTCATGTTTGAAAAGCTCTCTTTGAGGCATGGCCTGAAATGATAAGTAGAGACCTTTAAAAAACGCCCCCTTTTGCCCAATTCCAGTGTCAGGCTAAAATTTTATTCCTCGAAATAATCAATGTATTCCTGCCTGCCCCGTAGGTCCGGCAGATCGTACTGGGGTGGTTAAAATTTTCCCCTTCCTTGACCTTGAACAAAATTGAACATTTTTCAAAGGTCTCAAGTAATCAAGCTGGTTCCGCGTGCCATGAGGAAACAGGGCGCGTATCTCAATAGCTGACGGGATGTTTTTTTCAGTTTATGGAAAACAAAAGGGCGGCTGAATCAGCCACCCTTTTTATGTTCAATCCTTTATCAGGATTTATTTTTATTTAAGGTTACATGAACTTATAACGCCGGATTTACACGTGGCCTCCAAAAACGCCAGGCTGTTCAGTCCTGGATTTCGACCAATATGCGTCCGGATATGACTCCGGAACTTCAACATCGGAAACCCTGATTTCATCCTGTCGTTCTACTTCGCCCTCTCTGACGCGATCTCTGCATTCTCCTTCGCATTCGCCTGTAATATCTCTTTTTAATATATCAGTCATCGGAGTTCTCCTCTTTTTTGTCAATTCATTTTTCATTTAAAATAAACAGCTGATAAAGATAGCTGTTTAATTAAAATTTAAAGTAAACAGCATTTGGTCGAAGTCAAATATAAATTTATCAAAAATTCACACTTAACCAAAAGTTGTTCTGAAAAAGAGTGGGCATTTTCTGCAGCATGTCGTTGCCAAAGCTATGGCGCGCCGGCGACTTTACTGGAGGGAATTCTAAAAGAACTATTATTATTGACGCATACATGGCATTCTGATAGCAAGAATTGATTTACACTTAGGGTTTACCAGCGCATAAATCAATAATATTACGATGACACTATACCGGGAGAATTACATAAACGCGATCCGAAACGAGTTGCGGGACCTGGTTGAAAAATGCTTGACGCCGGTGTCCCTGCACTATGGATACAGTGAAGTGCCGTTGGAGGCCCATATCAAATGGCGTCCTCTGGTGCTGGTTCTGGGAAATTATTCATCCGGAAAATCCGCGTTAATCAATGATTTTCTGAAAGCCGACATCCAGAAGACCGGCCAGGCGCCAACGGACGATTCCTTTACGGTCCTGACCTATGACGATACGTCCGCATCCGGAAATACCATTAAAACCATGGAAGAGCGTGACGGCAAATTTTTGCTCAATGATCCGGAATTTCCATTTGAATCGCTCAAAAAGCATGGCCAGCGCTTTGCCGCCCATTTTCGGTTGAAAAAAGTCAACGCGCCCTTTTTAAAAAGCCTGGCCATTATCGATACCCCTGGCATGCTGGACAGCATTACGGAACGGGATCGGGGATACAACTACCAGGATGTGATCGGGGATCTGGCCCAAATTTCGGACCTGATTCTGGTACTTTTTGATCCTCATAAAGCCGGCACCATTCGCGAAGCACACACCAGTCTGCGCGACACGCTGCCGACCCGAACCTTTGAGGACCGGGTCCTCTTTGTGCTGAATCGAATTGATGAATGTGCCAGCTTGGGCGATCTGTTGCGGGTTTACGGCACGCTGTGCTGGAATCTGTCTCAGATCACGGGACGCAAAGACATTCCCATGATTCATCTCACTTACTCGCCCCGAGCGGCCCAGAACGCCAATCAGCACATCGACCTCGACACCTCTTACCTGAAATACTTGGATAATCAGCGCGAGGAATTGAAAAAGGCCGTCATGGAAGCGCCGCGTCACCGACTGGACCATCTGGCGACCTTTGTTGAAACCCACAGTGAACGGATGTCGCACTTACTTGAAGCGCTGGTCAGTTATCGTCATCGAATGCACGAATTCCGGTTAAAGCAGCTTTTGTATGGACTGATTTTCAGTATGGCGGGCGCTGGCGCGGTGCTTTATATCGCTGCAAACATGGGATTGCTGGGTGAAATGAATTCTGGGTTACTGCTGTCTAACGGCAGTATCGGGACCGTGATTCTGCTGCTGCTGTGGGTTGCTCTGGTCATGCCGTTTACGGGTAGACGCTTTTTTCGCAAACAGATCAAAAACCTGCACGATCTCACCCCCCTGAAAAACCAGACGCGTCGAGACAGTTGGGAAGCCATTCAGGAGACGGTATCACAATATTTAATAAAAACCGATGGCAACTATTCTCCACGGAAAACCAGACGGGACCACGAAGAGGTGCTGACCGTTTTTGAAAAGGATTCCAAAGAAATTCGTGAAGCGCTTCATGAACTGGCCGCGCTGAAGCCGGGCACACCACTGACCGATCCACCCGGTCCGTTTCTGTCAGCCCTGGTAAAGGGACTGAAGAAAAAAAATGTCCAATTGAATTAGATCTCACTGCCCATGCTTTTCAAAATAACACTTCGTTTCCGCCGAGGCTTGCCGCGGAGAGTTTCACTTTGCAATCATGTCAATCCGGGTTAGATCCTGAACCAGGTCTGACAGTCCGAGGCGTTCGAGGGTCTCGGCCTTTTGCAGACCCGAGTCGGCGTCCCATCCCCTGAGATCATAAAATTCCTTCCGCATGGTTTTAAATTCAGTTCGGTCTAATGTTTGGCCCTTTCGGCTGGCGACTTCTTTTCCAGGACCGGGGACGATTACATCAGGGTTCATGAAGACGGTTTCCACCGGATCAGTATAATTAAATTCTTCTACAACATCATCTGCCTTGGGTCGCCATCCTTCACGCAAAAGAACGCCCCTTTGAAGATTAAATATTCTTTCGCCATACTGGTTCAGCCCGGTTTCATCTGTTTCGATGCCGGTGACCGCGGAATATGTTCGACTCTCAAGCGTTGGATCACCCACATGATCCGCTGTATTCCAGGAAACCATCATCGGCCAGCAGGAATCACACAAGAGCAGGCTGTCTTTCACGTAGGTTCGATCGATGATTTTAGTTGCCGCCATGGCCTTTCCCTCATGGGCATTTAGATCCCACGCTGTTTCATTTCCCCAGAATTTATAGGCCGCGGCCCGAAACACATCGGATGTTACCGGTGAAGATTTAGGGTTGGATTGGTTCATGACCCATAATCCGGTTAGCCAGCTGATTTCGTGAAGCATGGCAATCGGTTGTCTGGGTTCCAGGGCGTACAACAGCCCGTTCATCAGGTATTCGCGTGCGGAATACGTGGCGCCATCCCCGACACCGGACACCTCATTTGAAAAATGCGCCCTGGCTTCATCTCCAAGCTTTTCCCCGGCACGAAGAAGACCCTCGGCCAGAATATCGCCAAAGCCTTCTCGACGCGCAATCATGTTGGCGAGGTTTTTAAAAAAATCAAGGGTTCCCAGTGTTGACATGTCCAATCCGATCTCTTTATCGGTAATAAAACCGGATTTGTGGCACGTGTCCAGCCACTGAATGATATTGTACATCTCCATTGTACAGATCGACAGATCATTGCAGATACCTGTGGCATCGACAGCGGTCTCCGCCGATTCTCCCGGCCTTCCCATAACCCATTGAAAATAGACGAACATGGATTGACATTTTCTTACAACATCCTTCCCGGATTTTGTTCGAAAAGCATTTCTATATTTACAATCAAGGCCGCATTGATAACAGGACGATTTTCCGGTTCGACGAACCTGTTCTTCAGGATAAGGAACCCACAGCGGGTCACGCTGATTTAAATGGACGGCCAATTGGTTGAGTTCTTTTAATTTCATCGGATTGGCTATTGCAGGCTTTCCTGAACCCAATACCGCTATGGCTTTAAGGTTTTTAGAACCCATCACCGCGCCGAATCCGCCGGTGGCACTTCCTTCATTGTCCGTCATAAGGTTGGCGTTCCGGCACATGTTTTCACCGGCCACACCGGTTGTTACGAGCCGGACATTTTTTCCATGCGTCTGTTTTAAGATATCCCGGACGTCATACACACCCTTGCCCCAGAGCAAAGATGCATCTAAAATCCGGGCGTTCCCTTCATGAATCCATATGTAAACCGGTTTTTCAGACCGCCCGGAAACGACAACCCCGTCATAGCCGGCCCTTTTTAAATAGGGGCCGAAGAAACCGCCAAGATTCCCGTAACAGAATCCTTCCGGCATCAACATGGGCGACTTTCCCACAACCTCAAATCGGGAAGCGCCCTGGGCACCGGTACCTCCCAGCGGTCCGGTCATCAGTATCAGGCGATTTTCCGGATCAAACGCACCCACTTCGGGTTCGACCGTTTCCCAATAGATCCGTGTGGCAATGCCGCGTCCGCCAAGAAAACGGTCTGCATAGTCCATGGTTCTCAATTCAGTGATCCGTGAATTTGACAGGTCAATGTCGAGAATCTTTCCACACCATCCATAAATTTGAGTCGCCATTGTTGTCTCCTTGGTTGTGGCTTGAATATGAGTTAGTGCCCATTTTATAGATTCGGTCATTTGCGGACGGGCACTATTTAAAAATTTAACTGGACATTTTAAATTATTATTACTTTTATGAAACATCAAGGTTTGCATCCCTGTCTTTCATTATGATGGAAATCTTCTTTTTTCAAGCGTAAGTATGGAAAAAATAGGGTTGAATTAGGATTTAAACTGCCCGATGTTGACGTCCTGGTATATGTTTAAATCCGAGCATTTTTTTCTTTAAATTTGTGAAGTTGGGGATAGTAATAGAGCAAAACTTTTCTAAATTCTGTTTGCATTTATATCGGGCGGTATATTACCATTGCGGCTGGAGATTATGGATGTTAATATAGGAGCATTCGGGTCAATTCATTTAAACCGAAACAACGAGCGCATTCCCCGTCCCGATAACATCGGGATTTCAGGGAACGCTTCAATTTTTAGCAGGAAAGCATAGAAAGATACCGTGAAAAAGAAGACCATCAAATATCTATTGATCAGCGCCTTCATTGCCGCTGGCCTCCTGTTTCTAAAAAACGTTTATGTAAAAGACATCCTTGTTTTAGAAAACGGAACAATCATTATTTCCGATAACACAACGGCGTCGGATGGCGACATTTTTTACAGAAGCGATCGAAAAACCGGTTATGTAGAAGAGGGGGCTGTTAGTGAGATGTATTTAAATGGATTTCATGGCCTCCGTGATTTTCAAAAACGTATTGTCTGTCATCTGACAACGGTTGTGGAATCCATGCGGACTTCCATTTTAGGAAATAGAGATAAGATCGGCGAAAACATATTCCTGCTTGGGATCATGGCATTGCTTGGTTTGGCTGTGTGTGGCGGCATCTTTTTTGTCATTAAGCGCTATTCAGCCGCCGGGAAAGCCGCTCAATCCAAGGTTCCTGATGCGGTCAAAACAACCCGTCCGATTCAATTCGCCTTGACCAGCATTCAGTCGGTTCAGCGGTTTTTTCTTAACCTTTTTCGCCACCAGCTTGGCGTTCCGGAAGACACTCCTGCGCAAATAGTAACTGTTCCCGGCAAGTCATCAGACTCCAGGCAGATATATGAACTGAAAGTGAAACATAAGGGTGAATGGAAATCCAGGCGGATGACCGTTAGTCCTCTGGGGGAAGGTACCGGCAGCAAAAGTCAATGTTTTTATGTGATTTATGACACCCATATTGTCGTTAAAATACCGCCGTCACCGATCAAAGACTTTAAGGACTATGTTGGAAGAATCCGGGAAGAGACCGCCATCGTTGCTAAACTCGCCCCTATGGAATGTATTATTCCCGGCATTTCGGTGATTTTAAGGAAAATCAGCGCCTTTCCGGATAGAAACGAGGTTGTTCTGAAAGCACTTGAAGAAAAATGTGTTAAATGGCTCGAAGTCAATCCCGAATTCCAGGACTATTTGAAGGTCGATAACGCATTTGTCTTCTTCATGGATTTATCCCGTTATTATTTTCTAAGTCGCGTAATGGAAAGCCTTCACGATGTTGAGAACCAAATCCATAAGGAGATCGCCGGTGATGTAGATGCCGTCTGGAATTACCACGGGTTCGAAAGCAAATACGGAGATTACGACGATTCGACATGCTTTAACTTGCAGAATCTTTATAAGCAGTTCGATGTGGACGTGAGACCGGTATTGAAAACATCAGGCCAGGCTAAATCAATGGGCGAAACCCAGAAAAAAATGTTATTTTTGAGCTATCTTTTGGGAAAAGATTCTAAAGAAAATTATCGGGGCCTGTCCGATCAACTGGTTCAGCAAGTCAACCTTCCGCTCAATAAGATTAAAGCGGAAAACGCTGATGTTGTAGAGACATACGGAAAGCTGGTCAAGGAAGATGTTCGAAGGCGAATGCTTAACCGGAACAAGCCTCAAATGGAAGGGATTATAACCAATCTGCTTGTCTTGCTGGCCTCAATGGGAGAAAAAAAGGTTGCCATGCGAGATCTCAAACCTGACAATTTAATCGTGGCGGGGGATCCTGCAAACTATCCTGCATTTCTGTTCTCGGCGGAGGATTACACCATCGGACTCATTGATGTGGAAACCGCTGTTGATTTTGAAACAAGGGGAAAAAAAGAACTACCTCAACCTTATTTGGGCGGCACCCCGCTTTATGCTACGCCGTCTCATTTTTTTCTAAATGTAGTGCTCAATGGCATCTATTCAGACCTGCCCCAAATTTTGCATCTGCAGGATTGGTACGCCATGGCCGGCATCATTTATGAATTGGCGACCGGAAAACACCTGTTTAGAAAAACCGGGGGAAAGGTTCACGGTTTCATGCGGACAATTCAAAGCGCACTTGCGGAAAAGCGAGAAATTTCGGAAGTATACAAGGAGATCAGCCACGTATTCTGGTCCTCGGCAAAAGAAGAATTTGATAAAAATATCGGCGCAGCGGAAAAACTGCTCAAATCGTTACATGCTGAGATCCCGGAAGATACCAAACAATGGTTTGAAGTTTATGTGCAAGAGAAAAAGGCGGCAATTGACACCCGGATAAAAACAACCATCCAATCCCAGACTCATTTCAAGAGCGAAAAAAACCGCCAGTCTTTGTTCGGTTATTCCCATGAAGAGACCTGCCGGTTGAAAGCAAGGTATAAACAGCCAGACCGCCCGGCCAAATCGGCTGATAGAGATGTTTCTCTCATCCTTCAATTACTGGATGACTTGGCGCTGTTAAAAAAGGAATCGGAACGACTTTCGGAGATGATAAAAGCTTTGAATGCGCCTTTCCCGAAATTGTCGGCATGTGATATACTGGTGATCATGTATGGTGTTGTCGCTGACGCCATGTATCACCCTGAGTGGGAAACGCTTTCCGTCGAGCCCGATGAAATTGAACTGTCAGCGGAGGTAGAAAGGACCCTGGGGTATACCCTGACCGTTCAAGCCCCCTCTTAATGGTGAGATCTTATTTCACAGAAAATCGGTTAACCAGAGTCTTTGCAAAATTTTTATAGAAAAGCAGCTGAATATCATCTGGGGACTTGTCCATCAAGGTTGCGCTGATTTTAATCAAAATGCACTCTGTATCCGCCACCACTGTGGCAGTTCGTGCCTGTCCGCTGATGTAAGCCATCTCCCCAAAACATTCCCCGACGCCAATGAATGCGATATCTTGATTGTTTTTTCTGATTTTAGCATTTCCGTTGAGAAGAATATAAAACGTATCATCAATTTCGCCTTCGGCCACGATAACTTTTTCCTTTGGAAATTTTACAATAGAGCTGGCGGTAATCAGTTCTTTGACCTGTTCCCTGGTGAAATTCTGGAAAAAAGGGGCGTGATGGACATAGTCCACAGCATCCTTTACTTTTCCATCCAGGAAGGTCTCGGTAAATCCTCTTAACGCCACACGCAAATCATATGTCAGGTCCATACAGGTCTGATACCGTTTAGCGGGGTCTTTGGCTAAAGCCTTTTTTATGATGTCATCAAGGATGCCGGGCAGATCCGGCCGCAATTCAGTTATGGCGGTCGGCTCCTCATTGGTGATTTTATACATGATGGCAAAGTTGTTATCTCCCGGGAATGCGATTTCACCGGTTAAAAGTTCGTACAAAACGCACCCCAACGAAAATACATCGCTATAGCTTCCGATGGTTTCTTCCTTCAACTGTTCGGGCGACATATAGCTCGGGGTTCCCCATACCCCCACTTCAGAGGTCTGCTGTGTCATCTGGGCGATACCAAAATCAGTAATTATAGGGATGTCTGACTTGCTCAGCATGATATTGGATGGTTTGATATCTCTGTGGATAATGTCTTGCTTGTGAGCATAATCGATGGCATTGCAAACATTGAAAATGATTTCTACTGCCTTACTCACCGGCAGAAGATTATCCTTACGGCAGTATTTCTCAAGAGTGGTTCCATCAACGTACTCCATGGTAATGTAACATAAATCGTCTTGCATCCCTATGTCATAAATGGCAACCAGGTTCGGGTGATTCAGCCTGCCGGCGGATTGGGCTTCAGTAAAAAATCTCTCAAGGGCACGATTCGACGTTGACTGGGATATCTTGATCGCCACATGCCTCTTGATATAAGGGTCCATCCCCAGGTAAACCACACCGGATGACCCCTCTCCCAGCTTACGGATAATCTCATACCGGGCGATCGTTTTTAGATCTTTTAGGGCTGTTTTAAAATCTGAATGAACAGAGATGTCTGACATGGTTATACCCGAAAAAGAGTTTCGCCAATATAATGTAACAATAACACTATCAAATAGTCGGCATGGATGTCAATTTTTTAGGAGTTGTTCATCTTATCCAGTAGATTTAGAACCTTATCCTTTCCTACCAACTGAATAAATGTCCCAAAACGTGGTCCGCGTTCTTGACCCAGAAGAACTTCATAAAATGTTTTAAAGAAATGTTTGGGGGAGACGTCAAACGTACGGGCTACATCAAAGGGGATCGTCTGAAGTTCGTTTTCATCATCACCCGCATATTCGGCGAGCTGATCACGAAGGCTTTGCAGCATTTTTCTTTCTTCCTGGGTCGGTGTACGGAACTGTTTGTTCGGCAGGATAAAATCCCGGTAGTAGTTCATCCCTTTTTTCACCAGGTCCTCTATGATATCGGCAAACTTCTCTACCGATGAATCGTATCTCTTGAGATATTCTACAATTAGATCAGTATCATCAGTTCCTACAGCAGAGATAAGGTTGTTGATCAATGAAAAAGTTATTGACGTCTTGTAAGAAGGAATTTTTTCGCCCTTGTTAAAGAGATGCCATATTGCTGAATCAGGTTGTTTATTTGTATCCAACCTATCGTAATGAGATAGATTCGTAAGATAGTCATCTGTTGACTTTGGCACAATCCCCCAAAATAAGCGTTTCGCTTGTTTTGGGTTTTGAAAAATATAATAGAGTAGGGATTCTAAAGAAGCGTATCTTGTCCAAGAATCAATGGTTAATCCTTCTCCAACACTTTTGGAAATCTTTCGTCCTTGCTCATCTAAAAAAAGTTCATAGAAAAAGCCTGTCGGCGGCTGTTTGCCCATGAGGCGGGCAATTTTACCGGATAGCTTTGCAGATTCAATTAAATCTTTCCCGTACATTTCGTAACCAATATTATAAGAATACCATCGTAATGCCCAGTCGATTTTCCAGCCCACTTTTACCTTGCCGTCAAAGATTGAGGTCGTCTCTTTATGCCCACAACTTTTTACGAGTCCTTCTTCTTTATCGCATATATAGTCAATCGTATTATTATCCGTGTGATGGGTGATGACTCGAGTGCTGTAAATCCGACCGCATTTTTCACAAATCGGAAAAAACGGTGACCAATTTGCCCTTTTCCCTTCACTCATTGTCGGCAGTATAGTGGCCTTAACTTCTTCTACCTTTTGAAGAATGATGGCCAAACCGTCATTAAAATCACCATTATTATATGCTTCATAAGCGCTTTGAAACGTATAATCAAAGTTGTATGTATCCAAAAACTCTTGTAATTTACTGTTCATATATGCGCTGTAACTTTCACACTGGTCAAACGGGTCAGGAATATGACACAGTGGTTTGCCCATATTTTCAGCCAACATTTTCTGTTGCGGCATATTTAGAGGGACCTTTCTCAATCCGTCCATATCATCGCTGAAGGCGATCAGCTGAGTCGGCCAGTGGGTTAAAAATTCGAACGCACGGCGTACCCATGTTGTGCGGGCTATTTCCGCAAACGTACCGATATGGGGCAGGCCGCTGGGGCCAAACCCGGTTTCGAATCTCACCGGAGTCATCGGAGATT
>JBHPCZ010000076.1:0-16276 GCA_042573625.1 Thermodesulfobacteriota bacterium
GCGCCGGGCAACCGATCCGTGCAGTTCGCTGACGCCGTTGCGGTACTGGGCCAGGCGCAGTCCCAATACAAACATGGAGAAAGGTCCTTCGGGTCCGGACTTTACCGATTGTCCCCAGGAAAGCATCTTGTCCGCCGTGATGCCCAGACGGTCTTCCAAGGGAACGAGATAGGGCCTTACAAGGCCCGGAGGAAACTCATCATGGCCGGCGGCGACCGGGGTGTGCGTGGTAAACACCGTGGTTCTTGGAACGATCTGCCAGGCTGTTTTCAGATCGACATTATATCTGGACATGGTTTGGGCCAACCGTTCCAGGTTGGCAAACGCCGAATGGCCTTCGTTCATGTGGCAGACAAGGGGGAATATCTCCAGAGCCTCGAGGGTCCTCATGCCGCCGATACCCAAGAGGATTTCTTGGGCCAGTCTCTGTTTCTGGTCTCCGGCGTACAGGGTCGTTGTGATATCTCTGATTTTGGGCGGGTTTTCAGGGAGATTCGTGTCCAGAAGAAAATAGGAGATTCGACCCACCATGATTTTCCAGACAGAGAAATTTATGTCGCCGTCAGGACCGCTGACAGCTAACTGTATTTCCTTCCCCGAAGGGTCTTTTGCCTTTTCCACCGGCAGATTGTAGAGATCGATCTCCGGGTACTCTTCCTGCTGCCAGCCTTCCTGGTCAAGGAATTGATGAAAATACCCCTGCCGGTATAGAAGGCCCATGGCGACCAAGGGCATTTTCAGATCCGATGCCGCCTTCAGGTGATCGCCGGCCAGCACCCCTAGTCCGCCGGCGAAAATCGGCAGACTTTCGTGGACGCCGTACTCCATGGAAAAATAGGCGATGGCATTCTGACGTCCGTACAAAGAGCCGGAATGGTCGACGGGAAATAACACCTGGCTTTCAAAGCGCGCTTTAATTCGTTGCTGATGGGCCAGAAAACTTTCATCCTTTGACAATTCCGAAAGACGCTCTTTCGGGATGAGGGTTAAAAAGACAATGGGATTTCTTCCGGCCTTATTCCAGAGCCGGGGGTTAATTCGACGAAAAAGCTCTATGGCGTCGATGTTCCAACACCACCAGAGGTTTCGTGACAGCACTTCCAGAAAAGAAAGCGGTTCCGGCAGTAATGGAAAAACTTGAAATGTTTGTAAGTGACTCATTCAATCTCCGTAAAGGATACAGGCAGTTGGCGACATTAATTTTTGACAATGGGATTAAACAGGATATCAATATAAGGGGAGAATAGCATATTTCAAGTTTAAATAACAGAAAATAAAGCGGAAAATCAAATCAAAGCATCCGGATCAAGCAGCAGCCAAACCCGCAGCAACTCGCTGACACCCCATGCCTGAGCATCACACCCTCTCGGCGTATGGGGAAAATCCCCGTCCAGGATTTCAGGAACATGGCCGGCGCATCCCTGATTGATGAGCAGGGTACTGCTTGTCAACCATGCCAAAGCGGTGTCTCTGCCTTCGTCGCCATAGACCCTGGCCCATGCTTCGCAAAAACCGGGAAACGGCCAGGTCCAGGCCGTTCCGTTATGGTAGGCCGGCTTCCGGCGGGTATCCTCATCGCCCCTGTATTTTCCCTGGTAAGGGTGACCGGGTGTGTTAATGACCTTATCCTGATACCGTATCTCAAGCGGAGGATGAACCGGCCGATCGGCCAGACTGCGGATGGCGCCGGGCACCAGCAGCTCTTCGCATGCCGAGAGAATTCTTGTACACAAAGCCCGATCGTCCACGGCGCCGAGTGTTATCGCCAGAAGCTGGTTGGGGCGCAGCGCATCGTCTGCTTCAGCAGATGCTGCCGCTGTTCCGTCGTCGCAGTGCAGGCAATCCGAAAGATATCCATTTTCTTCAAGATAAAAATAGTTGTGGACCGACTCACGGACCTTCGCTGCCAGAGTTTCCCATTTGCGTGAAGCCTTCGACGTTTCGATCTGGGTCAGAAACTTCAGGGCTGCAAACCAGAGGGACTGAATTTCTATGGGGTATCCTTTCCTGGGAGTGCCTGTCGGATGATTGGTGTCCATCCAGGTGAAATGGGCCGGGCTGAAAAGAAGGCCGCTGTCAGGATCCATTCGAATGCCGTTCGGCGTGCCGGAAACCAAGGATTGTGCCATGGATATCAAGATGCTCCGCAACGTCCGGCCACCGCAATCGGTTTTTAGGAACGACGATTTGCCTTCGGCGTTGACAAGATCGGCGCATGCTGTAAAGAACCACAGCGGGGCGTCCGAAGTGTTCCGGTTTCCAGCGTCGGCGCCGCGGATCATGTTAGGCAGGGTCCCGTTTTTTTCAAAACGGGCAAAGTGTTCCAGAATGGCCTTGACTTCCGGGTGACGCCCGGCGGCAATCAGACCCCGTACCACGATCAGGGTATCGCGGCCCCAATCAAGAAACCACGGGTATCCTGCGATTACGGTACTCAATCCGCTCCGTTTGACGAGATAATGATTGAGTGCCTGCTGAAGGGCATCTGCGAGGTCCAGAACGCGCGGAGCTTTTTGGAACCAGGTCGAAATCCGGTCGGCCGGCAAAAAATGAAAATCGCTATCATCTTCTGTTCGGGTCGCGGCCCTGGCTGTCAGAGTGGCTGTTTCCCCGCCACTCAGCATGACGGTGAAATAACCGGGGCTGAAGAGATCTGAATCCGGGTCAAGCCCGCGTTCGGCTTCCAGGGGTCGGTGTACGGCATACTGCCATTCGGGTTCGGGGACAAACTCGCCGGCATCCAGACGGGTGATCAGTCGGTGGGAAACATGCGGTGCGAAAACAAAGCCTTGTTTTTCGAAGGTGACAGCCGCGGGCCATTGGTGTTCAGGGCCTGTATACGCTTTGCATGTGTGGTGAAAGTTACGATCTTCTATATCCGGTCGGATGATCAGCTGGATCGGTTTGTGGTCTGCCAGCCGACCTGACGAATTTTCGGCAATGTGGCGATGAACCGTCAGATGAAAGGTGTTTTCACCGGCTGACATTTGAGCCCTCATAATTAGCTGAACATGTTCTCCCTGGCCGGTCGGGACATGATACTGCCAGTATCCACCGGTGCTGTAGTCAAATCCGAAAGCATCCAGACAATCGAGACCGATTTCCTGGGAGTATCCTTGAAAGACAATCCACGCCCGGCAGCGGGCCAGCATGATCTGCCGGTCATCGGGGAAATCAGGATGCAGGTTGGCCGCCAGCAGGGCATCATACCGGCTGTTGAGGTTGCCCCATGGAGCGCCGGCGCGCATCATTCCACCGCGACCGTTGGTTCCGAGCGCAAGCAACGGCGTGGTAAAGCATTCCTTACGCTGGAATAGAGTTTGAACTACCGTCTCTTCCGGTCGGGATAAATAGAGGAGTTCGGCTTCCCGGCGTTCGGCTTTTGACGGGCCGTACACGGCCATTTGAAGTTTTCGACGACGATGGACTGCGGCGTCAGATAATATCGGTGCAAAGAGTCCAAAATGGTATCCTCGGTTATTTTCCATACTCTCTTCGACCGCCACCACTTTATTGTTCTCCATTATTCTCCCTCTAAACGGATGCGGTGCTTTGATCAGAAGAAAATGGTTCGGCGGGACCATGACTTCACGGCGCAGATCCCGGGGCCACGTCCAGGTGATCACCCGTGATTCCCGGCTGAACGGGTTCAAGTGTCGGCAGAATACAATGGGATCCGTTTCCAGTTCCCGGGTTGCCTGATGCAGATCGATGTCACTGATATCTTCATCCGGCCGGTAAAAACGGATGACATCCAGTGCCTTGGCGTTCAGACGCTGCTGTCGCACCATCGTCGGGAGTCGCATTTTGGATGCGGATGCGGTAATGCCTTTGAGGTCTTGGGGGTCATCGCTGAGGCAGAGGATTTGGCCCGGAGCGAGTTCCACTCCCCGGCGGCCGTCTTTGTCGAAGGATATGACGGGCGTTTCTTCCAACAGATCGATATATTCGTCTTTGCCGGAAGAAACCTCCTCTGGGTCCCACTCGGCGCGCACGGGGTTTTGCATGTCCAGGTTCGCCAGGATGAGCAGCTGTTTTCCAGTGATGGTATGGCGGCGTTTCAGAGCGATAAAGTTGCCGTTTCCTCGCTGTATTAATCGCAGGCGGACCGGGTGATAGAAAGCGGGATGTGTTTTCAGGAGCAGATTCAAGCGCTGGATCTCTTTGACTTGATTGATTGCTGCGTTCCAGTTCAAGGACGTCGAATCGTGGACATTGATTTTCTCAGTTGCGAACCATTCCACACCGTTGGCAAAACCGAAAGCGCCATTCGGCGACAGCAGAGCGCACAGCGCCGTGCGCATACGGGCATATTCATTCGAGGTGGATGCCAGTCGTTGGTTGTCATGGGTTTCTGCGTAATGGACAACAACCCCATTGGTTTCCGAAATCTCGATGGCACCGGGGAGATAAGATTCGATCTGTTGGCGGTCGTAATTCTGGAAAAGCTCGGAATAGGCCCAGTTGAAGTTGGCTGAATTGAGAAGCTCCCGGGTTACAGATATTTTCCCCCCCAGTCCTTCCAGTAAAAAGACGGTGTCTGGAAATTCTTCTCGGACGCGGGCGATGATGTATTGCCAGGCGGGAACAGGAATCATATATCCGGCATCGCACCGAAAGCCATCCACTCCCCTTCGGCACCATGTCAAAAAAACATCGGCCATAAATTGCCAAAGATCTTTGTAAGAATAATCAAGCCGGGTCAGATCTGCCCATACAACACCCCAGGCCCCGGGTGCTTCGATCTTTCCGTCCGCGTCCCTGACCAACCATTCTGGATGGATTTCATGGAGGTTGGCCGCCCATCCCGTGTGGTTGATGGCGATGTCGAGGAACAGTTTGGCACAGCGGGCGTGAACGGCATCGACCAGTTCCAAGAATTGCTCCATCGGTGTGGCCCGGGGATCGAATTCGGCCAGGGCGGGATCGACGGCCGTAAAACTCAAAGCAGCGTAAGGGCTGCCGAAACGCCCCATGCGAGCGTAGGTGGTGGGTGTGGGATGAATGGGCAGAAGCTGGATAATCCTGCAGCCGAGTTCACCGACGATAAAGTCGAGGTTGGAGATGAGATCCCGGAATGTTCCGGAAGGCGGAATTACCGTATATCCGGCTTTATCGCAGGTCTTGATATGATCAGGATCGACCAGGGGCGACAATCCCCGCTCCTTTCCCGGACCGAACTGCCGCACAAAGGCATTGTATATAATGTTTGCACCGCAGGTGTCGGCGGGTTCGACATTAATGACGGTATTGCTGCCCGGCGGCCAGATCGGGGTGTTGCCGCCGTCTTCGATAAAAAAGCATTTGGCTTCAAAATGTCCGACCTCTCCCATTCCCAGGGTGATATGAAATTGTTGTGGGGAGATCGGATTCATCGGAATGTCGAACCAGTCCCTGCCCAGAGGAGGTGCATTCATCTCGACGTGCCGGATGATTTCGCTTCGCTGGATATGCGCATGGCCAAGATTGGTTCGCAGCCAGGCGCTTCCTTTCTTTTTTTGAGAAAGGGTTAGCGTGAAGGTCTGTGTGTCGCCCCGAAACATCAAAAGATGACTTCCGGGCGAAGGGTTCTGAACGATGTTAAGCGGTTGTTTTTTCATCGGTTTTGCCCGATAATTCAGTGTCCTGTATTAAGCAGGGATTGTAGTTGTGTTCAGTTGTGCCGATTTGTAACCCATGCACTTTTCAAACAACTCACTTAACTATCATGAACAATTCATTCAGCGCAATTCTTTTGATGAATGAAGCGTTTTTCAAAAGCGTTTCGTTTGCAAAGATCTCTTTGTGTGTTAGGAGAACGAGGCTAAAGCAGCGCGGAGTTGATTTCCTGCCAGAAATCGGATGGTGGCGGCAAATTTTTTCCGTCAAGACTCAGGACCGGAACGGCGCCCATCAAAGAGTTGGTTAACACAACTTGATCAAAAGAAAACAGATCTTTAGGTTTCACTGTTCTCTGTTCAATTTTATATCCCCTTTCTGAAAGCAGCTCGCAGACCGCTTTTTCCATGACGCCCGGCAGGACATGCGGTGAGGAAGGGATGGTTATTGTTTTATCCTTGATCAGCAGAATATTGGCCGTATTGGTTTCGGAAATCGTATTGTCCGGGTTGAGTATCAGCGCTTCATCCGCACCCTGCGCGGTTGCCCATTTTCCAGCCGAAAAATAATAGAGATAATTCATCGTTTTGTGATCGGCCATCGGTGTCTGGCGCGGATTGGGGTATACGGCAAGGTTTAGGCCCTGTTTGTTTTTGCCTGCCAGGCGATGGGTATAGGGTCTGGCCGTAACCAGGAGCGTATGATTATACGGAGGTGTTTCCCGGTCTCCACGGGTGGCCAGAATTTTTACGGCCGCTGTGTTATCGTTCAAATTGTTTTGAACAATGACCTGGCTGATAATTTCATCCCAGGTTAAATCAGGGGGTTCTTCCAGAAACAATTCATTCCACGCTCGATAAAACCGATCAATATGCTCGGCCATGTACAGGGGTTTTCCTTTGTTCACCCGGAGCGTTTCAAAAAATCCGTAACCGTATTGAAAGCCCAGGTCCGTGACCGGCGCATGGGCTTGATCCTGTGGAACAATGGCGCCATTGAGCCAGACATAATTTTTAACCCTGGGTCGTTGTTCTTTCCCCTTAAAAACCGCCATGAGGGTCTGGCCCTTATGCAAGGTTTCTTCAAATTCATCGCTCGGGTCAGAGTCGAACACGATTCCCCCCCCGACTGAAAATATAATCTTTTCATTATAAACTGTAGCGGTTCGAATGGCGATCGATAGATCCATGGTGTCGTGGAAGCTGATATATCCGATGGAGCCGGTATAAATGTGCCGCCGGTTGGGTTCGAGTTCATCAATGATTTCCATGGTTCTGATCTTGGGACATCCGGTGATCGATCCCCCGGGAAAGGTGGCCTTGAGAAGGTCTACCGAGTCGCGTCCATTTTCCAAATCGCTTTCCACAATGGATACCAGGTGAAATACATTCTGGTATTTCTCAAGCCTTTTGTGTTCCGCTACCCGAACCGAACCTGCCTTGGACACTCGTCCCAGGTCGTTTCGCAAAAGATCAACGATCATTGAAAGCTCGGCGTCATCTTTTTTGCTCTGCCTGAGCTCCTGACCGAGGTTTTTGTCTGCTTCCAGTGTTTTTCCTCGGGGTCTAGTCCCTTTGATGGGCCGGGTTTCAATTTTTTCTCCGGTTCTGAGGAGAAATCGTTCCGGGGACGTGGAAACGATCTGATGACTGCCCGCATGAATGTATGCAAAAAACGGGGCCGGATTGTGATGGTAAAGCGTTTTAAACAGGGTGAAGGGATCCCCTTTAAAAGCCATTTCAAAGCGTTGAGACATGTTGACCTGATAGACATCACCGGCCGCGATGTACTCTATGATTTTTTCAACGGCATCCATGTAGTTGGATCGGGTAAAATTAGACTTGAACCCTTCGGCATCCCCGTAAAAATCTTTCTCAGCAGGCGGATCTGCGGCAAGGATCTGTTGAAATTCTCTAAGGTCATGGTCTAAGCAGCTTTTTCCTGACACAATCCGCTTGGGGATACAGAGCCGTGTAATGTTGTCGATGGTGTCATGGACAACGATAATTGATGGGGCGACAAGAAAAATATGGGGCAGACGAAGGTCGTCAATTGATGTGCGGGGAAGCTTTTCCAAAACGTCTTTGAGATCATAGGACAGGTACCCCAAAAGCCCTGATGCGATAGGCAAAGAAAGGTCCGAGGCGTCTATGCCCAGATTTTTCAAATCGAACATCTTCAGTATACCGCGAAGCGTTTCAAACGGGCCGGCGTTAAACGTAACGGTTTCATCTTGAAGCGTAACCGTCATTTTTCGACTGCTCCCGGTAAAGGTCAGCCATGGTTTTGCACCCAGAATATGATATCTTGCGCAATCAAGATCCCCGCCGCTCATCAGAGCAACCGTTCCGGGCATCGCAGCAAACCGGGCGGAAAAATCAACAAACGATTCCTCAATAACAATGCGTTCAATATGAATGCCGGTGATCTCATCGGCGATGTTCTTGATTTTATCCATGACGTATTGAGTTTAGAAAAGTACCGTTTGCATTTCGCTTTCCAGAACCCGAAAATTCCAGGGGACCCAGCCTGAGAAAGTTTTCCACAAGCAAATAACCGTTTTCGGTGAGGAAGCTTTCCGGATGGAACTGGACACCGTGAAGCGGCCGTTCCGGATGGGACATCCCCATGATGACATCGTCAGGACTGTGGGCAGTCACAAGCAGCTCGGTCTGGTCGAAAGTTACCATCAGAGAGTGATAGCGGGCAGCAAGAAATGGTGACCCCACGCCGTTGAAGATACCGCCGTCGGCATGGTGAATCATGCTGGTTTTTCCGTGCATGGGTAAAGGGGCTCGAACCGTGTGTCCGCCAAAAGCTTCATTCATGCACTGCATGCCCAGACAGACGCCGAGGATGGGGATCTTGCTGGAGAAATGTTTGATCAGCGGGATAGAGATTCCGGCATGGGCAGGGTCTTTGGGACCCGGGCTAATCAGTACATAATCCGGATCAATATCTTCGATCTGTTCAAGGGAAATTTTGTCGCTTCGGTGCACTTGTATATGAAGATCATAGTGCATGAACATCTGCACAAGGTTGTACGTAAAAGAATCGTAGTTATCAATGACAAGCAATTTGGCCACGACAGTCACCCTCAAATTAAAAAAGCCACCCGGTTGAGTCTGGGTGGCTTACAGCCTATTACATAACTCACTTAGTTTCCGTTCATCATCGGTCCTTTTCCGCAATATCTGTGTCCGTCTGCAGGATTTGTTTGTGCGGCGTACTAAACGTACGCCTCCGCACAATCTCTTGATTTCCTTGACCTTGCGAAAAATTTCTCGATTCTGAATCGGAAACTCATATATTTAGTTCATTAAGGAAAAAAAGATCACTCCTTTATTCCTTGAGAAACCGTTATTTTTTTGTGTTATTATCCGACTCCTTCCGTTAAGTCAAGAGGAATGCAGCTTGTCATTCAAACAGCTCTACCCAGGTCATAAATCGATTTACTTTTTCCTTGCCGTATTTTTCAAGGTTGCGGAGGATATCTTCAACCGACTTTTCCTCTGCCGCCAGATTCCCGTTTTTCGAGAAAAACTTGTCGGCATAACAGATGATCTGTTCTTCTATGGAGACCGGAAGCATGTCTCGCTCGGGAAGCGGTAGACGGTGTTGCCTGATTTCATCTGCGCGGATACCGACTCCAATATGGCGTTCGCATGCCAGCGCGTGCTTTTTAAATCCCTCTCTTTCCAGAATGTCACGGCCCAAATATCCATGGCTGATATAGGGATGCTCCCCCGTACAACCGAGTTCCGGGGTCCTGGTAAAGAAAATGCCGATGTCGTGAAGCATGGCGGCTTCTTTTATAAAATTAAGGTCCGGATTGAGGTGGGCTACTTTTCCAGCGGCAATGATTGCTTTGTTTGATACCAGTTCGCCGTGCTGTATGAGGATCCGGTAAGTTCTGGACTCTGTGTTGTAGTATTTTTTGATAATATCTAAAGGTTGGATCATATCAATTAAGTTGCCATTCAACAGGTATTTTCAAATATCGAATACAGAGGGAAAGCATCGCGTTTACCTTCGGATTCGTTTTTCCGTGAAATTTGGAGCTGTTATTTTTCAACGTCCGAAAAGGTTTGATCGTTCGATATTCCGTGTTGGACATTGGATATTCGGTCACTGCAAAATGTCTACGGTTTTTCAAGGCCTGGGACGATCTCCTATCGAGGGGACTTTTCCTGATGCCTCTCGTTTTGCAAAGTCAAAACTTCTCAAGCCAGCAGCACCCCTTCAATAAACGGGTCGATCGCACCATCCAGAACACTGTTTACATTGCCGACTTCAAGATTGATTCGGTGATCTTTAACCATCTGGTAGGGATGAAGGACATACGAACGGATTTGGCTCCCCCAGGCAATGTCACCTTTGGTGTCGTGCATTTCCTGAAGCTTTTGGTCCTGTTTTTGCTTTTCACGCTGATGAAGCCTGGATTTCAGCACCTTCATTGCCATTTCCTTGTTCCGGTATTGGGATTTTTCCTGCTGGCACTGCACAACAGTTCCGCTGGGCAGGTGTGTGATCCGAACGGCACTGCTGGTTTTATTTACATGTTGTCCTCCGGCGCCGCTGGCTCTGTAAACGTCAATACGCAGATCCTTGTCGTCGATGTCGATAATGATTTCGCTGTCCAGTTCAGGGTAAACAAAAACAGAGGCAAAGGATGTGTGCCGTTTGCCGCTGGCATTAAATGGTGAAATCCGCACCAGGCGATGAACACCTGTTTCTGACTTCAAATAGCCGTAAGCATAATCTCCGTTTGCTGTAAAGGTAACGCTTTTGATTCCAGCTTCATCACCCGGTTGAAAATCGATGATGTCGATCTTAAAACCTTTGCGTTCAACCCACCGTGTGTACATCCTGAAGAGCATCTCGGCCCAGTCTTGAGAATCGGTTCCGCCGGCGCCGGCGTTAATGGAGATGATGGCATTTTTCCGGTCATCCACGCCGTCCAGCATGAGTTCGAAGGAAAGCTTTTCTGTTCTCTTATCAATTTCTTGAAGTTGTAGAGAAACTTCTTCGATGGTATCCGGGTCGGACTCCTCAAGGGCGAGTTCCAGCAAAATTTTGCTTTCTTCGAGATCGCTGCAGAGTGCGTTGAAGCGGTTGACCATGGCAGAAAGCGCCGTGCGTTCCTGCATGACAGTTTTAGTTTCTTCAGGTTTGTCCCAAAATCCTTTATTAGCGATCAGAGCTTCGATTTCTTTGAGCCTTTTTTCTTTATTTGCAAGGTCAAAGATAGCCTCTGAGTTGTTCTAATTTCTGGCCAAGCTCCTTGATGTTCTGATCGAGTTCTAAAGACATTTTGTACCTCCTGTATTAAAAAATGCGCAACGGCCTCAGTCGTTGTATCTATTCCATAATTTTACACCATTTTATCTGCATTTCGCAACAAGTATCACGATTTACAATTATAATTGTGTTGGCGCTTCTCCAATTTGGTTGGAGAAGAGGATTCGAGGGTTCAAGGGTTCAAGGGTTCAAGTGTTTGTTCTCCAACGATTTTATCAGCGCTTTGAGCATCCGTTCAACTTCCTGTGTATCATCCTTGAGAGCCTTTAAATTCTCTTTATTTACATTATTTAACTCACCCGAAAGCAGGAGCCGGGTCTCCAATTCGCAAATAGAACCATAGGCAATATCTAATGATCTCAAGTCGTCTGCAGTTATCTTCCTGCCATACTTTTAACTCTTTATGGTTTTTAAGTATTTCTCTCGAATCTTTGAACCCTCGAATCCTTGACCTCTTGAATCCTTTCAAAATCATCAACTTTTTTGGAGACGATTCATTAGGTTTTTCTCGTATTCAATCACGCTTAAAGATTCGATATAGATTGAGCAATCCTGCAACCAGTGTTAGCGCCAGGCATGCCATGGGAAAAAGGTCGCCGTAGCGAGTATAGACGGTTTTTTTGTGTATTATCGGAATGGACCGCGTCACGACAGCCTTCTTGAAAAGGGATGTCGGCGCGATGATCCTTCCGACAGGATCGACAAATCCACTGATTCCTGTATTGGCCGATCTTATCAGAGATCGCCGGTTTTCAACAGCCCGGAAAACGGCCATGGAAAAATGCTGATACGGTGCGCTGGATCGTCCGTACCATGCATCATTGGTGATGTTGACAAGGAGGGCGGCATTGTTTTCTGCCATGGCTCTGGACAGAGGGGGAAAAATGATTTCATAACAGATCAGCAAACCGAGCTTGTCGCTGCCCCACGGAATCGTTTTTCCGCTTTTGCCGGGGTGGAAATTTCCAACGCCTTCCACCATTTTATGTAGAAACGGCAGCCATTTATGGAAGGGAATATATTCTCCAAATGGAACCAGGTGCGCCTTGTCGTACCTGCCGTAAACGGTTCCTTCGGGGCTGATCAGGTAAGCACTGTTATAGTATTCGACGTTGTTTCTGCCGGCGACAAAGGAAGGGCTTCCGATGAGAAAGTCCGCGTCAATGGCATGAATCGCCTTTTGGACCATTTCAGAAAGCGGCTTGTTTTTCAGGAAATAGAAGGGTGTCGCGGTTTCCGGCCAAACAAGCAGATCCGGATTGTCCTTTTTTGCGGATAAAGATAGATGGATGTATTTGTTTATCGTTGCCATCTGAAATGCGGGGTCCCATTTGATTGACTGCTCGATATTTCCCTGGATCACAGCAACGCGGGAAGTGGGTGAGGCGGATATCAGCTTGTCGATGGATTGGATGCGCCATTTTCCATAAAACCAGACCAGGCTGAAGATTAAGACAATTGTAAATATCGATCCTGAGGCAAGACGTTTTGTTGTTGCTTCTCCTTGCCAGGTTTTTCCCGATAGATGGAGAAATATCAAAAAAAGTACAGCATTGGACAGGGCAATCAAAAAAGATACACCATATACTCCGAACAGGTCTGAAATCTGTATGATATTTAAGAGGTTGAATTGAGAATATCCGACAAGTTCCCAGGGAAATCCGGTGAAAAGAAATGAGCGAATGTATTCCAGCGTCACCCATGACAACGGAATCATGAAAAGGGCCGTTGCGGGCGTTGAACTCAATCCGGTTAAGGACATCGAAAATATCCCGGTGTAGAGCGCGAGGTATGCGGATAATAGAAAAAACAGGGCAACGCTCAGATACAACGGGAGGTTGCCATATTGGGTCATTGTCTGAACCAGCCAATACAACAAGGTAAGATAATGAATCAGTCCGGTCAAAAAACCGAGACGAAAACCATTTTTGGGCGATATGTCTCTTAAGGCGATAAAAAGCGGAACCAGGGCAAACCAGGCAAACCAGTATCTGCCGGTTCTGGGAAAAGCGCCGGTCAGGAGCAGGCCGCTTGACACGGCTAAAAAGATTTTTAAGCTGTCAATTTTTTTATGTGATATTTCTCTTTTTATCAACATAAGCGATAAGCTTAGGATAGAAGATGAAAAATATCAACAAAAAGGCCGGTTTCCAAAAAGGAAATCGGCCTTTTGACTATATTTTTAAAAGCGCATGAATCAGATGTGTTCGGTTCAGTCTTATCTTTTTTGCTCGGCCTTTTCCCAGTCCTCTACATGGACCCCTTTTTCCACGGTTTCCCATCCGGTTATCATCGCTTTGATATGGGAAAAGAGGGTATGGCCTGTTGTCGTCATGTATACGTGAACAACGATAAAGTTGAGAATGGCAAATGCGCCGGCCATATGGATTAACGCCACTATTCCCAGTGGAATCCCGCCAAGTCCCCACTCAGCCCAGGAATTGTAACTCCAGTAGAGAAAGCCCGTGGCCATTTGGACCGGGAGAATAAGCGCGGCCAGGGAAAGATAGGTCAGTCGCTGAAGCGGGTTGTGCTTTGCGTCTTTTCGCTTGGGAACCGGATGGGATTCGCCTCTGAAAATTCCGTAGCCGTAATACCGGATCACCGCAAACATCTTTTTGGTCGTGGGAATATACTGCTTCCATTCACCGGTCGTAAAGACCCAGAATACGAAAAAGGCAAATGCGATCAACCATGTGATTCCCGCAAAATTGTGCAGTTTCACCGCCAGGTCAAAGCCGAGCAGATGGTAAAGACCGTGCACTTCAAGGCCGGTGATGAGAAGAAAAACGATCAGCGCCATCTGAAGCCAGTGCCAGAAGCGTTCGTATCGGGTAAAAAGATATATGTTTTCCATGTTATTTGTATCCATGGATTAGTCCTCCTTCCTTCTGCCGTTGGTAAAGATCCTGCCCAGACCGTGAAGAATGACGCCGCACAGGGATGCCAGAATTATTGCCCATCCGGCAACATCAAGGGCTTTGAAGCTGTCGCGACCCGGCATGTATATCCCGGAAATATCGGCCAAGCGGCTGTTTTCATCGACGTGACATTCGGTACACCCGACCACGTTGTCTTTCGGAGCGACCATATGGGTGATCGGAAAGACATAGGTTGTTTCCACAAAATCGAATTCCCCTGAAAATGGCAGATCGAGGGCTTCACTGCCTTTGGACAGCGCTTTCTGCCAGTCGAGAGTTTTCCAATAGCCGTTGGGACCCGACAGCAAAGGGGTCAAAAGGGTCTTGTTGATTTTGTCGTATGGCTGGACGCCTCGATGGACCTTGAAGGGGAATATGCGTGCGTTTTTATCGTTCCGGTTGCCCGCGGGCCGGCTCAACGGTACGGTTTTCCCTGGATCAATCACGTCGACGGCGGTTAATGATTTTATGGATCCGTTAAACCAGAAATATTCAGGTTTGACGTTCTTGTCCCATTTCATTTGCCCTTTGATCGACAAATAGTCGTGTTTTCCGTAAGGGCCTTTGTGTTTAAACGGTTTGCCGTTTTTTGTTTCTCCGGCCTTGGACCAATCCCAGGACATTTTGGTCGGATTGACCCGGGCAAACACGGGGATGTGGCAACTCTGGCAGGCGACTTTGTCGGTATGGTCGTTTGCTTTGGAGCCTGCTTTGTGCGGAACGCTGCTGTGGCAAGATTCACAGGTGATTTTCTGCGTCAGGTCGTCTTCAATCAGACTTTTCCGATCCGAATATGCCGGCATGGTGTAAATTCTTCCTGAAATATCGTGCAAGGTTGTCGAATGGCACCGGGTGCAATTGAAATTCTGGCTGTCGGTTCCCATGTGCACGTCCAGTACTTTGTTGGGCTTGACCAGGGACGTATCCAGATCGCCGTGTTTGACGCCGTCACCGCCGCCGCCGTAAAAATGGCAGGAGCCGCAATTTTTACGGGTCGGGCGACCTATTTCTTGAACTGCCGCTTGAATGTCCGCCTGAATTTCAGCAGCCAGTTCTTTGGATTCAGAATCTGTCTCCACGAGAAATGCGTTCAGGTCTTCAAAGGCTTCCTCCCAGTTGAGCTCTTTCTGCCCATGACACACCAGACAGTTGACGGCTTCAGTCTTTTTGCCCCAGCCCGGATGACAGGAGAGGCAACCTTTGTCGGCCATTTTGTTGGCAGAGATACAAAAATTATTTAGAGACAATCCGGCTTTGCCCATCTTTTTTCCGGTGCCATTATCGGATGCCAACCAGGTCCAGTGTATGGTTTTATGAAATTGTGCCGCTGCTTCGGAATGACAGGAAAGGCAGGCCTGGGTGATTTCCGGACCGGACTTGAATGGCTTCTTCAGTTCCTCGTGTTTTGCATGGTCAGCGGTGATCCAGAGCTTTTTGGATTTGGTCGCCTGTTGGGCCATGGTGCGGCCCGGTGCCTGGTGGGCCCCTGCTAACACCGGACCGAGGCTGATGAAAACAAGTACAGCCAAAACCAGGTTAAAGAAGCGTCGAAAACCGGATGGTTTCATGGATATTTCCTCATCTTACGCATCAAAAGGAGGCAGACAGGTGGCGACGGCCTCCTTTTGATGCGAATTGTCAAACCGGATCTCTTAGGATACCGGCTTGGTTATGGTGAAGGTGCCGTCTTTTTTAAAGGTCATTTCAGCGTCCATATAGTAGACATTTTTCATGGACGGTTTTAAGTCCTGGAGCATATAGTAAGATTCGCCGCTTCTGGCGCCGGTGCCGCAGATGAAAACGATAGGCTTGTCCGTTGGTAGCGAATTAACTTTACCCTCCAGATCATCGACAGGGATATTGATGGCGGTTTTCAGACTTCCCTTGGCAAATTCCTCAGCGTCGCGAACGTCAATCAGATAAACACTGTCCGGTTTATCGGCAACGAGTTCCTTGAAATACTTGATGTCAATGCTGCCCTCTTCTTCTCCGGCTTTGATCTGAGGGGTCGTTTCGTGGGCGGCGGTTGTATTTTTTGCAAATGCCTTCCATCCGGGATACCCGGCCGAAAAGACCTTTACGTTGGTATATCCCAGCGCAATGGCTTTTTGGGCTGACTTATGGCTGAGTTTGCACTTGAATCCCCCGCAGTAAAAGACCAGCAGTTTGTTCAAGTCTTTGGGCAGCTCTGCCTTCATCTCGTCAAATTGTCTGTCCGGAATGCTGATGGCAGTGGGAATATGTCCCTTAACGTATTTCGGGCGTTTGGGGCGCGAGTCGATCAGAACCATGTCGGCGTTTTTGTCGATCTGTTTGCCAAGCCACTCCGCAGAAACTGAAGGATAATTTCCCGCCACTTTCATCCACCCGGGGAAACCTTCAGCAAACACCTTGACATTGGTATAACCGAGTTTTTGGGCGTGGGAATATACTGCTTCCATTCACCGGTCGTAAAG
>JBHPCZ010000077.1:0-16264 GCA_042573625.1 Thermodesulfobacteriota bacterium
TATAAAACATGGCGGACATGGATGCGTAACGCTGGACAGTGTAGGTGACAGCCTGAGTCTGAATCGGGTGAACAACGAAAATAAGTGCCGCAAAAAGAGAAATCGTTCCTATTGAAAAATCAGAGGATTTAGAAGTTGAGGCATTTGATAGGGTGGAAAATTCAGGGAGTTGTTTTAAAATGACGAAGATAAGGAAGTAAACGAGAAAACCGTTTATCATATGAATCAATACATTGACAAGATGATAACCGAAAACATTAAGTTTGCCAAATCTATAATTGAGTGCAAAAGTTAAATCTACAACCGCCCGTGGTTTAAGGAGTTTGCTCGGGGAAAGATAGCTTGACAGGTTCTTTATATTCTTGTTTTCGACAATACGCTGTTCATCGTCAAAGACAAAGGGGCTATTATATATGTTGCTATAAAAAATAAGGACACTGAGTCCGATTAAGATCAACGCAAACCATGGGCCTGACAATCGTTTTTTAAAAAATAAAAAGTCCATTTCTTATTCTTCTAAAGTCACTAATAACACGACGCTATACAAAAAATGGATTGGTTAGATGATGCCAACCGGAGTTCATACCGTAGAACTGACAGTCCGGCATGTGCGATAGCCATGTTAATGGGTGCCAGTTGGCCACGTGGATAGTGGTGAATGCCCAAATAATATTCTTTAATGTCAAACCGTCTTGAACATGGTAGTTCTCGGTGATATACGAGTGGTCGTCAAATACAAAATCAAAATGTTGTACCTGCCAATAAACAGCAAGGGTAGCCATAACAAGAACCAGGCACACCCATATATCACGGTGTTTGATTAAGAATTCTTTGCTACGATCACTAATTATGAACATGGTGTTATTGCTGATCTAAGAAAAGTTATCTTATAGCTAAATTACGGATCGGTTGATCGGACATATATATGCAATTGCTAAATAAAACAACCCACCCCTGATCTCTCATTTTTGATGATTTTTGGAACAAGCAAATTTGGCATGTGTTGGCAATTTTCAGTTCATGTGATTCAGTTCCCGACTCTGCTGTTGAATCATCAGTGCCTTTTTAAGGTTGTTTCTTGCTTGAGCATAGTCAGGTTTAATTTTCAACGCCTCTCGAAGATGGGTTATACCTTCTTCTATTCGAACTTGTGTTATAAGGACCCACCCCAGATTGTTGTGTGCTTCTGCATAATCAGGCTTAACCCTCAATACTTCTTTATAATGAACGATGGCTTTATCCAATCGGCCCTGTCTTGTCAACGTAACTCCCAAATTGTTGTGTGCATTCACATAATCAGGCTTTATGCGAACTGCCTCTTTAAAGTGCCTGATGGCCTCTTCAATAAAGCCTTGCTGCGCCAGAGCAACACCCAGATTGTTGTGTGCGCTTGCATACTCAGGTTTGATCCGCAATGCTTCCAAATAATGGTCGATAGCTTCATATGTCAAACCTTGCTTCCTTAGGGCGTTCCCCAGGTTGTTATGAGCATCCGCATAGTCGGGATTTATCAGCAAGGCTTCCAGATAATGTCCGATGGCTTCATCCAACCGGCCCTGATTTGACAGCGCAATACCCAGATTGTTGTGTGCATCCGCATAATCGGGTTCTATCCGCAATGCTGCCAAATAATGGCCGATGGCTTCTTCTATATGACCTTGCTTGATCAGAATATTCCCTATATTGTAATGCGCCGTCTCATAATCGGGTCTTATTCGCAACGATTCATAATATCGTCTAATGGCTTCATCTATCCGACCCTGCTTGTCCAGAATAGCGCCCAGATTGTTGTGTGCCCTATAGTTGAGGTGGTTTTTTGACACAACGTCGGACCAGAGGGTGATGCTATCTTTCCATGTTTTATTCCTCAGGTATGTGGCTGTTCCAAGAGACACAATAATCGAAACAGATAAAGCTAAAGCCAATAATCGTTTGCTATATAAATAATGAAATAGTTGATAGGATGCAAATAGCACAAAACCGAACATGGGCAAATATAGCCGGTGCTCGAACAACGCATCTTTGAGGGGAATGATGCTCGATTCTATTGAAAGTGTAATGAAAAAATAGAAAATACTGAAGGCGACAACAGGACGCCTCCTTATGCTCCTTATCCCAAAGCCCGCTATAGTTACTAAAAACATGAATACCAAAGGGGTTAAACCATCCCAAAACCCGGTCTTAAACGGATACATATAATCAAGGCTCTGTTTTACAGGCATAAACAGCAACCTGATGTAGATAGCCAATACGTTGAACTGGGTGCAAAGGTAACGCCACCGGCTGACTGTTTCAGTTTCCTTCGTAAGGGCAGAAACATCTTCCAGAAAGTTTGCACCACCAAGCTCACCTCTGAACAGGCCTGATACAAATAAAACAAAAAGAACCCAGCAAGACAATGCCAGCGCAAACCATGGTAATGTTTTCTTCCAGCTGTGCCGGGTTCCGTTGACAATCAAATATTCCATAAGGAGAATTGCTCCAGGCAATGTAGCGGTATTTTCCTTGCTTAAAAACGCCAGCATGCCACAAACGATTGACAGCGTGTATAAACCCAAAACCTTAGGTTTATAACTCACTTTTTCTGCTGTCTTGAGCTGGGCTGTTCTCGCGTATATATAACAAAGCATTGACCCCATATAAAACATGGCGGACATGGATGCGTAACGCTGGACAGTGTAGGTGACAGCCTGGGTCTGGATCGGGTGAACAACGAAAATCAGGGCTGAAAAAAGAGATATTGTTTTTATTGAAAAACCTGCGGATTCAAAATTTGACGGATCTGATTCATAGGGTTGCTTTAAAATAGCTAATACAAGGAGGTAGACGAGAAAACCGTTTATGATATGAATCCACACATTGATCAGGTGATAGCCGAAAACATTAAGTTTGCCAAACCGATAATTGAGTGCAAAAGTTAAATCTACAACCGCCCGTGGTTTAAGGAGTTTGCTCGGGGAAAGATAGCTTGACAGGTTCTGTATATTCTTGTTTTCGACAATACACGGTTCATCGTCAAAGACAAAGGGGCTGTTATAAATGTTGCTATAAATAGTAAAAACACTAAGTCCGATTAAGATCAACGCAAACCATGGGCCTGACAATCGTTTTTTAAAAAATGAAAAGTCCATTTCTTATTCATCTAAGTTCATTAAATCGAATGACATGGTAGCTTAATTCATTGAATACCTTGAATAGCAGCACCCTCTTTACCTTAAAGTTCCTGTTCATCATTTAAAATCTTACAACATATTGTTTTAACTTTCAATCATTGATTTTTATAATTTGACCCACTCGCGGACACATCGGCAAGGCGTATTAAAGTTTTTTCTTTATTTGTTGCTGAGAAAAAGCAAAGAAAATTGTCGGGGAAGCGTAGTGTATAAAGTCAGATAAAACTGGAAAGAAAGAGAAGTTTAAATAGTGTTAAGCGATTAAAGTGGAGATGAGGGGGATCGAACCCCTGACCTCGGCGTTGCGAACGCCGCGCTCTCCCATCTGAGCTACATCCCCACAGGCTTGTTTGAACTGTATCAAATTGTAGAGAACCGGTCAATTCAAAAAAATCTTGTTTTATGTGATTTATGACTTATGTATATCTAGAAAGTTACTGAACAAAATAATTAGTTCGATATCCTTATGGATGGAATATAACCAGAAATCGATGATTGACGTCCCCCTTTGATACTTAGTGCTGTTCACTATATGAGGGAGAACCGTCTCAGGAGAAATTGATGAAAAACAGAATAATATTAAATGACGCTTACAAACGCTATACCCTGGACCAGGATAAAATATTCCCGCCCGATGAAACGGTGAAACGATTCAGGGAAAAACTGAAAGAAATCGATCTGGACATACTTGAAAAAACCGTAAGGATCGACAACGGCCGGTTGGATATTCCCATCTTTTTCAGCCTCTGTGGAAAGGATGCGCTTTCTGTCATCGGGACAAAAAAGCAGATGGGAAAAGGGGGCACCCCCCAGCAGGCAGAAGCCAGTGCTGTAATGGAACTGGCCGAAAGATTCAGCTTCTTCAGTTTCTGCAAGAACCCCGAGAATTTCTTTTATGAAACCTATCGAAATGTCAAAGACCGGGCGATCCCATTTGAAATGATCGCTCAGTCCGTCCACGATGATTCCGAAGACCTGGAGATAACTGAAAAGATATTTGAAAACCTTACCTTGAAATGGACAAAGGCGTTTAACCTGACACAAAATAGAGAGGTTTTAATCCCTTTTGACTGGTTCTTCATGATCAATGAATTCAATGGCCCCTCTGCCGGTAACTGCGTGGAAGAAGCCCTTTCCCAGGGAATCTGCGAAATAATAGAGCGGCATGTGTCATCCCTTGTCAGTCAGAACCGATTAAAGGTCCCCCTGATAAACCTGGATTCAATAACCGACCCATTGGTTCTGGAAATGATGGGCAAGTATCAGAATGCCGGAGTGAAGGTCTATCTGTCCGATTTCACACTCGATACGGGAATCCCCACGGTGGGCGCTCTGGCCTATGACCCGTCGACTTTCCCAAAAACAAGCGAAATCGTATGGACCGCCGGAACAACACCCGACCCTCAAAAAGCGTTGAGCCGGGCCCTCACCGAAGTGGCACAGCTGGCCGGTGATTTTAATTCCAGCTCCAATTATGTGGCCAGCGGGCTTCCAAAGTTCAGAAGTATCGAGGAGGCCGAGTATGTGACCCACCCCGGAAAAGAAATCGACATTGCTACCCTTCCGGATCTTTCAAATGATAATATCAAAATTGAAGTCGAAAACTGTATATCTGCTCTGGAAAAAAGAGGTATGGAGGTGATTGTAATCAACACCATGCATCCGCTGCTGGATATACCGGCCTTTTACACAATCATACCGGGCGCCCACTTTAGAGAAAGGGCTTTGGGCACCAGCGTCGGCATGTTTTCTTCAAAGCTTATCGCTGAGAGCAAAAGCCCTGAAGAGGCTGTGCGAGAGCTCCAAAAGATAGACAATCTACTTCCCGGAAAATATTATGTTAAGTTCTATCTTGGATCAAGCCACCTCTCCATGGGTGAGCCTGAAACAGCGCTTCAATATTTTGAGCAGGCGCTTGACCTGGGCCCCACAGAACAGGATATCCCCAGCATCTATTCCTACATGGGTGTCTGTTTGAAAGATATGGGGAAATTCCGCCAAGCACTCGATAAGCTCCAGGCGGGAAAAAAGTATGATGCCGAGAGAACCGATATTTACAATTTAATGGGGTTCTGTCATTTCAAACTCCAGGAGCACGAAAAAGCCATAAAAAGCTTCAAAAAAGTCATCGAACTCGATCCCAGTTCCGCCATCGATTATGCAAACATTGCCTCAAATTATCGTGACATGGGAGAAAAGAAAAAAGCCATTCAATATTACGAAATGGCTTTGGAGCTTGACCCGACAATAGACTTTGCCAGAGATAGCCTGGAGAAATTGCTTGAAATGACTTAGAAGCTATCTCAAAAATGCATCTAACGCTCAAAGGCCTTCGGCCTGACTCCTTCGGCGTCTGTGTTGCCAACCTCCTCAAAATGCTCACATACTACCGTGTATGCTGCGCTTTTTCGTCGGTTGGGGCCTTGCCCTTGAACGTGATCTACTATTTTTGAGATAGCTTATAGTTCGTATCCATCCAGAAATGTGGATGAGCACAGTTAATCTTTTTTTATCAATTCCTTCGCGAGTTCAATATGATCGCAAGAACCGTTGCAGCTTGGCCTATAAAAGACCACAGGCTTGCCGACATCTGCGCTGTCGGCAATCGTGGTATTGACCCTGATCACCGTATCGAAAAGCAAATTCCCGTATCTTTCGTCATTTCTGAGTTTCTCCAAGATGTTGTGGCTTACCCGTGTCCGTCGGTCAAATAAGGTCGCAACGATACCGGTGATATTCAGATCCGGGTTAATATTCTCCTTAATGGCAAAAATAGTGTCAAAAAGCTCATCCAGGGCACTGTAGGCATACGGGTGCGTCTGACAGGGCACGATAACCTCTTTTGCAAAGGCAAAAACATTGACGGTTAGAAGCGACAGACTGGGCGGTGTGTCAAGAATGATGAAATCATACTTTCGAGTTATGCCTTCCAGCGCCTCTTTCAGGCTGTTCTCCCTACCAGGCACATCGACCAGCTCAACTTCTGCGCCGGAAAGATCAACATGGGAAGGAATCAGATCGAGCCCCTCCCATTTTGTTTGTACAATCGCATCATCCGCTGAAATCGATCCACGATTTTTGATGATATCATAAACAGTCAGCATATCTTCATCTACATCAACGCCGAGTCCCCGGGTCGCATTGAATTGGGGATCCGTGTCAACGATAAGAACCGTCTTCCCCTCCCGAGATAGGGCTGCTCCAAGATTAATCACCATAACGGTCTTCCCAACACCACCCTTTTCATTTGCCACGGCAATGATCCTGCTCTGTCTACTACCCATATTGGATACCTCCTGTGCCTTAGCCCGGATTTTTCATGAAATATCCGGGTTAGATTGTCAGACTAATTTTCTCCCTGACCGCGTCGACTCTCTCATTGATGCTTCCGGCTGCCAGCTCCATTTCTTTCAGAATTTGAGACGTCCTTTCCTTTTCGGATTGCTCCTGTTTCATTAATTCTTCAATTGTTGAAAAGTCTGTAACATAAGTTTGAAACCGGTCGAGAAACGTTTCGGCAAGTCTGCTGGATGCTGCGTCCGCTATCTTAAATAAATATTGAAATTTAATGTTCTCCTTGTAGTCTTTGAAAAGGAAAATAATCGATCTTTCTGTTTCACGCTTCATGCGCAAGACACCGTCCTTCAACGCCAGTATTTCTTCTTCATTTTTATTCTGAATCGGTTTTTTCAATATTTTTTTAAGCATCTTTACGGCTGAATAAAAGCCGAGCCGCATAATTGCTTCTGTTCTTATCTTTGCCGAGTACCGCATGTTGTCGGCCAATGGCGGCAGTGTTAATGCAACTGCTCCTTTAAGGAAATCCATGTCCGGCAATTCTACTTTTTGCCGGCTTTCCATTAAACGGGCAATTCCAACGCTGCTTAAGGCATCGTCATACTCCACAATAGCGTCTTGAATCATGTTATCAAATGGAGAAACAACTGATTCAAGATATTCCTTTATTCGTGCTTCTTTACTCTTAACAAAGCCGGCGATTTCAGGGTTAATGGTTTCTGTCATGAATGTATCCAACGCCTGTTTTACCTCCTGGAAAACAGAGTAGAGCGTATTTGAAAAACCAGAAACTATCATACTCTCTTCATATCGACTATAGGTTACGTTATAGTTCCTGATAAATTCAACAATGTTGACGACTATTTGACCTGACCGGGCATCGAAAAATCGATCAACATCACCGGCAAGCTCTTTTTTTAGACTTTGAATCGCGCCATTGAGAGTCCTTTCTATCATTGACTTAATCTGGATCATCTTCTCCTGATGATGCTTTAGCTTGGTAATAATTTCATTGACGCTGGATGTGTCTCTAAGCAGAATATCCTGATTGATGCCGGCCCAATGGTCCACGCCCGACAGTATGACCCCGAATCGTTCAAGATGGTTTTTCAGCAGCAGTGAATTGCGCTCCCGGGTGAGTTTGTGATTCAACGACAATTCAAAATTCTCTGTTTCCTGATCCATGAAGGCTGTTAACTCCCGATCTTTTTTCCATTGTCTCAATCTTTGTTTCTCTTTTGAAGTCAGGTTTTTGTTCATGGATTTGAAAAGGTTGTACAGCGCTGAAAAACAGTAGATTTCAGGATTCGGCTTTATCAACGAAATCTCTTCTTTTACTCTTTCAATAAGCGCACTGAGGTTATCCAGTGATTCGTGTTCGCCGAGGTCACCATTGATTACAAACACGATGTTGTCCAGAATCCCCATCTTCTTGATAATGGATAGAAACTTGATATCAGCCTGTCGAAGCCCTGTTCTACTGCTCACCACATATACGATGAAATGAGTTAAAAAAAGATAATCCTGGATCATGGCGAGGTGGAGAGGATTTGGAGAATCGCTTCCCTGACAGTCCGCAATTTCATAATTGCCATCTATCACATCCGAATCGATTTGCAGCTGTATATTGTTCAGATAGGCTGCCAGTGACTCATCTCCCACAAACGTCTGGTGCTCCGGGAAAAGATCTTTCTCATACTGCATCGACGTTGTGTCGGAAGAAATGATCTCCCTAACCCGATCATATCCTTTCAGGTAAGCCGTCAGAAGCACACTGTTCGCGTTTCGCGTGTCATTGGTAATCAACTGGTCAGCGTTTAAGGTGTTTAATGCCTGCTGAAGCTCCATTCGCTCTTTTTCTCGACGGATATCAAAGCTTTTATTTTCCGACCGCCAGTCTGTTGAAGGGAACAGAACCATCGCCTGCTCAATATCCGAATTCACCGCATCCCAAGACTTAAGATCGAGCGTTGCTTTGAGCGGGTTTCCGCTTTGAACTCGCGTAACAATAGAAGTAATAACCCCGGCACCCCTTTTTAAATAATCACCCTTGAAGAGTGCATTCACCAAGGTGCTCTTCCCGGATTTAATGGCACCCACAATGGCAACACGAATTATTTCTTCCGATATCTGCTTTTGGAAGTCATCGCACGTCCTTTCCCAATCTCCAAAGCGGTGTTCACCCATACCAGGGATTGCTTTCGCACTGGAAAGAAGCGATGACATCTGCTGATTTATTTCTATGAGTTCGCCTTTAAGCGCGGTGTATGTATCCATCTCAATGACTAAGTTTGGATGTCGGAGAGTTTTCAATTATTACTTGCGTATCTACCCAATTCGGCTCCTGTTTTCATTTATATCCCCCGCCGGATAATTCCTCCCTGAAAATACCGGTTCAAGCGCTGATTAATACCGTTTATTTATTTAATTGTCAAAACGATTTCCTGAACGATCCGGAAGCTGCACCGCTCATGTCATGTAACGTCTTTAGAATGATACTTCCCTTCCGAAAGAAGTCGTATGCACCAAATACACAAGGCGGAATGTAATCACCCTACCACAAACCTGCTATCTACGATTTCATTTTTTTACAGCTTAATGGGCATAATGCCTTGTAAAATCTAAGGTTTCATGATACAGATCAGGCGAAAGCTCGAAATGACGGGCAGGCAATACTGAGGACTGGCACATATATGAACCGATGGGATATTTTGGAAAGCGGCTTTTTACGGCGGTAACTCAACTATAACGAGGAAAATTGGTCTATGTCGGAAAAACATCCCGAATGCCCGCTATATAATCCCTTAAATTGTAAAGAGTATTATAATCCCAAGCTCTGTGCGTTTGTAAGAAAAGACAAGGAATGCCTTAAAAAAAAGAAACCCAAATCTAAACGAAAGTCGAAGAAATAGCCGACAACCTTATGTAGGTTTGAAGCCGCTTCTAGGCATGGCCCGCAGTATCCATCAACTGCGCCGGATTGATCCCCATCTTTTTCATTGTCGCTTCCCATCGAGCTTCTATAGGCATGTCAAAAATAATCTCTTCATGAACAGGACCTATCAGCCAGGCGTTCTCCCGGATCTCTCCTTCCAATTGACCTGAAGCCCATCCGGCACACCCCAAAGCGATAATAAACAATCTCGGTCCCCTGCCCGTGGCCAGGGCCGCCATAATGTCTTTTGTGTTGCTCATGGCGAGAGAGGGCGTAATCATAAGGCAGCCCTCCCAACCGAAAGGAGGGCCGTGAAGCAAGAAAATCTCACCGATATGAACAGGTCCGCCAATATGGATCGGTATGGATTCTGCCTCCGGCTTATATTTTAAATTGAGCTCTTCAAAAATATCTTTTCCGGTTAGGGAGGGATGAACCCGATTCACCACAATACCGACAGTCCCTGCTTGGGTGTACTCACATAGACATGTGACTGTCTGATAAAAATTAGGATCAAGCAAACCAGGCATAGATGTAAGGAACTGACCCTTTAGGGAACTAGGGTGTTTATTTTCCATATCTTCCTCCGCGGAAACTCCGCCATCATTTTTAACCGTTGTATGATTTTTCCAGACTACTTTCATCTTCAGAGCTTGTCAAGACAACAAAATCAACGCTTTTTGTTTTGACAGGCACGACTACACAGCTTATAATTGAACTCAACATCACGAAATTGAACAACATATTTTAATCATGATTTTTCAACTAAAAGATATACCCGGGATGCGAAACGATGCAGTCGAAATCTTTAATAAAGGGTTGCAGGCTGTTGAGCCGGGTGCTGCCATCAGAAAATACTGCAGACTCGAAAGCAACACGCTTTTGGTGGGCAATGAAAGTTATGATCTTTCACAATACAACAAACTGTTTGTTATCGGCGCAGGAAAGGCTTCGGCCCCCATGGCTGAAGCCATGGAATCTATTCTTGGCAAAAGAATTACAAACGGTCTCATCAATGTAAAGTATGGGCATGTCACCGAACTCCGCCAGGTAGAACTCATAGAAGCCGGTCATCCCATACCGGACGACAATGGACAGCACGGCGCAGGTCTTATTAAGAATATTGCCAAGAATGCCGGAAAAAACGATCTTTTGTTATGTTTGATCTCCGGCGGTGGATCCGCCTTACTCCCCCTTCCGGCTTCCGGACTTACGTTAAAGGAGAAGCAGGATACCATAAAAGTGCTTCTTTCCTGCGGTGCCTCCATTCATGAAATAAATGCAATACGAAAGCATATCTCCCTGGTAAAGGGCGGAAGGCTTGCACAGGCGGCCTACCCTGCAACGCTGGTTTCTCTTATACTCTCAGATGTGGTTGGAGATGATCTTGATGTTATCGCCTCCGGTCCCACGGTGCCGGACACGACCACATTTTCGGATTGCATGGAAATCGTTGACAAATACAATATCCTAAAACAACTGCCCGAAACCGTTGTCGATCACATCAAATCCGGATCCGCTGGAAATGTTTCAGAAACTCCCAAAATAGATGATTCTGTTTTTAAAAAAACACAGAATGTGATCATCGGAAGCAACATTGAAGCCATCGTCGCCGCGAAGCAGAAGGCTGAACATCTGGGATACAACACACTCATACTCTCTTCCATGATCGAAGGCGAAACCAGACATGTTGCCCATGTCCACGGCGCTATAGCCAGAGAAATCCTTAAAACAGGCAATCCCCTTCCCTCCCCCGCCTGTATCATCTCCGGCGGCGAAACCACCGTTACACTGACAGGAAAAGGCTCTGGCGGAAGAAATCAGGAATTTTCACTGGCTGCGGCAATCGATATTGCCGGCAAGGAAAAAATTGTCGTTCTTAGCGGCGGCACGGACGGCACGGACGGCCCCACGGATGCAGCCGGCGCATTTGCAGATACCACAACCTTGATGCGGGCAGAAGTCTTGAACTTAGATCCTCACGATTTCCTTTCAAATAACGACGCGTACAATTTTTTCGACAAGCTGGGAGATCTGCTGATGACCGGCCCGACCCATACGAATGTAATGGATCTGAGAATTGTACTGGTCGTATAAAGAGAATTTGAATGATGAAAAGAAAGAATGGCAGAAATTGCCATAGGAAGCACCCCTTATGGGGAGGACATCGTCCCCGACCTTGAAAATAGTCGCTATTTCATAAGTTGCCGAATATCCAACATCCAACAAGGAATGTCGAACGATGAAGTCTTCGGCCAATGTAAAATGACAGCACCAAATTTCACGGAAAATATAGCCTGAAAGTAAACACGACGTTCCTTCTATATTCGATATAGGATATTCGACATTCGATATTGAAAACACCGGTTGAATGATACATCGCGTATCGTGACATTTCGGATCGGTTGAACCTGAACCGGAATTGGGAAAAAGGGATCGTTTTTCACAGGTCTCAACAGGTTATCGAATATTTGGGGCATAACTATGCGGGCAGTGGTTCAAAGGGTAAAAGAGGGCTCCGTATCTGTTAACAGCGATATGATCGGGAGGATTGGCAAAGGACTCGTCGTACTTTTGGGCGTTGCTGAAACAGACCAACCCGGTGACGCTGATTTTCTTGCCGACAAGATTGTGAACTTGAGGATTTTTGAAGATGAAAGTCACAAAATGAACCGGTCTTTGCTTGATACCGGCGGTGAGATGCTTGTCGTTTCCCAGTTTACCCTGCTGGGCGACTGCCGAAAAGGGAGGCGTCCGTCATTTACACAAGCTGCCGGACCGGAAATGGCAAATGGTCTTTATGAACGCTTTGTAAAACGGGTCCGTCAAAAAGGGGTGACCGTTGAAACCGGTCGATTTCGTGCCATGATGGACGTGGCCTTGATCAATGACGGACCGGTGACCCTGATCGTGGAAAGCAAATAATTGAGGGGTCGGGAAATTTTCTCGGTTAAGCGCTCCAGCTCGTAATAATGTTTTATGACAAATACACACCAACCCTTCAAACAGTTTACATCTGATATCTTTATGGATTATGGTAAAAACATCTATTATTTGCCCTTCAAACAAAACAATCCCCGAACCACTGATCCCTTAAACCGACGACCTTTCAAATCGAATACATCTGGAGTCTGCCCCAAGGAAAGCAATCAATATTCATGCAACACCGGGAAAAAGAGGGCCATATATCCCGCAAGGTTCCTCATGCTGTTTTTTTTGTTCACGCTTCTTCAACCGAATTTTCTTTTCGCAAAAAAGCAGTACCCGGATATGGGATCCGGGTCGCAGGGTTCGACATCGGTGGTTGTTGCATCGGGAATAAAGAATCCTTCAACATCACAGAAATGGGAATCCCTCTGCAAAGAACTTGAAGGTCTTATCGGAAATCGAGACGCCGTTATTGTTGCGACCCCTGATGATCGGGTGATCTTTTCAAAAAATGCGGACAAGAAGCTGGTTCCCGCCTCAACCCTTAAAATACTCACCGCCCTTGTGGCCCTAAAGGTCCTGGGTCCCAACTACCGATTTGTCACCGAATTCTATCTGGACAAAGAATCAAATCTGACAATCAAGGGATATGGCGACCCCCTTCTTGTCTCCGAAACCGTAAACAAGATATCCAGCGCCCTCAGCCCGATGCTGAATTCGATTAAAGACATTGTTTTGGACGCTGCATATTTTGAAGATCCATTGGTTGTCCCCGGCATCAGTTCTTCGTCTGAACCGTATGACGCACCCAACGGTGCGCTGTGCGTTAATTTTAACACGGTTTATTTTAAACGAAATAAAAACGGTATCTATGTCAGTGCCGAACCTCAGACACCACTTTTGCCTTTTGCGCTAAACCGAATACGCAAATCCGGACTTCAGCAAGGTCGAATCGTCCTTTCGCACAATCACGAAGAAAACATACGGTATGCCGGTCACCTTTTTCAGTATTTTCTCAACAAAGAAGGGATACCGTCATCGGGCAAAATAAGAACCGGTCGGGTTAAAAATGAGACAGATCGGCTCATTTTAAAATATGTGTCTGAATTTACTCTGATGCAGGTGGTGCCGAAGCTTTTTGAATATTCAAACAACTTTATGTCAAACCAGATACTTATTTCCGCCGGTGCAAAAGTGTATGGGCCACCCGGATCCCTTAAAAAAGGCGTTCTTGCGGCAAAGGCCTACGCTCAACAGGCGCTTGAAATAGAGGATATTCATATCGTTGAGGGTTCCGGGATATCGCGCGCCAACAAGGTTTCGGCCCAAACACTCTATGCTGTGCTGCAAAAATTCGAGCCCTACTACCAACTCCTGACAAAATCAGGCAATGCTTATGTAAAAACCGGGACTTTGCATGACGTCGGAACAAGAGCGGGGTATATCGAAAACGCAGAAGGAAAGTTGTATCGTTTTGTTATATTGATCAATACGCCGGGAAAGAAACCGGAACCTATTATGGACAGACTGATGAAGAATATAGATTAGTTGACATCATCGTCGGAGGGGACGGTCAAGGCGATAATCAAGACTCCGGATACTGACCACTTGTAATGGATGCGTACGCACTGTGGTTGTGTATTGACTCGAAATTTTCAGCACCCACGGAAAACCAGGTAATATTGTTATCCTTTTTCAGCTTATCGGCAATATCCCGGACGATATCTTCCACAAATTTCGGATTGGAAAACCCTCTTTCAGTCACATGCTTTTCATCAACACGCTTCAGGACCGAATACACTTCGCATGAAGCGCATTCCTCCACCAGTTCGATCATATCTTCAATCCAGATAAATTTATCAAACCGTGTACTGAGCCGGACTTGTCCGCGCTGGTTGTGAGCCCCCACATCACTGATCTCCTTTGAGCAGGGGCAAACCGAAGATATCGGGACAACGACGACCGATACCAGATCGGTCTTGCCGTTTGAATCGCTTGATCCCAAAAAAATGCAGGTATAATCCATTAGACCGGGAGAATTGCTGACCGGAGATCTTTTTTCGATAAAATAAGGAAAGGTCACTTCAATGCTGGCTGATGCTGCATCCAAATGCTCTTTCATTTCCTCAAGAATAACCGAAATTTTTTTCAAAGAAACTTCCGGGCGGAACATATGAAGCATTTCAACAAAACGGCTCATATGCGTCCCCTTGTATTCGTGGGGCAAATCAACATACATATTGATATTGGCTACCGTGTGCTGAAACTTGTTGCTCCGGTCAAGTACCCTTATGGGGTACTGAAGGTTCTTTATACCCACCTTGTCAATGGGTATGTTGCGATAATCGCGTTGGTTTTGAATATCTTTCATTTTAGCAAGTACTCTTCTTTTACGTTGCTCATGGCCCTGAAAATATTGCCCCTGATTTTTCTATTACCGGCATAAAGCTGCTTTAGAAGCATCCTTATTTCCTGCCGCTTGGAATTATTCGCCGAAGGGCATGGATTGATAAAATCCGGAAAATCTTTTTCTTTTGCAAAACGTTCTATAACATCCTTGCCGACAAAAGCAAGGGGCCTTATCAACGTAAAACTATCCTGAAAAAAAGACTGGGAAGGAACCATGGTGCTGATCTCTCCGGCATAACAAATATTCATAAACAAGGTTTCAATGATATCATCCTTGTTATGCCCGAGTGCCAGCTTGTTGCATCCAAGCTCATCCGCAATTTCAAAAAAGCGCTTTCTGCGCAATCTGGAACATAAGAAACAGGGATTTTCACGATTTTCGGAACTGTGGGCCAGAATCCCATAGTCTGTCAATTCAACTCTCAGGTTAATTCCTGCTTCTTTGCAATGCTCGGATAGAGACCGACCAAAGCCGTTTTCAAATCCGGGGTCGATATGCACCGCAGACAGTTCATAATTAATGGGTATGCGGTGCTGGCGCTCTTTTAAAATCCACAGTAAGGCAAGACTGTCACTTCCGCCGGATAGTCCCACCAAAACGCGATCTCCATCAGAGATCATATCGTACCGGTGCAACGCTTTGCCCACGTCCCTGTTCAGCACCTTGTATGTACGGCTGTGCTTCGGCAATACACTATGTCGGTGTTTCAGATTGATCTTGATCTGTATCTGCTTTGATTTTTATCTTTCCTGCAGCAATCTCCCTTAAGGAAACAACAATATCTTCGTTCTTGGGTGAACTCACCAAGTACTCTGATCCCTCACGGATTTGTCTTACACGCTTTGAAGCCATGTTAACCAGTACAAAGCGGTTGGATACTCGTTTCAAACAATCTTCTATCGTAATACGTGCCACAAAAACCTCCATAATTAAACTTAGATAGTGCCCATTTATAATTTCTGGATGGACACTAGATAACTACAGTATGTCGATCAGTTCATAGTATCTTTTCCCGCCGGGGGCCTCTATAGTGATCTCATCTCCCGGTTTTTTTCCGATCATCGCTCTTCCAAGAGGTGAAGTGATGGATATGCGGCCTTTCGCGACATTTGATTCATCCGGCCCCACAAGTTGATATTCAACATTTTCACCCGTATCTATATTCTCAAGCACGACCGAAGCTGCAAACACAACCCGGTCCTTGGGGAGTGTATCGGCATCGATGATATCAGCATGGGCCAGCTTATGACCCAATTCGTTTAACCGTCCCTCAATAAATGCCTGTCGATCTTTAGCCGCTTCAAACTCAGCATTCTCGGTGATGTCTCCATGGCTGCGGGCCTCTTCAATCGCCCTGATATTCCTGGGTCGTTCAATTTTGGTAATACGCTCCAGTTCCTTTTTCAGGGCCTCATATCCTTCTCTTGTAATGGGTACTCGCTCCAAACCTAAACTCCTGCCAAAAATCAGCAATTTCCGGTTAGGAAATTGCATAAAAAGCATGTAAAATTATGGAATTAG
>JBHPCZ010000078.1:0-15888 GCA_042573625.1 Thermodesulfobacteriota bacterium
GTAAAACTCTAAAAAACATGACCGCTAACTGAACCTTTTTCGACAGTCTCTGCAGGTATCTGAAGTTGACTTCCGGAAAAAATGCAGCTTATTTTGCTATTTCTTGGCTTTTTCTGATAATCTGAATTGAAGAATGATAGCTGGACAAAAAAAAGATATATCAGTCCATGGAACGGTAACAGAATGATTGCCATACGCTTAAGAAAACTTGCCATCCAAAAAGGAGGTAATGCCGGAAACGGGTCAAAATATACAAAGGCAAGAATGCCTGTCAGAATTGTGTTTAAAGTTGAACTGCCTGACAGGTCAACTGCAATAAGGCTTGAGATGCTGGTGAAGAAAATGCCGGAAAAAAGAAGTGTGAGATTGTTAGCGGGGAAATATCGCTGCCCTGGATAACAAAAAAACATGACAAATAAGAATCGTTGATAAGAATTTCCTTTGGGGGTAAGGTTGTATCTAAAAACTCTGCTTGTGAGTGGAGTTTAGGAAAACCGCAACATATGGAAGCCTACCGGTTACGGTAACACTTGAAACACAGTAAGCAAAAGTGAACCGGGTTGTCGCTAACATCCAAACCGCTTTTTATGAAAAATCATAAAATTACGGGTTTTGGAGACAAAACTCACCATCTGATCTCGACGGTCCTGGCACGGAAACGAAAGCAACAATGAACACACAATCAAAACCCGTTATTTCCATCATCCTCCTTTCATTGCTACGGCAGGAAAAAACTAGGTGTTGCCTTAAAAGCATTTTTGACCATACCCCATTTCCATTCGAGATTATTGTGGTAGACATGGGAAGATCGGAAGAAATTGCTACCTGGCTCCGGCATTTGTCTACTCAACACCCATTTCTCAAAGTTATCTACAACAAGGATAATGTCGGTACCACCCGGGGCAGAAATCAGGGCATCGAAGCTACCTCGGGACAGTACCTTGTTTTTCTCGACAACGATGTAGAAGTAACGGCCGGGTGGATTGAATCGCTTGTGCTCCGGGCCGAATCATCACCCGATGTGGGGGCCTGCGGTTCAAAGATCATTTCCAAATCGGGGAAAGTCATTGGCTGTGCAAAATTTGTTAAAGCGCTATACAAGGACGAAAAGTTGACCGAAATCGGGTTGGAGTTCGTCGAAGATTATCAGCAGGACGATCCAGCAATCAACCACCTTGAGGAGGTTCCCTGGTATCCAACCACCTGCCTGTTGATCAAGCGCACCGCACTTGAAACTGCCGGCGTTTTTGATGAAAAGCTGTTTCTTTGTGAAGAAGACAAAGACCTCTGCCTACGCATCCGAAAGGCGGAAATGAATATCCTGTATGTGCCTGATTCAGTCGTATGGCATCACCATACAGCCGAAGCAGAAGAATATGTCAAAATTCGGAACAACATGCAGGTTCTGATGGCCGACATCCGGTATTTCAAACAAAAATGGGATTGCGGGGTGTTTATCAGGCATTCGCGATCGTATCTGCACAAAAGCGGATTGAGTGATCCCGAAATCGACCGCATCAAAAAGTTCAGTTTTTTCAATACCATTATCGAAGAAAGCCTGAAGATGTCGGAGCTGATCCTTACTGTGACCAACCGATGCAATCACAACTGCGGTATGTGTTATTACCACGAGCAACTCAACAGCAACCAACGGGAGCTCTTGGTGGAGGAGTATCAGCAAATTTCTCAATCACTGGGCAATTTGAATATCCTGTGGGTTTCGGGTGGGGAACCTTTCCTCCGGGATGACCTGGCCGAAATCTGCCGGGTATTTGTGCAAAACAACAAAGTGAAATCCGTTTTCATCCCCACAAATGGCTCGCTACCGGATACAATTGTTGCCGGGGTGGAAAGCATCCTGGAACAAAATCCCGGAATCCGCCTCAGCCTGATGTTTTCTCTCGAAGGCACGGAAAGTACACACGACGTCATACATGGAAAAAAAGGCGCCTTCGCCTCGGTGGAGAAGTCCATCAGGAAGCTCATTGCTTTGCGCGTAAAGCTTTTCAAGAAAAAGCGCTTCTTCAGTATCTTGCTCAACACGGTGGTAACCACACAAAACCAGGACAAAGTGATTGGCCTGATGGAATACGTGAAAACCCGGCTGATGGTTGATTCTCACACGTTTTCGCCCATGCGCGGACAGGGCCGGGACAAGGCTCATCAGCCACCAGACGGCAAAGATTTTGCAGCATTGTATGAACAAGTCGGGGCCTATCATGATTTTTATGCCCGCAAAGCCGGACTGTCCCATGAAAAGCTGCAGCAATTCAAACAATGGATGGACCGGAGATACCATCTGTGGTGCAATGTCCTGGATGGCAGCGGGCTTCCGTTTGAATGCCAGGCTGGAAACCTGATGGGCGTGCTTGAACCTGACGGGAGTGTGCGGCTTTGTGAATCAACACCGGTGGTGGCAAATGTCCGTGATTATAACTACAACTTTCAGAAAGCCTGGTTTTCGGCAGGTGCCGACCAAACAAGGGAATCAATAATAAATTGTAGTTGCACACATGCTTGTTTTTTAAATGTGAGTGAAAGCATATGAACTGATAAATTGGAAGGGGGACATTCTGGTAATAAATTAAGTTGACGCTGTGGTTGGTTGAGTTGAGTAAAAATAGATGTTTCACAATGGAAACTGAGTTCGATATAGAGGTCAGATTCTACAGGAAATTCAAAGTTTAATACGGTATATTAAGGAATATTTCGTGTCAAAGTAAAAATAGTTCGGAAACACAAGATATGGAAATAAGTGAGTGTCGTGGAAACTTGCGATATCTTACGAGCCTGTCGAAAAATCCGATTTAGGATTTTTCTTTTGGTAAAATCAAATTGGCATTCATCGGTTTTTTTTTCAACAAGGTTTTGGTTCAAAATTCCACATGAATCAGCTCCTCATCACTTTTGATTGTAATTCTTATATTTTCTGATCCCTTATGCAGGGGCATATCTCATTATTTTCCCCATGTTGTGAACCATACAATACAACAGCCATTGTATGCTTACTTTGATTTTTCCCCTGAGTGTAAACCGGTTGAGTTGTTTGTGAACTCTTATATTCGCAAATACCGGCTCTACGATAGCTATACGCTGAGGATATATCTTGCGCCCTTTCTCGCTGTCCACTTTTGCGGCCATTGCTTTCGAGTAATTATTCTCCGCAACACCAATTGGAACGTCTATCGTCTTGCGTTTGGCATTTTTCCTGCGCATGCATCTGCGGTTTAATGAACAGTTTTGACAGTCTTTCAAATCAGCGACATATCTTCTATAAATAATTCGATCTCGGGTGAACTTTTTAACGTTGAGTTGAAGACGTTTGTTACACGGACAAATATATTGATCTCGGACCTCATCATGTTTGAAGTCTTCTAGCTTGAACGGCTTTTCTTTCTGTGATTGATGTCGCTTCTGGGTGTCAAATCTCGAATCTCTTGTACGAAATTTAAGATCAGGAATATAGGCATCCAGTTCTTCTTCAATACACTTCTTTATATTATCATGGTTATGATAATTGCTGTCGGCTGTTAATGTTTTATCCTTAAAGTAATCCTGTGAATGTCCAATGGCTTGTAGATTCTTTTTGGCACCATCAAGCATAGGCTCAAGATGGCCATGGTCCTGGCCGCTGCCAAAGGCTTCGGCGTGACAAATAACCTGATGCTTTTTATCAACCAGCGCCTGTCCGTTATAGCCCTGTATCGTTCCGTGTGAAGTATGCATCTTGGCCGATTCATTATCAGTTACGTTGCTTTGCACCTCTTTCCCATTGGCTCCTATCCTAGGCCTATTTTCATTTAACCATTTATCAATCCGATCCGCCTGGTTCTGAAGCTTCTGTATCTGCCGCTCACGTTTTGCCGGGTCAGGTGGCTCGTTACTTTTACTGTGATCGGCTTCAATCTGTTCGTCGAGCAACCGATGAACCTTTTGTTCAATCTTATCCTTTTTCTTTTGCAAATCCGATATCTTCCCGCTCCATTCCTTGGCCGCATTGGATGGAAGCTTGCATCCATCTAAGGCAAAGAAAGTGCCTCCTAATAGCTTTTGTTCTTCACATACCAACAGGATATCTCTGAACAGCGGCAGAATCTGATCCTTCATTGAAGATACAAAAGTCGCAACAGTGCTATGATCAGGATGTTGCCCACAGGTAAGCGCCATGAAAATGATATTCTCTCGACACGCCTGTTCAATTTTACGCGAAGATATCAACCCTCTGGAATAGGCCAGCAATACCACCTTCAATAAAACCTTAGGGTCATATGCACTGCGCCCAGTCTCGTCATTATTGTATTTGCTATCAAATACCGACAGATCCATACGTGTCTCTATGAGTGTATGAATCGCAAATTCTAAAGTGCCCGGCATTAATTGATCTTCGAGTGAAACCGGGATTAAAACATTTTGTGAATAATCGTAACGTTTATACTTGGCCATATCTTCTCCCGATCAGTTTATTATTTCTTTAAAACTCACTTCATTATATCATATAACCTGTTATTATTAAATGAAATAATAATCAACTCGCAAAAATAATGCAAAAAGTTTTGACATCGGAAATAATAAAGAAAAGGAGGGATAAAGAAAAATAAAAGGTTAAGAATCAAAAAAAGAATATGCTCAAGAGTTGAACCTTTTTCGACAGTCTCTACAAATATCACAAAAACAATTGAAATACAGATATCACATTCAGTGACTCCCAATCAAGCTAAGCACCTTTTTGATCGCACAAAGCCCTTTGAGACTCTATTCAAGGGGCTTTGTTGGGTTTGGATATCAGGCAACCTTTCGCAGTTCCTGTTCTGTATCATTCATGAAACCGACTCGCACAAAGTGCAGATAGCGTCGATCATCTGCGGATATGCTTCCTGGGCCAGGGTGTGTCCCAAGCCCTTGATAATGAGCAGTTCTGCGCCGGGGACTGTATCTACAATATCGATCCCGCATTCCACGGGAACCAGCGGGTCCGCATCCCCGTGAATGACCAATGTCGGCACGGTAACGGACCTTAGGGCTTCTTTTCTGCTGCCGGTTGCGATAATCGCTGCGAATTGGCGCGAAATCCCGTCAGGGTTCAGTCCACGGGTATAAGACACATCAGCCCACTCCCGGACACGGGTCTCATCAACCTTGAAACCCGTACCGTTGAGGACCTTCCAGATTTTAACGGAGTGTTCGACAAAACCCTCCCTGTCTTCGGGTTCAGGTTCAAGCAGGATCGACAACACTTCAGGCTCAGGAGGCGGAAGCCCGGGTGCGCTTGTGGATGACATCATGATGGTCAGCGTTCTGACCCGATCGGAATGGTGTATGGCCATCATCTGGCCAATCATGCCTCCCATTGAGCGTCCCACGATATGCGCCGATTCGATCTCCAAGGCATCCAACAATCCCACTGCATCGTCGGCCATATCAAGCAGTGAATAGGGGGCAGGAGCCGTTTTTCTTTGCGCCATCAACTGCTTCAGGGCCGGAATGTCCGGAACACCGGCATGGTCCAGCCAAGTCGACAAGCCCGAGTCGCGATTATCAAACCGAATGACATGAAATCCCCGACCGGCCAGTTGAATGCAGAACTCCTCATCCCAGAATATCATCTGATACCCCAACCCCATAATCAGCATTACGGCAGCGTCGTCAGGATCCCCGAACGTTTCATAGGCGATTTCAATGCTGTTTGCCTTGGCCAAGACCGGTTTGCCACGTTGGGTGTTCTGCACCATTATCATTCATTCCGTCTAACGGAACCTCCCTGCAGCAAGCTGCGGGGAATTCGCAAGTTAAAATAATATGTTACTTAAAAATTTTCATGAAATATTAAGGCTAAATTTTAATGCTGACAAACTTCAGTTTTAGGGTACCGTCATGAACATCAAGCAAGGCCAAGGACGCCGGGCGATGAAACCGGGGATATGCCGAACTTCCAGGGTTTAAAAAAAGTACATCGCCGTGTTCCACTGCAGATGGCCGGTGAGTATGCCCGCTGATTACCGCGCGAATACCGGATGCAGACGGGTCGAGATCCAGATCAAATTTGTCATGGAGAACATAGAGCAAGGCATCGCCAACCTCAACGATCTCTGTCCTGGGCAATTTAAGGGCCCATTCACCACCATCCATGTTTCCTCGAACGGCAACCACCGGAGCGATTTGGCGCAGGTCATCAAGCACCTCCGGATTTCCAATATCTCCTGCGTGTATAATCAGATCTACATCTTTGAGTGCTTGAACCACCTCCGGCATCAATACACCGTGAGTGTCTGAAATGACCCCCACAAGAACCTTTTCTCTATCTTTAAATGTTGTTGCCATAAGAAATACGGAAACAATCTCAAACGCCGGTCTGATTCCCGGAACCCTCAACAGATCGCCGCATGCGTTTGATTCCGCTTCGGCGACGCTTGGCATCCAGCCGTCGCTGTTTCGCCGCCTTTGTGGGCTTCGATTTTTTCCGGGGTTTGGGTCTCTCAGCCGCCCTGCGGATCATCCCGACCAGACGGCTAACAGCGTCACGCCGGTTTCGTTCCTGGGAGCGAAATCGACGCGCATGGATAATCAGAACCCCGCTTTGAGTCATACGCCGACCAACCAGATGAATCAGACGTTGACGGACGTCGTCAGGCAAGTTTGGGGAGTTGGCCACATCAAAACGGAGTTCTACAGCCGTCGCAACTTTGTTGATATTCTGACCGCCCGGTCCTGAAGCATGGATAAACTTCTCCAGAATTTCATTCTCATCAATGGATATGGTTTCTGTGACTCGAATCATATGCCAATTTCAAAGGTCTCTTATGGTTTAAAAAACTGCATCTTCTTGAACGGTTTTTTGGGGTTGGATACGGGTCATGGAGAATAACGTCGCGGTCTTCAATCCTGGCTGGAATTCAGATGGCTTCGAGAATCACCTTTCCGGCGAAACCTTGGGCAGATTCTTCTTGTCTCCCCGATAAGGTGTCAACATGGAATGCGTTCTATCCCGAATGCTTCATTAGAACTGTCGAGACATTTTCTTGTTTACCGGCAATGCGTATCTTCAAGTTGTGTCCTCTTCGGCCAAATTCACTAAGGCTTTCTCTAGCTTGTCTAGTTCACTGGTCAGATTTTCGAATGCCTGTTCCTTGCCGGAAAATTCTCCCTTTCGTCCCATTTCCTCCAAATTTGCGGCCGCCTGAGCAGCAGCTTCTCCCTGGAAATTGCCCACCATGCCCTTTAATGAATGGCCGGCCCGTCTCAATGTGACTGCGTCCTCAGCTTTCAAGGCTTCTCGCAAGTCATCCACCATCGGAGGATAGTCACTGGCAAACATGCCCACTGCCTCTTTGAAAAAGCTCCAATCATGATCAAAGGCATTGAGCAGCGCCTCCCTGTCAAAGGATGGAAGGTCATTTTCGACCGCCTCGGATGCAGGGGATGTTTTCGTTTCCTCGGGCACGAGAACTTCAATCGTCTTTAAAAGCATTTCCGAAGAGATCGGCTTGGACACATATTCGTCCATACCGGCCTCCAGGCAGCGCTCCCTGTCACCTTTAATGGCGTGGGCGGTCATGGCGATAATCGGAACATGGCGGCCGGTCTGTTTTTCCGACTCGCGAATCGCCCGGGTTGCGTCATAACCATCCATCTCCGGCATCTGGACATCCATAAGCACAATGTCAAACTCGTCTTTGGATAAAGCCTCCAACGCCTCACGACCGTTTTCAGCGATTACTGCACGGTGTCCCCAGCGCTCGAGCAAACGAAGTATAAATTTTTGATTAAACGGCGTGTCCTCGGCCACGAGAATACGCAAAGAACGACCATCAGCCGCTATTTCTTCAGGCGTCTTTAAAACAACTTTTGGCTCTGGCTTTGCAATGCCAAGGGCGACCAGTATCGCTGACAATAAATCGGAAGACCGGATCGGTTTGGTAATGTTTGCCTTGATGCCAAGTTCCTCAAAATCAACGTGGCTGCGGCCGGGTGAGTGTGTGAGCATCATAATGATATTGGTATCTAAAGCCTCCTGATTATTTATCCACCGGGCCAGAGTGAATCCATCCGATTCGGGCATATCCGAATCAACCAGAATTAAATCAAATGGTTTTTTGCCGCCCCCTGCCGGGGCAATAATCTCTGTGGCTTCCGCCATTCCGGAAGCGGTCTCCGAAGGCATCTTCCAACCTTCCAGCATCTCCTGAATGATTTTTCGACTCGTGGCGTTATCATCCACCACCAGCACATTCACACCGCTCAAGTCAGCGTCGGGAGGCAAACCAACCGCGTCTTCCTTGTCGGGCCTTACAGCGAACCGAGCAATGAAGTGAAATGTACTGCCCTGGCCGGGTTGGCTTTCCACCCATATCTTCCCGCCCATCAGTCCAACCAACTGGGCTGACACAGCCAACCCCAAACCTGTACCGCCGAATCTGCGTGAAGTGCTGCTTTCTGCCTGATCAAAGGCACCGAATATGGTTTCCTGCTGATCCATCGGAATACCGATGCCCGTGTCTGTAACTGAGAAGCGGATATCCGCCCCGATTTCGTCCATTTGATCGAGTTCAACACTCATAACAATTTCACCATCCTCTGTGAATTTGACGGCATTACCGACCAGATTAAGTACCACCTGGCGAAGACGGATAGAATCGCCGACAATATGATCCGGGACATCCGGCGTAATCCGGCAGGCCAGCTCAAGCTGTTTTTCATGGGCTTTTGTCGCCAATATTTTTAAAGATTCACCCAAAAAATCCCTCAGCTTGAAGGGGTGTTCCTCCAACTCCAATTTTCTGGCTTCTATTTTGGAAAAATCGAGGATGTCGTTTATTAGAGAAAGGAGGGAATAGGCAGCCGAAACAACCACATCCATATCTTCCTTCTGGCTGGGGCTCAAATCCGTATCCAGCATCAGTTCGCTGAGGCCAATGATTGAGTTTAAGGGGGTTCGAATTTCGTGGCTCATATTGGCAAGAAATTCGCTTTTGGCCCGGGTTGCACCCTCGGCGGCCAGCTTGGCTTGCTTCAACGCCTCCAACCTCTTGCGCGCGGTAACGTCTCTTAAAAAACCCCGGAACCCGACAGGCTGCCCTTTGTCCTTTATTAAAGAGACGGACGACTGCACAAAACATTCTGTGCCGGTTCTATTGATCAGTGTCCAGTCTATTATTTTAATCGTTTCTCCCGTCTGTTGAATATGACTAAAAGTTTCAGAAACATTTTTGGCATTTTCCTCATCGAAAAACTGCTGAAAATTCATACCCATAATTTCATCTTTGGAAAAACCAAGGATTTTGCGCATTGAATCGTTGAAATACGTAAAGATGCCGGCGATATCGATCTCAAAATAGCCGTCTTCCGAGCTTTCTATGATGTTTCTGTACTTTTCTTCGCTTTCTTTCAGCGCCTCCTCCATCTCTTTGCGCTGGTTGATTGTATATTGGGCATGGGAACCAAAAATCATAAAAAAGCTCAAAGTAAGCCCGCGCATCGCGATTCCGCTGTAATCCCACCCGACCAGCCGGCCTAAAAAACTACCACCATCGGATAACATGGCATATAATAAGGCCTCAAGAAGCAAGTAAATCGCAGCAAGCCCGAGTCCGGTAAAAAGCATATTGTCTGTAAATATTGAATATTTACTGTTTTTGTCATTCTTGTCCTTCATTTGTCGCCTCCGTCGTCTGCCTGTGCACAGCTCCTGATACGTTCGCTTGGTGGTGCGTTCGCCGGGCCACGCTAAATAATGCCGATACAGATAATACCTTGTATCTATTCATTGTGCAAGGATATTCATCATTTCAAAAAGCCGTATACACAGAAACATGGGAACCTTAAATCTTGACAAATCATATATTTATGAGTTAGAGTACTCATTTATAATCATCGGAACATGGTTATGGATAATCTGAAAACAGTATATTTTTCCGGGTCGATTCTTTATCCCAAAACAGGGGGCGGTTTTGGTAAAACGTGATGAAATTTCTTCAACTGCAAGGCTTCTTGATCTGATTCGTGGAAAGAACGATAAAGATCCGGGCTTTTCCGATGACGTCAGCCCGCCTCATTCTCCCGTCGGCAAGAAAAAACTCTCGATAAAAAATGTACTTCCTTTTAGAGGGACCAAAACGATCGGCGTAGATATTGGCTACAACAATTTGAGATTGGTAGAGATCAACCGTTTCTCAGATAAAAAACAGGAGTTGTCAAAGTATATAAAAATACCTTATGAACATGATATTTCAAGAAATAGCCCACAATTTTCACTCTTTTTAAAATCAGCGCTTAAACGCTTTTGTAGTGGTTCAAAAACGACTGAAATATGGAGTGCCATCTCATCAGCCAATGTGGACACCCGCTATCTGCGGATACCTAAAGTTCCCCAAAAACAAGTCGTCAATGCCGTTTATTGGACCTATAAAAAAGAAGTCCCCTTTAATGAAAAAAACCAGATTTTTGACTTTGAGGTTTTGGGCGATATCATTGAAGATGGCGTCCGTAAAACAGAAGTTCTGTCTTATGCCGCGCCGAAGAATGAGGTTAACGAACTCAAACGTATCTTTTCCAAAATCGGCTATCCTCTATCCGGCATATCCATTGTTCCTTTTGCGATTCAAAATCTTTTTCGAACCCGCTGGATCGAAATCGATGGAAAGAATATCTGTACCCTTTTCATCGGAAGGGATTGGTCACGGATCGCGATCTTCTCAAAGGGGAATCTTGTTTTGTCACGTGATGTCAAGGCGGGCATATTAAGTATGACCGAGGCCATCAGAGAAAAAATAGACGCCGACTTCGCAAAACTTTCCTTGGAATCGACAGATGTAAAGGATACTGACAATACCATAACCTCTGTGGAAAAATTGCACGCCCAAACGGATCTGGCTCAAAATGTTTTCCACGGTCTTATCCATAACGCATTACCGTTGACACCAGAAGGCACCGGACTTGTTTTTGACAAGGAGGCGGTCTTTGATATGGTCCTCCCCGCTTTGGAGAGGGTTGTCAGACAGGTCGAGAAAACCTTTGAGCATTATTATTTAAACTTTGGAGATGAAGCGGTAAGTAAAATATACATCTCCGGTCAGATCATTAACCAAAAGCACATGGTTGATTATATCGAAAATCAGCTGAATCTTCCAATAGATACCATCAATCCGTTTCCGCAGGGGTTGTCGCTTCCAGGAAAAGTTACTTTTCCCGACACCCCATTAGAAAGCGGGGGATTTGTTCCGGCAGTGGGCATGGCGCTATCCAGCAAATCACTTACCCCGAATTTCATCTTCACTTACAAGGACAAACAGAAAACGGTGACAATGCAGCGCATAAATCGCTCCATTGTTGCGGCCTTTTCACTTATTATTTCCCTCGGTATCGGTGTTTTATTATGGCAGGATCACTTATTCGATCAGAAAAAGGCCCAACGCGATCAACTTCAGACGAAAATCGATACATACAGCCCACAGGTGGATCAAAATCTGATCGTTGTGGCGGCCGCGAAGACCAACCAAAGAATGCAGAGATTGAAGGCATTCGGCAATACATATTTTCCAATGGCGGTAATCAGCGAAATATCTGAAATAACGCCCCCTGATATACATTTGCTGAGTATCAATGCCAATATGGGCGGTCTTCCAAATGAAAAAAACGAGGAACAGAAGAGGACCTTAACCTTGGAAGGAATTGTATTCGGGGACCGTTTGACTTTTGAAGCCTCTCTTGTCGGCTATCTGGTAAAATTAAAAGGCTCTTTGATATTCGCGGAACCCGTTATGAAAAAGCGCTCCTTTGAATTCGTTGATAATAAAGAGGTCTTGCGGTTCAGCATTCAATTGGAATTAGTTTAGCTTAAACAATGACTATTAACGGCTGGAAACCAATTCAGCAAGGAAAAATTAAATAAATGGCAATTTTGAAACTGCCACCAAAGAGTATCACCTATCTGTCGATATGCGGGGGAATGGTACTGGCATTCATCCTTTTGGCGATTTATCCTTATCATAAGGCCCTGGGCAGCATGGATATGGAAATCCAAAAGATCAATGCCAAAATCGATGAACAAAAGATACTCCATCCGGTATTCCAAGAATTATTAAAAAGATCGCGAATCAAGGAGCCGACCAGTTTAACATTACCTAAAAAGGAAATACTTTCCCGGGCTGACACCGGCAAAATTCTATCCATCTTTCAGGAAATCGCTCAAAGAAGCAATCTCGAGATCAAGAGTGTTCAGCCGGATGTCGAAGCGCTCATCGATAATTCAGAGCACCTGATGGTGGATGTCGTGATGACAGGGGCTTTCTTTGATTTTCGCAATTTTTTTCTCCAATTGGGCGGACTGCCCTACCTTAAACACATAGAGCGGTTCCAGATAAAGACTGAGGAAAATGTGAGAGAAATCAATCTAAGGATCTGGCTATCTCTGGGATAAATGCTTGGCTTTCCGACAAACCGTCGGTAACTACAAGCTATTTCAAAAATGTAGATCACGTTCAAGGACAAGGCGCGATCCGATGGAAAAGCGCAGCATACATGGGAGTATGTGAGCATTTTGAAGAGGCTCGCGACACCGTCATTGGGCGTCAGATGCATTTTTGAGATCGCTTGCAAAAAAATGGTGAGACCGGTACCAAAATGACCACACGAGAAAAAGTGATTCTCATTTTAATGCTGATAGCCATTGCAGGCGGCAGTTATACCTACTTTTTTGCTTCTCCTTCCGAAACCGATGTTATCAACCCGGAAAAGGGAGCAGAGACATTAAACAGGTTTATGACTGACCTGGCCAGAACTTTGAAAGAGAGCAAACTTTCAGAAAATGATACGTATCTCTTATCCCGGGCTGAAGCTGAATGGCCAAAGGACCCTCTCTTACAACCCGGATTGATCGTAAAGTCCGAGGTGGCCGTAGAGAAAAAAGAGGAGGTTTTTGACGAAGAAGTTAACTTCACCTACTCAGGATATCTCGATGTCGGCAACCAAAGACTGGCTATTATTGACGGCATGGAATATGAAACAGGGGAAGCATTAAAAGACGGCAAATATTATATAAAAAAAATTACGCCGGTTCAGGTCGTGATCGGAGCAACAAAAGGAAATAGAGAAATTATTTTCCCTTTGGAGGAATCAGATTAGTCTCCATGCCTTAATGGCGCTTTTTCAGATCAAAAACAATGCCGGCGACTCTTTTTAAATAAAACGAAACTCAACTGAGATCGGAAACACCAATGAATTCAACAAACAGGCTTTCTAAAAGGAAACCGAATCGAGCGGGTTCGGATATGAATCGGGTGAATTGTATCTATAAACTTGCCCGATGGTCCTTTTTCTCTCTCTTAATTCTGATCCTGATTCCCGGCTGCGCCGGAAAAAAGAGAGTGGAAAGAGATCCATCCTTGGATAAGTGGAAAGTAAAGGCTGAAACGTCCAAAGGGTACTCTCCATCGGCAAAAAAACGCTCTGCTGATCTGACGGAAAAAAAAGAAGCGCCAATACCGGATCAAACAGAAAAAACTGAACCTGAAATAGAGACCGCTGAGCCTGAAAAGCAGCTTCCAACGGATAAGATAACCATGAAGATGCATGACATTGACGTGGTGGTGCTTCTCCGTGCTCTGGCCAGAGCCGCCAATCAAAATATCATGGTCAACGAAAAGGTAAAAGGTAAAGCCAGCATCAATATAAAGGAAGCCCCATGGGATCACGTTTTTCGGGGTCTTTTGCGCACACACGGCCTCACTTATGCCTGGGAAGGAGATATTATCCGCATTTTGACTGCGGAAGACTTGGAGCAAGACCTGAAACGAGAATCCCAGAAAAGAGGTTTACAACTGGCGGAACCTTTTTTGACCCGGATCATTCGCATCAACTACGGAAAGGCGGACAAACTTAGAGAAAACCTCGAAACATTCCTCACGGCAAACACGGATGGAAAACCACTCGGATCGGTCATGGTGGATGAACACACCAACTCACTGATCATCCAGGCCATCAGCGGCGATATCGAACGAATGATCCCGATCATCGAGGAACTGGACAGACCTACGCCTCAGATCCGGATCGAGGCCCATATTGTCGAAGCAACCAAGAGCACCGCCCGGGAATTGGGAATCCAGTGGGGCGGTTTATATCAAACCACTAACAGCGATGGTGTAAACCAGTATATTACACCGGGCGCAGCTACAGCTACCGCCGGAACCGTCCCCGGCTCCGGAAATATCGTCAATTTTCCCGCCGCTCTTGTTCCAGGGGGTGCAGGATTGACACTTGGCTACGTGCTTGAAGAAGTTGGCAAAAACATTCTTACCGTCCAGCTGTCGGCGCTTCAGGAAGAAGGCAAACTCAACATTCTCTCAAGCCCGTCCATTACCACGCTTGACAACCAGAAAGCGACCATTGAAGCCGGCAAAGAAGTCCCCTATCAAACCGTGGAAGACGGTGATGTGAAAATAGAGTTTAAAGACGCGGTGCTCCTGCTGGAGGTGACCCCGCACGTGATCGACGGGAAAACGCTGACCCTGAAGATCTACACAAAGAACGATGAACTTGATTTTACCACTCCCTTAGCGAGTGGACAGCCCACGATAACCACAAAGAAGGCTGAAACCAACGTCGTTCTGCTTGACGGGCAGACCACGGTCATCGGAGGGCTGAGCAAGGAAAAGGTGGATGATAGTGAATCCGGGGTTCCCTGGCTGAAGGATATCCCGATACTCGGATATCTCTTCAAAGGGACAAGTAAAAGCAATACGATGGACGATCTGTTGATCTTCATTACCCCTCACATTCTAAAAGAACGGGTGTTTGACGAGCGCAATGCAGAAATACATAAATCGATCCCGCTGGAAAGCGCTACCCAGCCCGAAACCATGCCGGAATAATGGATTACTTCAGCATCCTCAAGTTAAACAAGGAACCTTTTTCCAACTCGCCGGATCCGGAGTTTTTTTTCCAGTCCCGTCAGCACCTGAGCTGCCTTCAAAAAGTGGAACTCTCTCTTCGCCTGCGAAGGGGCCTGAATGTAGTTATCGGTGATGTCGGCACGGGGAAAACCACACTTTGTCGTCAGATCATTCGAGGATTCGCGAACGATGAGGCAACTGAAACACATCTGATACTTGACCCTCATTTCAGCAGTTCCTCAGAGTTTTTAGCCACGATTGCTGAGATGTTTGAAGGCGATAAACCGCCTTCCGGATCCAATGACTGGCAGGTGAAAGAGATCATAAAGCAGTATATCTTTCGCAAGGGGGTGGATGAAAAAAAAACGGTCATCCTGATCATTGATGAAGGTCAAAAAATCCCGCCCTTCTGCCTCGAAATCCTGCGTGAATTTTTAAACTATGAAACGAATGAATACAAGCTGTTACAAATAGTTATTTTTGCTCAGAAAGAATTTGAAAACACGCTTAAGGCGCATGACAACTTCGCAGACCGGGTTAATCTCTATCACTTGTTGGGACCTCTGAATTTTCAGGACACACGGTTGATGATCCAGTTCCGGATCAGGCAATCCAGTGAGGTTTCACCCGCTCCGGCACTCTTCTCTTTCCCGGCCCTTTGGGCCATATACCGTTCCACCGGAGGGTATCCGCGAAAAATAATCAATCTTTGCCATCAGTGTATACTGGCGATGATTATTCAAAATCGAACCAAGGCGGGGAGATCCACTGTTCGCTCCTGTGTTGAGAGAAGCGTTTCCAGGCCCTCCAGAAAATCGCGCCGGGCTGCTATTGCGGCACTCACCACAGTGGCCGCGTTGGCACTCATGGCGGGAGTCGCCCATGAAAGACTGAAAATGCCGGTTGCGTGGAAAAACCTGGTACTCCTCAAATCGAATCTTCCTGATGACGCACCTCATGCGGGTGTTCCGGAAATCCAAAATAAAACAGGCATTGAAAAATCCCG
>JBHPCZ010000079.1:0-15760 GCA_042573625.1 Thermodesulfobacteriota bacterium
TTTCTGAATTGAACATGCAATGATACTTCCACGATTCATGGATGGGCACTCGTTAGCTTTTTGCGTCGTATTATTTTTAGCTTTTAGTGCAATCCTATATTTAGCTTATTTAGCTGTATCATGGTTAGCTTATTTTGTCGATCTATTTTTAGCTTATTGTGTTATGCGATTGCACAAGCGGTTAGGAAGCCACCCAACGAACCAGTGGAGTGGGGGTCGGGCCATGGAGCAGGGGTCGGCCACAGGAACATTTTGATATAGTGGATAAGACACCTAATAACTGCGTTAATTAAAGAATCCAGGCCCAGAGGGCCAGGTTTTCAAGGGCTAAATAAAATTTTTGATTTTCGATGCCGAACCAACATCGTAAATCACGGCATGAAACCGATTGCAACTGAATCTATATCAGTTGGCAGACTATCATTTAGCTTCCGCCGCCGGATAATTTCCTATTGAGTGTCCATCCAGAAATGAGGATTTTTGGTCTATATCAAGGCATGCGAAAAAAACAGCCGCAGGTGCCCCGAAGGAAATGCCCTTGGGGTGCATATGGGTAATATTCCGAGGATTATTTTTTGAGCATAACACAGAGATTGGGCAAAAAGACCATTTATGGATGGACACTAACTAAAAAACCGGTCAGTCCTTAAAAAGGCTGAACTTGAGTTAATTTTACCCCAATGTTGCAAAAGCCGGAGGGCTTCAGAGTCAAGGCGTCTGAGGGTGAAGTCGTAGTTCTTTACTTCGAACCCTCAGCAACGCAGAGTCTGAAGTCCTCCGGCTTTCCCGAAGGGGAAATAACATGGCAGAATAGACACAATCCTTAGAATCCACCTGGTATTGTATCCAAGAAATGGCGCCATCGATATGATATTGGGTGTTATAACAGTCCATTATCTAATCTTTGCCATGTTGTTTATGCAACTATGGGGTTTACTCTTCGTCATAACTGATGGCTGCATGAGGACAGGCAGGGATACATATCCCGTCCAGATCACACTTCGCCGAATCAATTGTGGCTACGCCGTCTATTATAGAGATGGCATCCATAGGGCAGATCGTCACACACTCTCCCGAGGCTTGGCATTTGTCCGGATCAACAACTAATTTCATATTTCCGTCACCTGATGTGTTGTAAACATCTTATGTGTAATTAAACATATCTGAGCACACTGGCGCTACTCCAATTGGAGCAGACGGCAATCGTTTATTTGCCGAACATCCCCTTGAGCTTGTCGGTTGCAGACTTCACGCCCTCTTTGGTGCCTTCGCCCGCGGTTCCCAGTTGTTTGGTAACCCCTTCAGTCACCGCCGTGGTCCCGCCAGTCAACGTCTTGAGCCCCGTGCTAAAGACATCCGTGACCGCCGGGGAGGTGATTTTTGCATACAGTGTGTCGAATATCTCTTTAAATGCGTCTGCAGGAGATGCACCGCCCTGTTTCTGCCCTATATCCTTGAGGTGAATGTCCGGCAGATTGGCGGCGATTGTCTTTCCACCGAGGGCAGACATGGTCAGGTTAACCTTTCCGTCTTTTACGATAAAATTTCTGATAATGATTTTCTTGCCCTCGCCTTCTTTCCCTTCCGCACCCGATGTTTTGGCGGTCTTGTTCGCGTTTACGACTTTATTTACATTGTTCTGAATGGCTTTGAAATTATCCGTGCCGCGAACTTTTTCATAGGTGATTTCAGGGGCAACCACTTCGATCCTGTCGATAATGATCGTATCCTTGGTGAGCGTCTTCTCATCCACGTTTACATGAATGGATCCCACATTCAGAGCCTGCGGAGACTTGAATCCCTCTGGATTTCCCAGAAAGAAGTCCTTGAGTTTGGCCTCTGCGGAAAATATCGAAATTCCGACATCCCCTAGCTTTACCTCGGTTTTGGTAATTTCGGGACCGAAAGTATTGACCGCATTCTTGATCATCGGGCCCAGATTGGATACACCCACAACCACTACAATGACAACAATGACAATGAAAGCACCGCCGCCGATAAGAATCCATTTTTTCATGTTCAGACTCCTTTCTTCATTTACATTTATAATGCCCTATTTCCCGGGGCACTTCATATTTCGTGACTTTAAAAGAGAAACGATACCATTCATTATATTATATTTTCATTTATTTCAAGCATACATGCATCGCTCATTCATATATAGCAGACTATTTAATGTTAAGAAAACATTAATCAACAACCGGCGGCAAACCTGCCTCAGCGTCCTCGCAAACGCCGCACAGACTGCACGATTCCATGGGACACGGCGGGGAGGTTTTACCTTTCAGCGCCCGTCTATACTCCTGCTTGAGAAAAGATTTGTTGATCCCGTGATCGATAAAATCCCACGGCAGTAATTCATCCAAAGATCGTTCCCGGTAAACGTAAAAATCGGGATTTATGGGCGACGCCTTAAAGGTTTTGGGCCAGTTTCCCCGGTTGTCATGGGCCATCGATAAAATCCGGGCAACCTTGCGATCCCCCTGGGACAAGAGCGTCTGAATATACGCCCAGCGCGGCACATCCGCATGAACCGTTACGTTCGGTACCCGCTTCAGGCCGTCCCTTACCTTTTTGATCTTCTTTTTTAAAACGTGAACGTCATCCATGGCAGCCCATTGAAAAGGAGTAGACGGTTTCGGAACAAAAGAGCTGAGGCTGACAGTGATTTCTCCAATACGTTTTCTCGCCCGGCTCGACTTTAGAAACCGGTGCTTTATCTTTTTGCACAGCACAACGATGGCTTCCACGTCATCCATGGTTTCGCTGGGAAGCCCGACCATAAAATAGAGCTTTAGATTCGGTATACCACCGGCAACCAGGTTTTCAGCGGCATCGAGGATCTCTTCTTCTGTAATCCCTTTGTTGATGACGGCGCGCATCCGTTCCGACCCGGCATCCGGCGCTATGGTCGCGGTCTTGACCCGGCTTTTCCCGAGCGCGGAAACCAGTTCAGGATAAAGTGCATCCGCCCTCAGGGAGCTGAAAGAGATTCTAACCTCCTCCGGATCAACCCGGCTGCACAGCTCGTCAATTCCGGGCAGGTCCGAAACCGCGGCGCCCACAAGGCCGATCCGGTCCGTAAGGGACGCGCCATGCTTCAGGCACTTTTCAAGCAAAGAAAGCGGCCTGAATCGCGGCGGCCGATAGATATACCCGGAGCTGCAAAAACGGCACCCATGGGGACACCCGCGGCCCACCTCGATGAGAAATGTCTGTTCGAAAGAGGCATCAGGGGTCAATATGGCGGAGCAGGCAGGGGCTTCTGAAAGATCTTTGAGAAACACGCGGCCGATTTTATCCGGTACATTAGAAACCGGTTCAAAGCTGGAAAGGGTTCCGTCTGTGTTGTAGGCGACCCTGTAGAAAGCCGGCACATAAGTGCCGGGGACATCGCGGGAAAGGGTCTCGAGGCACGCTTGTCTATCCGTTTTCAACAAATTGGATAATGACGCATCAAAAAACCGGGGAAGGATGGTCTCGGCTTCTCCCAGGAGAAAACAGTCGATAAACGTCGCGATGGGTTCCGGATTTATAAAGCAGGCGACTCCCCCTGCAATAAGGAGGGGGTGGGGGGTTCCTCTGTCTCTGGATTCCAGGGGGAGCCCTGCCTGTTCAAGGATTGCCAGAAGGTTTAGGTAGTCGTTTTCAAACGAGATTGAAAAGGCGATAATGTCAAAATTGGAAATGGGGTTCCCCGACTCGACCGAGGTAATTAGACCCGATGCCGGCCTGCCGGCCTCCGGAAGGAAAGCCCTTTCGCATACCACATGATCGATCTGGTTCAATAAAAAATATACAATCTGAAAACCGAGGTTGGACATGCCAACATGGTATCTGTTGGGGTAGACCAGTGCGACCTTGATGCGACCTGCCCAGCCTTTTCGAATCGTTCCGGTTTCCGATTCAGCAAGTCTTCGGTGCGATGTGTCGGTTTTCCATGCCATTGATTATTGACCATTGGTGATCGAATTCGGTGTTTGACTTTCCTTTTTCCAGTGTTAACCTTCAATCGCCAATCGTCAACACCTAATCCGCCTTTTTCCTTAAGAACGTCGGCACCTCAAGGTCATTGTTGTCTATGATAATTCCCTTGTATCCCCGGTAGGTGGCACCGGAAGATTCACCGACCGCTTCCTGCTGGCGGATAAATGTCGGTTCATCATAATCCACGGCATTCTGGAGGTCGGCCGGTGTGATATCCCTTATCCTGCCTCTGAGCGTCGGTTCCCTGAATTTGTCCGGCATTGCCGATTCGGTTCCGGATCCGATACCTGTCGCGATCACGGTAACGCTCATTTCGTCTCCAAGATTGTCATCCACAACGGTCCCCCAGATAATATCCGCTTCCTCGCCGACTTCATCATAAATGCGGTCCGAAGCTTCGGCCATCTCTTCCATGGTCAGATCGCTGGTGCATGTTATGTTTATCAAGACACCTTTGGCGCCGGAAATGGACATGTCCTCCAACAGGGGATGGGATATGGCGCGTTCGGCCGCCTCTATGGCTCTGTTCTCACCCCTTGCCCTGCCAATACCCATGATGGCCATTCCGGCCTTAGACATTGTTGTTCTCACGTCAGCGAAGTCGAGATTGACCAGGCCCGGCATCATGATTAGATCTGTAATCCCCTTGACCGAATGGAGCAGGATTTCATCCGCTTTCTTAAACATCTCAACCATTTTGGCGTTTTTGGATGCAAGCCCCCTCAACCGGTCATTCGGTATGGTAATCACTGTGTCCGCAACTCTTTTGAGAATATTGATCCCATCCTGAGCCTGCCTGGCCCGCTTTTTACCTTCAAAGGAAAAGGGTTTTGTCACGACGGCAACGGTCAACACCCCCATCTCCTTGCATATTTCGGCGATGACCGGGGCGGCCCCGGTACCGGTACCACCGCCGAATCCCGCGGTAATAAAAACCATGTGACTGTCCGCAAGAATGTTTTTGATCGCTTCCGCATTTTCCACGGCCGCTTCCTGACCGATTTGCGGGTCCGCGCCGGCGCCAAGCCCCTGGGTAATCTTATCCCCGATCTGAAGCTTGACCGATGCTTTGGAAAAATCAAGCGCCTGGGCATCTGTATTGGCCGCGATAAATTTGACACCCTGGAGATTGGAATCGATCATGTTGTTAATGGCGTTGCCACCGGCACCGCCAACACCAATAACTTTGATTTTTGCCGAGTTCTCGTTTTCGATCAAGGTAAAGCTCATTTCCCCCCTCCTGGAATAATTTATGGGATATGCAATATGTGATTTGCGACATGAAATCTCACATTCCACATCCGTTTAGCTCGATACAAAATTTACCTGCAAAAAAAAATTGGTTTTAAAGGATTGACGTGTCATTCAAATTACATCTTTGAACCACCGTTTCATTCGGGTGATGATCCGGTTGAAGATGTTTGTGTCACGAATCCTGAATTTCTCTTCCGGCTGATTTCTGGCGCCATATATGACGAGTCCGACACCCGTTGCGTACATGGGATTGTTCACCACGTCGACAAGACCGCCGATCCCTTGAGGTCTGCCCAGACGGGTCGGAAGGTCGAATATCGATTCCGCAACCTCTGTTATGCCGTCCAATAAAGCTGTGCCGCCCGTTACGACCACGCCGGATGTAATCATGTTCTCTACGCCCGCGCGAAAAATTTCCCTGTCGATCAGAGAAAATATCTCTTCCATACGGGGCTCTATAATTTCGCCAAGTATCTGTCGGGGAAGCTTTTTGGGTTCCCTGCCGCCCATGCCGGGCACTTCGATGGTCTCTTCATTGCCGATATTTTTAGAAACACAAGTCCCGTATTTCTTTTTTATTTTTTCCGCTTCGCCAATCGGTGCTCGCAACCCCACGGCGATATCGTTGGTGATGTTGTTTCCGCCAAGGGCGAGAACGAATGTATGCCTGATATTTTTTCCGGTGAAAATTGCCAGGTCGCTGGTGCCGCCGCCGAGATCGAGAAGGGCCGCCCCCAGTTCCTTTTCCTCTTCGGTCATTACGGCTTCACCGGAAGCAAGCGATTCCAGAACAATATCGCAGACATCAAGGCCGGACCGGTTTGCGCATTTCACGATATTGTGAGCGGAAGTCACCGCGCCGGTGACAATATGTATCTTGACTTCCAGACGGACGCCGGCCATGCCGACAGGATTCTGAATCCCGGCCTGTTCATCAACAATGAATTCCTGGGGAAGTACATGGATAACCTCTCGGTCCATGGGAATTGCGACAGCACGTGCTGCATCAATCACACGCTCCACATCGTTTTGGGTAACCTCCGACCCTTTGATCGCTATGATACCGTGGCTGTTGAAGCCGGTGATGTGGCCTCCGGCTATTCCGGCGTACACAGACGAGATTTCACACCCCGCCATGAGTTCCGCTTCTTCAACCGCCTTTTTAATCGAATCTACAGTCGATTCAATGTTGACCACCACACCTTTTCGAAGGCCGATCGAGGGGTGCGTGCCGATACCGATGATGTTGATATCGTTTCCGCTGACCTCACCCACTACGGCGCAAATTTTGGTCGTCCCCACATCCAGACCGACAATAATATTATCCTGTCCCTGCATTCTAAACCTCCTTATGGTTCCCGGCGGGAGACTCAACCTTTACGGGATTTACAACAATTCGATTCACATTATTTAAATCTATGGAATCGAAATCCGGAAAACGATCTCTTTTTTTCAAGTGGAAGAGTATATTTTTGAGTATAACGTACTTGCTCGAATAGTCATTATATCCCAACTTTATCGCTCTGATCCGCTCAGGTGCATAATAGGACGCATGGAGGGTCAGGCCGATCTCTCTATCCACGTAAATACTTTCTATAAACCTGTTGGGGATAACGCTATCAGGCTCCTGGCCGAGCCTTAATACATCCATTACCGCGGCCAATGGGTTTCTACGAGCCTGCTCGCGACCCCGTTCTTCATTGAACGACGCATCATCGCCTCTGGACACGTCCAGGTCTGAATACTCCAGTCCGGTGATCACCGGCAGGTCATCCGGATCGGATGCAGTTCTCTCCTTAAATATTTCACCCCGCGCGTCGATTAAAAATTTACGGCCAAGATCAAGAACGGCCAAAGGTTCGTGCTCCTTTATCCGAATCGTAATGGTGGCCGGAAGTTCTCTACTGACTTCAGCCTCGGCGATCCATGAATGCGCCAGCAGTCTCTTTCTTGTCTTTGAAAGGTTGATTGAAAGAATATTCATTCTCTGTTTGACACACGACTGCTTGAGTATCTCTTCTTCGGAGAGCCGGTTGGCGCCTTTAACAATGACGCTTTCCGCGCTGAAATAGTCGCACTGGGTAAGAAGATCGTATCCAAAGATGAAAACAGCGCTGACAAACAGCAAAAAGGCGACACCGCATACTGTTTTAAAACAGTCATAAAAACGCTGTTTAATCTTATCCCGTCTTTTTATGATGCTGTTCTTGTAAATGTTTTTTCGTCTATTCTTACGACCCGACAATTTTAACCTCTGCCTCAAGATTGATGTTGAACTTTTTTGCTACGGCCTTCTGAACAAGTTCCATGAGGTCCAGGCAGTCCTTAGCGGTTGCTTTGCCACGGTTAATGATGAAGTTGGCATGTTTGGGTGAAATCGCCGCGCCGCCGATGGATGTTCCCTTAAGTCCGGCCAGTTCAATCAGTTCACCGGCCGATTTGCCGGAGGCAGGGTTCTTAAAAAAACATCCCGCGCTGGGAGAATCAATGGGCTGACTTTTCCGGCGCTTGTCCAGAATCGCATCGGCCTCTTTTTTCAGCTGTTGGGGTTCTGAAGGTTTCAAAATAAAGCAGCCGTCCAGAATAATGGGTTGGCCGTGATCATCACGATTTTCTTCATTTTCCCAAGAGAGACTCCTGTAGGAAAAATTGAGCTTTTTCCTGCCAATGCGCCGGGTGTAGCCCGATGCCTGGAGCACCGTGATGGCGTCAAGGACATCCGCCACCCAGCCGTATGATGTCCCGGCATTCATCATGATGCCGCCGCCCACGGTTCCCGGTATGCCCAGCGCAAAATTCATTCCTTCAAGCCCATTGGTTATGGCGAACCGACAAAGCGCGTGCATTCTGGCACCCGCCATAGCGGTGACAACGACATCACCTTTTCCCCCGTTTGCCTGAGAAATGCTGTTGAGACACTTCTTCAGTTTAATCACAATGCCATCGATACCGTTGTCTTTCACCAGAAGGTTTGTACCGTCACCGATCACCAGGTATGGAAGCCCATTTTCCCAAGACCACCCAACAAGCTTGATAAGATCTTCGCTCGTTTCAGGTGTAACATATGCCTCGGCCGGGCCGCCCACACGCAGCGATGTGTGTTTTGACATCAATTCGTCGAATGTGACGTTGCGGCCAAAACAGTGTCTCAACCATTTTTTTGCTGCCGAATCCAGTACCATGTTTCGCTTTTGCTCTTGAATTGATGAATGCCGATATTGAACTGCATCCTGCAGTCCCGATTCTATCGGGACAGGGTCAGCGCTCGTGTTTCGGTTCAACAATCGATAACTACCTGTCGCCAATCGACAATTCCTTCAGCACCGCTTCTCCCAGCTTCCATACATCACCCGCGCCCAGTGTCAAAAGGATGTCTCCTTCTTTCAGGATCTCTTTGAAACGGAATGCCGCTTCATCCAGTCCGCCCATATGGACAACTTCCTTGTGGCCGTGTTTCCTGATCCCTTCATACAGGGCATCGCTGGTAACCCCTTCGATCTTCTTTTCGCCGGCTGCATAAATGGGAAGCACCACCAGCATGTCCGACTGGTAAAACGCCCGCGTAAAATCGTCAAAAAGCGCATGGACCCTGGAATAGCGGTGCGGCTGGAATGCAACAACGATACGCCTGTCAGGCCAGCTGTCCTTAACGGCCTGCAGTGTTGTTTTGATTTCCGTTGGATGATGCCCGTAATCATCCACAACCGTAATACCCTTAACTTCTCCTTTGATTTCCATTCTTCTCTGGACCCCTTCGACCGTCTCCAGCGCCGCTTTGATCACATCAAAGGAGATATCAAGCTCCATTCCCACCGCAACACTTGCCAGGGCGTTGTAAACATTATGGATACCGGGCAGGTTCAATATGATTTCCCCCAGTTGCATTCCGTTATGATAAGCAGAAAACCGGCTCTTTAATCCCTCGGACACGACATCTTTCGCCTGAAAATCGGCCTGGGTGCTCATGCCATACGTCGTATAGCGTTTTCTTATTTTCGGAATAATATCCTGTACGGGCTCGTTATCCAGGCACAGGACGGCAAGGCCGTAAAAAGGCACCCTGTCAATGAAGCTTAAAAAATCTTCTTTTATATCATCTAAACCCTGGTAATAATCGAGGTGCTCCCTGTCTATATTCGTCACCACCGCTATTGTGGGGGAGAATTTCAAAAAGGAGCCGTCACTTTCATCCGCTTCAGCAACAATAAAGTCTCCCTCGCCAAGCACCGCATTGACGCCGATGCTCTTCAACTGGCCGCCGATCACCACTGTGGGATCTAACCCGCCTTTATCCAGAACGGAAGCAACCAACGACGTGGTCGATGTCTTGCCGTGCGCGCCGGAAATCGCTATGCTGTACTTCAACCGCATCAACTCGGCGAGCATTTCAGCCCTGGGTATAACAGGGATTGACAATTCACTTGCTGCCAGAACCTCGGGATTTTCAGTATCGATGGCTGACGATGTTACAACAACGTCCGCGCCGTGGATCTGATCTGCTGAGTGACCTTCAAATATGGTGCCACCCAGACGCTGAAGCCGCTCGGTAATCCCCGAAGATTGCAAATCTGACCCAGACACAACGTAGCCCAGGTTCAGCAGAAGTTCGGCAATCCCGCTCATGCCGATACCGCCGACGCCGACAAAGTGTATGTGATATTTTTCGAAATACATGATTAGTTTATGACTTAAAGGTTATGGGTTAACGAGCCTGTAACAGTCATCCACTATAACGCGGGCCGCATCCGGTTTCCCGAGGTTTCCCGCCCTGGATGCCATACGGTTCAACGCTTCCGGGTTTGATGCATAATGCTCGATTCTTTCGACCAGTGATTTCCCGCTAAGATCTTTGTCAAGAATCATTTCGGCGGCGCCGGTGTCTGCAAGGGTGCGTGCGTTCAACACCTGATGATTGTCTGCCGCATGCGGGAACGGTATGAAGATAACCCCCTTTCCCAGGGAGGTAACTTCGGCCACAGTGGTTGCGCCCGCCCTGCATATCACCAGATCCGCATTGTTATACTGCCGCGCCATATCATCGAAAAATGGTTTAACAGCGGATGAAATATCATGGTCCCTGTAAGCTTTTTTCACCATTTCCTCATCCTGAATTCCGGTCTGGTGGGTGAAGGAAAAAGCGTCTTTATCCTTCACCCGCCCCAAGGCTTCCACAACAGCCAGATTGATGCTGTGGGCGCCCTGGCTTCCGCCAATGATCAGAACCCTGAACGGCCGCCCTTGTCCGGAGGCCGCTTCTGATTCGGGCCCGTTGTAATCCCTTTCTTCGAATACGCATTCCAGAATCTCTCTGCGCACCGGGTTTCCCGTGACCAAAACCTTCTTTGAACTGACAGTTGTCCGAGTATTATTGAAGGACACATATATCCGGTCTGCGAAAAAAGAGAGCAGCCGATTGGTGATCCCCGGCAGAATATTTTGTTCATGAACAACGATTTTAACCCCCAGAAGCCATGCACCCATGGCTATTGGCCCGGCAGCGTAACCGCCAACCCCGATAACGATATCCGGTCTGAAACGTTTGAGAAACCGAATCGATTCGATGATCCCTTTGGGTATGATTGAAATCGATACAATCTGATTTATCAGTCCCCGGCCTTTAATTCCTTCGGTTGTAATCGATGTATGCTCGAAACCTGTTTTCGATAAAACCGATATTTCAAAGGGCTTCCCCGCCCCGGCAAACAGGACCCTGTTTTTGGGGTTTCTTTTTATAAATTCCTGAGCAATGGCAATGCCCGGGAAGAGATGCCCGCCGGTGCCGCCGCCCGCGATGACAATGCGCAACGCCCTTTTTGCTTCGTCCTTGATGTCGCACGGCGAATGCTGTATGGCATTTTCGCTTTCCGCATCTTTCCCTTTCATTTTACTTTAAACACTCCAATGTTCATCAGTATCCCGATGGATCCCATGTTAACTAAAAGGGATGTGCCGCCATAACTTAAAAAAGGCAGGGTGAGGCCCTTGGTTGGCAAAAGCCCGAGCGCAACCCCCATATTGACACAGACCTGAAGACCGATCGCGGTCGTCAGTCCCATAGCCACGAGCGACCCAAAGGGATCTTTCGCGTTCCTGGCGATGATAACGCCCCGCCATAAAATCAGGGCGTAAAGCCCTAAAATAACCAGCACGCCCAGTAACCCGAGTTCCTCTCCGATGACCGAAAAGATAAAATCGGTATGCGGTTCGGGAAGATAGAAAAGCTTCTGATAACCTTTTCCAATCCCCGTGCCCCAGATCCCGCCGGTGCCAAAAGCCATGAGAGAATGGATAACCTGGTAGCCTTCATTTGTCGGATACTGCCATGGATCCAGATAACTGATGATGCGTCTGACCCGATATTCCGCATTGAACAAAAGAAAATAGGCCACGGGGAGAACAAAGAGCGCCAAAGATGACAGAAGATATGTGATGCGAACGCCGCCGACGAAGAGCATGATCCACGTCAATGCAAAAAGGATAACGACAGAGCCGAAATCGGGCTGACAAATGAGCAGCGCGGAAAGGGCGGCAAGCACCAGAATATGCGGCAGAAAACCCACGCTGAAATCTTTGAGCATTTCCTTCTTCTTGTTCATGGAACAAGCCAGATAGATCACCAGGGCAAAACGGACAAATTCAGACGGCTGCAATGAAAAGCCGCCAAAGCGAAGCCACCGGGCTGAGCCGCCCGCAGAATGGCCGAATCCGGATATCTGAATGGCGACAAGCAAAGCGAACGCAAGAACGAGAAACGGATATGTCAAAGAACTATAAAACCGGTATGGGATATGCCTGCAAATCACCAGGGCGACAATCCCCAACAATGCGAAAATTGCCTGCTTTCTCAAAAAATAGTAATCGGTTCCGAACCTTTTCAGCGCAAGAGCGGAACTCGCGCTGTAAACCATTACGATACCGATGCCCACCAGAAAAAGAACCGGAAAGAGCAGTTTGACGTCATACGCAACGGACGCCGGTCTGTGTCGGGTACGAGTCATCAGTTCTTCCACTTTAACTTGTCTACGGCTTTGCAGAAACTCTCCCCCCGTTCGGCATAGCTGGTATACATATCAAAACTCGAACAGGCGGGAGATAACAGGACGACATCTCCGGGAGCCGCTGCTTGATACGCGGAAAAAACTGCATCCTCCATTGAAGCAGCCGACCCTGTCGAAATATTATGCCCAAGGGCAGATTTTATGTCATCCTTTGCTTCTCCCATAACGATGAGCTTTTTTACGTGTTGTCGCACCGAATTTTTCAGCACGCTAAAGTTGCTCCCCTTGTTACGGCCGCCCATGATCAGGATTACGGGCGCGGTGAAACATTCCAGAGCTCTTGCCACGGAATCCACGTTTGTTGCCTTTGAATCGTCGAAGTATCCGACGTCATTTATCGTGGCGATCCATTCGAGCCGATGGGCGAGCGTTTTGAAATCATTCAGCACGGATTGTATCTTCTCCGGGGTTCCGCCGACGGCCAGGGCCGCCAGGGAAGCAGCAGACACATTTTCCATGTTGTGCATGCCCATCAGAGCGACATGCGAAAGATTGAGAGACATCGAAGGCTTCAGGATGTCTCCACCCTCTGTATCGTTTTTTGCTGTCTTGAATATGATGCCGTCCTCTTTTATGATCGCGCCTTCGCGGAATGTTGAGCCGCTTTTTTTTTCATGGCAGAAAACCAGTTGCTTGGCTTTAATCTTTTCGCAAAAGGAACGGACATTGGGATCAGACCCGTTTAAAACGGCAATGTCGTCTTCTTTCTGGTTTTCAAAAATTCTTCCCTTGGATGCGACATAGGCCCCAAAATCGGCATAACGATCCAGATGGTCTTCGGTAATGTTCAGCAGAATACTCACCTTGGGCCTGAAAACGTCAATGGTATCCAGCTGAAAACTACTGACTTCGGCCACCACAACCTCTGCTTTTTCTTCTTTATCCGCATAACCGATCAACGGAGTACCGATGTTCCCGCCCACAAAAACCTTAACGCCCGAATGGGCCAGCATTTTCCCCAGAAGCTCTGTGGTGGTCGTCTTTCCGTTGGTGCCGGTTATGGCGACGACGGGTTCCCGGATGAACCTGGAAGCCAGCTCCAACTCTCCCATTATGGGAATTCCCCGTTCTTCAGCGCTTTTGACCTGAGGAATGGTATGCGGCACCCCCGGACTCAGCACAATCAGGTCCGCTTTTTCAAATGTTTCAATTCTATGCTGCCCGAGTTCCACATTGGCGCCCATGTCACGCATCTCTTGAACGTGAGCTCCCAGATCTTCTTCCCGTGCCATATCCGTCACGGTCACATCAGCGCCCCTCCGTTTTAAAAACCGGGCGGCGGCAACCCCGGATATGCCAAGTCCGACAATGAGTATATTTTTATTCGCTACATCCATCATCACCTGAGTTTCAGTGTGCTCATGGAAATCAGTGCCAGCGCAATGGCAATAATCCAGAACCGAACGATGACTTTAGGCTCCGGCCACCCTTTTAATTCAAAATGATGATGGAGGGGCGCCATCTTAAAGATTCTCCGGCCGTTTGTCATTTTAAAAAAACCGACCTGGAAAATGACGGACAAGGCCTCCATAACAAAGAGTCCGCCCACCAGAACCAGCAATATCTCCTGTTTTGTGATAACGGCTACTGTGCCGAGACCGGCGCCCAGAGAAAGAGAACCGACATCTCCCATAAATACCTGAGCAGGATATGTGTTAAACCACAGGAAGCCGAGGCCCGCACCGGCCAGAATGCCACAAAAAATTGCAATTTCGCCGCACCCGGACACGTAATTGATCTGAAGATAATTGGCGATTTTAACGTGCCCCGCCACATAGGCAAAAAGCATATAGGTAACCGCGGCAATGATCATTGGTCCGATGGCAAGGCCGTCCAAACCGTCCGTGAGATTGACGGCATTTGATGTGCCGACGATAACCAGTGCCGCAAAAAACACGTATCCCCAGCCGAGATCCGGAGAAATATTTTTAAAAAAAGGGATCGTCACACGGGTATTGAATTCGGGGCTCGCTAAAACAAGAATCCCGGTGATGACCGCTATTATTCCCTGCATTAGAAATTTTTTCCGAACGGTTAATCCCTTGTTCTGCTTTTTGACCTGCATGAGATAGTCATCAATAAAGCCGATGGCACCGTAAGACAGAGTGACCCAAAGGACGATCCAGACATAATAGTTGGTCAGATTGGTCCACAGCAGCGTTGATACGGCGATGGAAAAAAGGATCAACGTTCCGCCCATGGTCGGCGTCCCGGCTTTATCCAAGTGCGATTCCGGGCCGTCCTCCCTGATGTATTGACCGATCTGCATCTCTTTAAGCCTTCGGATAACCCACGGTCCCAGGACAAAACAGATTAAAAAAGAAGTCAGGCTGGCATAGATGGTCCGGAATGTAATGTAGCGAAATACATTAAACGCCGAAATCTTCGTATGGAGCGGATATAGTAAATGAAAAAGCATAATCTGTTATGAGTTATCCGTTATTTTTTTGAATCGGCCCATTCCTTCAGCCCTTCCACGACACTTTCCATAGCCATTCCTCTGGACCCCTTGATGAGTATCCAGTCGCCCGGTCGAGCCCATGCGGTCAGATCTGCCAGTATCTCTTTTTTTGTTCCAATAAAGATTTTCTGCGGATCCATATCCTCATCCCGTGCACCTTCTGCAACGCTGCCTGCGAATTCGCCCGTGATGTAAAGCCTCTCGATATCGGATGCTGCAGCCAGCGATCCGATGTTTCTGTGCAGTCTTTCCGAGTGGCTTCCGAGTTCCAGCATATCACCGGCAACAAAAATGCCTCTCTCGCCGGCCTTTAAAGACGTGAGGGTTGAAATTGCAGCGCCCATAGAACCTGGATTCGCGTTATACGTATCGTCGATGACATGGATTCCGTTGCCTGTTTTAAAAATATTCAGCCTTCCCCGGACCGGCTCGAAACTTTCAAGACCGGCTTTAATTTCCCGGGCGCTCAACCCCATGAGATGCCCTACACCCGCAGCTGCGAGGGCGTTTGTAACCATGAAGGTTCCGAACGTTTTCAGCCCAACCACAATGCGTTCCGTCGGCAGAATGAGTTCAAAAGAGATCCCCGTTACCTCTTCCTTGACCTTTACTGCCCGTATCTTTGCATTTTCCGATAATCCATAAGGGAGCACATCTCTGGATGTTTTATCCGACAGCCGGTGTACCCTTGGGTCATCGATATTCAACACGGCTGCCCCGCCCGGCTTGATTTTTTCCAAGAGTTCGCCCTTGGCGTGCATCACGCCTTCGATAGAGCCTAACCCTTCAAGATGCGCCGGACCGATGTTTGTGATAACACCAATCTCGGGGACGCAGATTTCAGCGAGCCTTCCGATTTCACCGGGCCGGTTCATACCCAGTTCCAAAACGGCCTTCTCGTGGGTATTGTCAAGCGTCAGAAGGGTTAACGGCAGTCCGATTTCATTGTTGAGATTACCAACGGTTGCCAGCGTACGAAATCGCCGGGCAACCACCGCTT
>JBHPCZ010000007.1:0-52369 GCA_042573625.1 Thermodesulfobacteriota bacterium
TAACAAATCGCATCCTTTTTTGCGATTGGGAGGCGCCTTTTAGATGATTCTCAAGGAATCTTGCATTCTGCCAACTCTCTTTTGAAAGGCTTCACCATATCAACTAATAATAAACAAAAGGAAACTGGAATGAATTTCAACCGAATTAAAAGTTTGACAATGTATCTGTTCGTTTTTACCCTATGTTCTCTGCTTTTTCCTTTCCCCGTCCATGCTGCCTCTCCATCTGGAACCGATAAGAAAATTAGCAACAGCCTTGGCATGGAGTTTGTCTACATAAAGCCTGGCACGTTCATGATGGGGAGTCCGCTTGATGAACCCGGCCGGAATTGGAATGAAAAACAGCACCGTGTAACCCTGACCAAGGGGTTTTACATGCAGACGACAGAAGTAACCCAGGGGCAATGGCAGGCGGTCATGGGGGGCAACCCTTCCTATTTCAAAAATTGCGGGGATGATTGTCCTGTGGAAAAAGTATCCTGGAACGATGCACAGGAATTCATCAGGAAGCTGAACCGGCGTGAAGGCGGCAATGCATACCGGCTCCCAACCGAAGCGCAGTGGGAATATGCGGCAAGAGCCGGGAGTTCCACTGCCTTTGCAAACGGTGGCATAACAGAACTCAAGTGTGGTTATGATGGCAAACTGGATGCCATGGGATGGTATTGCGGCAATTCCGGAGTCAATTATAATGGGTGTTTTGATGGGAGTGGCTGGGGTGGGCCAAAATGTGCTGGCACCCATAAGGTAGCTCAGAAACAAGCCAATGCCTGGGGACTGTACGATATGCACGGTAATGTATGGGAGTGGTGTCAGAATTGGTATAAGAAAAAATATCCGTCCGGTTCTGTTACCGATCCAACAGGGCCGTCTTCGGGTTCGCACCGGGTGTCCCGTGGCGGTGGTTGGCTCTACCGCGCCAGGAGCTGCCGGTCAGCCAATCGCGACGGGTACAGGTCTGGCTATCGCCGCGAACGCCTGGGGTTCCGGCTTGCTCTTTCCCCAGGTCAGTGAGCCAAGTAAAACGCGGAATCGAACGCCGTAGCCCCGGAAGGCCGTAGCGGAGCAGGCCTGTAGGCGGCATAGGCGCCTCGATGGAGCGCGAAGCGCTCACAGCATTGTTTTATTCAACTATTTGGAGTCATAAGGAGTTTAGCTATTCCTGGTTTATAACGATGCCGATTCAGTTTAAGTTTTTCGTTATTTCAGTAAAAAACTATGCAGAAGTCGAAGCGGATCTGAACCGCTGGCAAACTTGCGATACCTGCCTTACATCAATTGCTTTACAGCGAGAGATACAATTTCAAGATAACATATGCCAATCATAACCTTTAACTATCTCAAAAAGTTCAAACCGAAGATACGAAATCTGAACACTACGGCTATGACCTTACAGTAGTGCAAATTTCAAGGGGCTGAGAAATATCGGAAATATTTTTTGAGCCGGGACGGCCAAAAAGAGGCCCCCCGGTTTTTCATTTTAACTGAAAACAAATTTTGCCCCTCGACTTTTCTCAACGCTCTACACGGAATGTTATTTTGAAAACCACCATAAAGCCCGCATTCAACGCAGCCTGTCAATTCGGTTGAAATATTCTTCGCGGCATCTGTTTTCGATTTCGAGAAGATCCCTGAAGGGCCGGTTGAAATCTTCAACACCTGCGGTGAAAAGGCCGTGGCCGTAGACAATAACGCCGGGGTTGTTTTCGATGGCGCCGGGGACGGTTTTGAAGAGTCCGTGAGGGCCTGAACCGACTTCACCCGAAACAACAGGGATATTGCATACAGACCGCTCATGGGGGCAGTTGATATGGCACTTGCCGCTGCATTCACAGTTTTCGATATCACAATCCATGGAAAGGATAACGGAAAATTTAGGGTGGCCGTGAAGAATCGCGTTGTATTCCGTATTTTTTACGATGTGCAGGTGTGCGGGAAGTTCGCTGGAAGCGGTGATCGCAACGCAGGATGAACCGTCCATGGGGCAAGGATCGATACATCCTTTCAAATTGCCCAATGAACTCCCGGTCTGACTGATAAATAGCGTGTCTTCATAACGCAATGAAATGTTTCCAAAATAGGAATCCACCAGGCGATGATCAACGGTCAGCTTTCCCGCCTCCTGTATGGCCGCCACCACTTCGGTTTCCGAGCTAAAAGGGCCTTTCATCAGCAGGCCGTCAAAACAGATCGGCGGGTCAAGGGCCTTTACTACACGGTCAAAAACCTGCTGCCGTCGGCGATCCGATTTTCCTTTTTTCAGGCGTGACAGCGTGTCATGAAAAAATTTTACAAAGCAGGCAAAGCAAATTGAAGAAAATGTGACAAAGGCCTGTTCAAGGCTCACCGTCCCCTGGGTGACAATGCCGATCTCCGGTATGATCACACTTTTACGCTTTTTCAAAATTGAAACAATGGCTTCGGATGTGAATTGCCGGGATATTGGAAGATCATGGAGAAAGGTTCGGGTTTCACAGTCTTCGGGGAAAATTACATTGCCGGAGGTGTTGGCGAGATAGTTTATGATGTGCCAGTAGGGTTCCGCGGGTCGGGAAAACAGAAGGGCATTGATGTTAAGATGTTCAAAGACTTTTTCAAGTTCGGCGCATGCCCCATGATCCATGTTCCAGACAAGCCGGGCATCCCGAAAGCCGAGTAACGGCGCCCCGGCATCGGTAAGACCGCTTTTGCAAAGCTTGTTTTCGTATATCTGAAAAATCGGTTCCATTATAAATCTGATTCAAGCCCCAACGCACGTGCCGTTTCCGAAAGCGGCTTGCCGGTTTGATCCAGCTTTCTGACAATATAATAGTCTGAGCGTGCTTTCAGAAAATCTTTTCTCTTGATGGGGTCAACCTGGATACTGCCGTCGCGATAACCCTGTGACTTAAAAAAGCGAGACGGCAGATCGTCATCCTTTTGAGAAAAGCCGTTAGCGGCGTTCATCATTCGTTCGTTGTAGCAGGTGCGTTCCCCGGTTTCAGAAAGTTCCTGGCCGGTGGTTCTTATCCCTGTCACTGCCGTGTAAACAGCGGCGTACTCTTCCAGAGAAGCTGCAAAGAAGATAAATTTACAGGCGGTTAGAGAATCGACAACGGCATTTAAATCTTCAGCGATTTTGATCATTCCGGCCTTGCCGCTGAAGGAAAAACGATCGGTGGCAACCGGCTTTCTCAGAATTTCGTGGCTGATGGGATACGCTCTTAAATGGCAGCCCCCACGGGAAGATGTTGCATAGGCCAGCGCCATTCCATAGGCGCCTCTCGGGTCGTAAGCCGGGAGTTCCTGGCCCTTGACGGTCATGGCCAGATCGGGATGTCCGCTTTCCCGGGCAAACCGGGCGGCACCCTTGCCGAGGGCAATCCCTTCCCCCTTTCTGTTCGCGATATCGTGCAGGAGTGAAAGAATCTCATCGGGTAATATTTTTTTTTCTGAAACTTCTGAGAAGCATGCCAGTGTTGCTGCCGCTGAAATGGTATCCATCCCCATTTCGTTACATATTCTGTTGGCTTCGACAACCGTGTCGATGTCGCTGTTTCCTAGAAGCGCGCTGAAGTGAGACATGGTTTCAAACTCGGGAATATTCATCCCATTCCGGGCCACCTTCTTACACCGGATATGACACCCGCGGCATCCAATGCTTTTGGGGTTGTACCTCTTTTTGAAGGCGTGGGCGTTCATGGAAAGGGCATCTTTGAAACGGGTTTTACGAAAATTCTCGGTGGGCATCATGCGCCTGGCATCCATCAGATCATAAAGGGCACCGGTGCCGAATCGGGAAATTCCGAATTCTCCGAAAAGCGCCGGGGAAGCCGCCGCAAGACGGAAGACATCCTCACACGCTGTTTTCAAACCTTTGGGATCAAAGACGCCGGTTTTTCCGGAACCTTTGACAGTGATGTACTTAAGGTTTTTGGACGCGAATACGAGCCCCAGGCCGTTCCGTCCCGCTGCATAATGCCGGTCGAAGATGATGCTGGAAAAGAGAACGCCGTTTTCAGCTGCGGGTCCGATGACGGCGGCAGCGCCCTTGCCTTTGAGAAAAGCGTTTGCAGAAGTGATTCCCCGGCCGGAAAGATGCGTTGCAGGGGTGATTCGGATGGTTTTGTCCGCGATCTCCAGGCCGCAGAGACTTTCGGACTTTCCGGTAATAAAGAGTCCGTCAAGCCCGGCTCTTTTGAGTTGAGTGCCGAATGTTCCGCCCACGGAGGAATCACCGATGGTTCCGGTAAGGGGTGAGCGGGACATGACGGTCATCCGCCCTGAAGTGGGGGATGCGGTATTTACCAGCGGGCCGGTGAACAGAAGGAGCGGCATCCCGGGATCATCCCAGTCGAGGGTAATATATTGCCTGATATGAAACCCGGCAAGCCCTCTTCCCCCGATGAATTTTTTTAGAAGTTCCGGATCCACAGTTTCAATCGACCATGTATGATCAGCAAGGTTGATTCGGGCAATTTTTCCGCACCATCCGTACATGTTCGTATCCATTTAGTCCGTGAAAAAACCGGGTTCGTCGTTAAAACAGTTTGAAAGCCCCCTGACGCGAAAATAAATCCTTTTACACAAGGTGAACTTAAGGAAATGGAGCTCGAGTGTCAACCTGGAAAGTGCCGACGATGAATTCTGTTTGGATCTTTATAAAATAACATAAAAATTGCCAAAAGAAGAAAGATGTGGTCTGACACTTCAGATCAGAAGGGTCGCTGTGGCGATTCCTTCGAATACCTGCCCTGTTAAATAATGCTTTGCATTAAAATCTGATTTCATTAAATGAGATTTTATTTAACAGGGTAAACAGGAGGAAGATGCTCAAAGCGCTGATAAAATCGTTGGAGAACAAACACTTGAACCCCTGACTCCTTGAACCCTCGAACCCTCTTCTCCAACTCAATTGGAGAAGAACCTGATGGCTGTATGATCTTGTGCTGTCTTGACATCCTTGCTGTTTCAGCTTAACTTTCGATTTTTGAATTAGCCGAATTGTATGGAAAAGAGAATGATGAAACAAAAAGATCCGGAAGCGCTGAAAACCTGGTTTAGCGATTATGTCGCCGGTTTTTATACGGACATTGAGGCGAACAACCGCAATATTCGCCTTAAGGAGAAACATACAGAACGGGTATGCCGGAATATGGTCATGCTGGGCAAGGCCCTGGGCCTGCCGGATCAGAAAATAATACTGGCGGAAATCATGGGATTATTTCACGACCTGGGCCGGTTCCGGCAATACGCGACCTACGGTACATTCAACGACAGGATTTCCGTGAATCATGCCAGACTCGGGATACGGCAGATGGCGAGACACCGGGTTTTGTCCGGGTACCCGAGAGACGAGAAGCGGTTGATTGCAAAAGCCATTGCCTGTCATAACACCGCCGAAATCACGGCAGACGAGGATGGGGAAACACTTTTCTTCATTCGCCTCTTGCGGGATGCCGACAAGCTCGATATATACAAAGTCTTCATCAATTACTATCAGAATCGGGGAAAAAATCCAAACCCGGTGGTAGAAATCGGTCTTCCCGATGATCCGGCCTGTTCGCCGAAGGTTGTTTCAGCCCTTAACCAGGGCCGGATTGCCCTTATGGAGGATTTAAAAACATTGAATGACTTTAAACTGCTCCTGATCAGCTGGGTGTTTGATCTGAACTTTGTCCCTTCGTTTCAGATCGTTCAGCGCCGCGGGTATGTTGAGCGAATTGAAGCCACGCTGCCTGATTCAGAAGACGTATCAGCGGCAGTCAGTCAGGTACGCGATTATGTGAAGCGCCACCTGTAATCCCCATCGGCTGAGCGCATCGAGCATAGCGCATGGTATTTTTTGCTCTGCGCTTTGCCCTATGTAACAATATCCAAAACTTATGAACAAGATCATAAAAAGCCTGATGGAACTAACATATAATTACAAAATGTTATTGAGATTTCGATGCATTGAGTTACAAGGAGTCGAAAAATGAAAGAAATTGCCATATTGCTGGCCATTGTAGGGATCTGGTACCTGTTGCAGGCGGTGATCCTGCCCAAATTAGGGATTTCCACGTGAGTGCGGGATGCTTGTCAGGTGACAAGAAATGAGGATCACGTCATAGATCCTGAATCGGAGAGAAATACAGGAGATGGGAAATAAACCGATACCCGGATATTTTCTCGCTGCCGGAAAGTATAAATATTAATCGCCAAGCAGCAGCAACGGAATCCAGGGCATGGCTCTTGGGATCGGCAGGTTGGTTCCGTCCAGTTCCTGGATGTACTCATTACCGCCCAATTCATCAATGTATTTGACAGGCCCTAAACCTTTTACCAGCCAGTTTGTTTGTATCGGATCGGGAAGATCGTTACCATAAGGGTCTTTGTCTGAAAATACTATTGTCGTTACCACTCTGATGGCACGAAAAGTCCCCAGGGGGCCTCTGACGGTTTCTTTGGCTTGAGGCACTGAAGTTGAATGGTAGCGGCTATTGAAAGGCACCACAGTGCCACCTGCACATTTCACTTTAAATGATGCCGAACCGGGATTATCTGCATCCCGATTATTGTCGGCAGGTTCTCCCAGAATCATCACCGGGTTGGCATACGTGATGGGCGGATCGAGGGTTACAAAAATAGTTGCATCGCCACAAGTCTCATTACCGGAAGGAAAATCGGTAAGAGTATATCCGTGCCGACGAAGACCGGCATCGTCGTTGGTAAAATATTCCTCATCACCATCCAAGGTCTGAATCACAGCCGTTAGGACACCATTTATCAGTTTTTCTTGGGTAGAAATAACAGTTTTATTTACAGACCAGGTAGAAGCCAGGTCATCTTCATTACATCCAGAGCCCTCACATCCAATGTAATCCCATGAATTGTCGATCTCCAGAGGGAAATAGTCAACGGAGTCGTAGGCCAGGGCGATCGAGCCTATTGTGCCGAAAGCAAGTAACAGACCGACACTTACGATTACTGTTATTGCGCGCTTGTATCTTAATATTCGCATATAATATCCCGCCATCAATTCATTACAAAAAAAAATACTGGGTCAGTTACTCTCTCGCAATGCAAGGATAATTTCTCTTTTGCACATCGTTTGCGTAGCAGAGTGGATGCAACCGAGAAGATAATGTTTTAATTACAGAAAAACCGACACAACCGGATGTGAATATTCATTGGGTATCATCCTGAGCAACGGTTAAACGGCTGAGTCGGCATCTCGTGGTATAAAAACAAAAAACCATCATACTGTCAAGGCAAATCGCTTTTTGGCATTACCCCGGAGTTAACAAGTTTGCATCATAACAGTCCGGAATAACAACCATTGTCGTGGCATTACAGGTGCCTGACAATAAGATTCATGCAGGTTATTGTATAAAAAAGCCGAAGCACGATCATAAAATATTGGACTAAACATATAAAATCGGTGTAAACTTTTATTTGTCAATGCCCTTTAAATAAAACCCGTGGAGAAAACCGGTCATGTATTCCGCAGATGTCAAAAGGTGCGCGCAGCAGATCGTTAAGGAATTTTTCAATGATATATTAATTGGCGAGTATCAGATACCCTCTCTAAGGGAGATGGAATTCTTTCTCAAAGAGAATATAGATTACGCATTTGACGATTATCAGGCCACCAAAAAGATTGTGCGTTCACATCCGCACTGGAGCAGCGAACAGATTTCTGATGAATTGGAAAGACAAAAAATGCGGTATGAAAACCAGTACCGTACCAATTTAAAGACAGCCGCCCAAAATGCTGTCGAGGAGGTTGAAAACCATGTGAAAAGCTTAAGGGATGCGATCAAGGCATGGAAAATATCGAATTTGGACTAAAATAAAACTTCCGGTTTCGTACCCTAATTTTAATCACAATGCATAACGCATAAGGGTTGGATGATATTTATTAAAGCCATAACATAAACAAAGCATTGTCGCTTTAATAACGGTGCTTAGATATCAAACGCAGATCAAAAAATCGATCCGGGGAAGCTTATTCGGGAAATCATATTTTCAGGTTGTATGTACGGTGTGATTTTGAAGGAGATGATCCAGCTGAGTGTTTTGGTATGGTGTTAATTTTCCAAATTTGAGACCGTGCCGTCTCATTGACAGAGAGCTGTCAGAGAGGTCAACGGTTATATTGGAATTTGAAGTGGTTTTAAATGGGACGCTGCGCAAATGAAAGTCATGGTCCGATAGAAAAATGTCTAATTCAGAAACCTTATATGACTTCTCTCCGCTGTCAAAATAGTGAACCGTAAGCCCGCCCTTGCTGATTTCTTTGATTTGGGCCAGTACCGGCGGGTCCGACATGAGAACAGCGAAAGCCCCCTCCTTAGCCTTGAATCGATTCTGTTGTCTCTGCTCAATGAAATCTTTTATTTTGCCCATGGCAGGATATCCTGAATGTTCGAAGAGAACGTCAACTCAATGAAACCTTTGAAAAACGTCCCCTTTTGCTTTAGTGATGGCGGCTTAATAGCATTATCATTCAACAAAATCAAGACTGAATTGCATAGCACAATATACGCATGCAAAATACCCATTAATGAAGCGGTTCAGATGGGATTGAAGGTTGCACCTCTGCTTTTGGGATCGAAATAATAGTTTTTTTTAGGGAAGTATTACTGTAAAAGCAGGCATTAGTGTAAAGAACCGAAAAAAATAAACTTGCTTTTCTGCCCGCTGAACAACTATTTATGTAAGTTGAAAACTCGTCCTGTCATTTCCGCGCCGGCGAGAATCCAGATAAACAAACAAAAACATCAAGCTTCCGGACGCCCGCTTACGCGGGCATGACGGTGAGGAAATTTCTTTCTCGGGAGATCTTTTGATGAGCAAATTTGAGAAAAGATTGTGTGTTTTGGCTTTTGTATTTGTGGCGGTCTATTTAGCAGCGGCCGGAATTACGATTCATTCAAGGGTAAGTGATGGAGATAAGACACCGCGGATTGTGTCCGCAGAGCCGGATCCTGCTGAAGGGAATTTGATGTTGGCGGAACTCTTTCTCCCGATGTTGATATTGCTGACGGTCACCGTCTGTTTTATAGTTGTCAGAAAAAAAAGATCCAAGGCAGAGCTCTTACTGGAAGAATCAGAGGATGAATATCTTACTTAAGCGTTCCGCCTCCCTCCCCAACGATGATAAAAGGCGCCCAAAAAAATGGATGCGCGTAGCTTGCGACAATTTTTCCTGTTGAATTGTTTTTCAGTCCCGGATCATCTATCAATTTGAGCATCGATTTTTGATGTGCCCGTGCCCTTGAAAGGGTTTTGTCCTCGGTTTGATATCGGAAAATTTCAGTGGTCAGCTTTCTGGCCGACGTTGTTTCTACCGGCCACATACTTACGAGCATTGCCCGGGTTCCGGCGTAGAAGAATGCCCGTCCAAGGCCGGAAACAGACTCCGCACCGGCGCCGTCCGCAGCCCCTGTGTTGCAGGCTGAAAGCACGACCCAGTCGGCGTTGAGTTTCAGCTTTAACACTTCTCCCATGGTCAAAAGTCCGTCTTCGGCGCCACCGGTCACCGATGGTGCTGAAAGGGCAAGGGCCGGCTGGTCAAGGCCGTCCAGATCGCCCGGAACCAGGGCGTGCGAAGCAAAGGCAACGACTTTCCGGTCGGAAAGGTCCATGGTTTTCACCGCCTGTTCGGATGCCCGCTTTCCCAGAAAGATGTCCCGGTCCGGATCAGCCCCCATGGCACGGGCAATACTTTTGATTTCTTCCGCTGTATCCGGAAGACGGTTCAAGTGACCCAGTTGAATCGAAGAGATCTGCTCACTGTCAAGGTCGCCTTTTTCTGATATGCGAATTCCTCGAACATTTAACTGTCCTCCCCGGCTGGCGAGATTCGTCGCTTGTTCGCCTTTTTTGATTTCCAGGCGGGTGAGCTGCGTCGGGTTGTATATGGGATCTCCGAATCCGACAAGGGCCTTTCTGGCGGGGTCGCCTTCTGGGAGGTCCCGTAGAGTGACAAAAGAGGAAACCGATGGCTGCCGGGTTATGGAGACCTTCCGGATAAGCCACGGCAGTTTACGATATCTGGCGAACAATTCATTTCTTTCCGGGCCAAGATCAACCGGTGCTGTGGGTAAAACCGAGAAGGGAAGCGGGCCCAATGGACCGGTGGCGACGATGATGAGATCTTTGGCATTTTTCCATCCGTCTTCAACCGGTTTGAGGAGTGTGCTGTAAAGATTGTAGGCCCGGGTGAGATCAAAATCCGGAATATCACCAAAGGTGCCCGGCCCGGGGTTCAGGGCCCTGCGCAGATGAGAGACGGTGATCTGAAGATCCTTCTTTCCGAGCGGTACAACATTAAACAAGATCTTGCCCGTATGAGGAATAGACCAAACGTATGTTGAGGTTTGTGCGGGGTAGATGACAATGAGCGCCTCACGGGGTTTTAGATGCTTCTGAATCACCGAGAAATCCGCGGGTTTCGGATCTGTGAAGTCCGCGTATTTCGGGAAACGTCTCTGTATTTCGTCAAGCAATGCAGCCCTGGCCTGGTTCAATGTGGTGATGGTGGCTTTCAGGTCTTTGACGGCGTTTGGATCCTGCTGGTCCGACGGTGCGGCAACAGCATTGGAAAGGGTTGCCTGGAGGGCGCTGACCTGCTTGAGGGTGTCCTGCTCTTTTCTCACCAGATCGGCAAGCTCCGGGGTTACCGCCGCGGCCCGGGCACCGCTGGCGCCAAGAGCCCCCTGGACTGAACTTCCGATCATGGCCTCAACCAGTTTGAAACTTTCTTCTGATGCGTTGATGCCGTATTCTTTATCCTGTTTGCTTTTATGGATACGTGTGAGTAATTCAAGGTATGTTTCGACGATAATTCTTAATCGAACATTTTTAAGATAATCGCTGCTGTCAACTCTCTGTTTGAGCAGTATGGGAAGAGACTCGGAGAAATCTTCAACCGCCTGCGCTTCTTTCCCGGTAATGGCATTGGCCATGCCCCTGAGGCCCAGCATCTGTGCGGTCCGGTAGTGTTTGTGACCCAGATATTCAGCGTATTTTTCATAGCCTGCGGAGATGTGTCCCACAGCTTCTTCTGTCCGCCCTGTTTTCAACAGGGAGAGAATAATGTCCGGGCTTCTCGCAAAGGTGTTTTCATAAAAGTAACGATTGTCTTGCAGGCTGAATTTGGCATGATCGAACTGTTTCATGGCTTGGACGAAATCGAGTTTGGCCACGGAGACCTTTCCCAAGAACACCCGGTTTCTTCCCATTATGCTGGAATCGTCGGAAAGTCCCGAAGCCTCGAAAATGCCGATACCGGTGCGGATCAGTTTTTCAGCGTCTTCCAGTCTCCCCTGCAGAAGAAGGATATGCCCGAGGTGTTCGATAATGCCGCCGGTCAGGGAGGAATCTTTGCCGCCGTGTGCAATGGATTGCTTCAGGGTGTCCCGGATCTCAAGTTCGGCTTCCAGCAATCGATCCTGTCGGGCCAGGTTTTGGGCCAGCCTGGTCCTTTGGACGATGTACGGAAATGGATACTCCTCTATGGTAGATTCTTGCATTTTCTTCACAATTGAATGCCTGTAGGGCTCGGCTTCTGCGAACCGCCCCTTGCTTTCCAGGGAATTTGCTTTCAGGCGGTTCAAATCGATAAAGAGCCAGGCCTTCCTCTCCTGTGGGAATCTCGGATTGGAAAGTCTTTCATTACAAAAGGCGATACCCTTGTGTGTGATTTTTTCACCGGTTTTAAAATCACCCATTTTGAAATGCATTCTTGCAGTCAGAAAAAATCTCGAGGACCATGGCCTTACCTTGAGGCTCCGTTTGCAAAGCGTAACGCCAAGGGTAAAATTGCCGAAAAAAGCCTCTGCAATACCAAGGTTCATAAGTATTATTGCGTAATCCTTGTTTCCCAGCGCCAGACGCTTTTGTCCGGCTTCGTCTTCAGCATGGCGCAGGGCAATCCGGAGGTCTTCGATGTACTGTTTAAAGCGGCCCAATTCGCGGGCATTCTTGCCCCTTTCACCATAAAATTGCGCAAGCGTCGCCGGGTTATCGGTATCCGGCGGCGAGGCGTCTGCCTTGGCTTTAATTTTTGCGGTAATTTCAGGATCAAACTGCCCGGGTTGATCCAGTATGGCAAGGATGTCGTCAATTCGGCGGGGGGGCGGAACAAATGATTTTTCGCTCATGGAAACAGTGACCTGTTTTGCTTCCTTCAGAGACATTTTTTTCTTTACACACGCCGGAAACAAGAACAAAATTAGAACAAGCAGGGCCGTTGCGCACCCACGGAAAAGCAACAACGAAGATCGAACCGGAAGAGAGACTTTGTGATAATGATTTTTCGCCATGCTCAAAATTCCTCCTTGGAGATAATCCATATTTTTAAAGCTCGATAAATTTGTATAGAGAAATTCGAAACTGGAACAATTCGGCAGTAGATCAGCGTAAGAATAAGTTTAACAATAAAAATATGAATCGAACGGGAACCGGATATGGATAAGAACGATGCTCCATCACAAAAAATAGCGAAACAGTGTGACCCTGTCAACTGAATATTACCCTAAATAAATGAATGGCAAACAGCATTTTTTTCCTTGCTTGACACAAATTGTCTCTTCGCTATATCCTTTACATGGAATGAAAAGAGCTTCACTTAATTTTTTTTAAAACAGTCAAACCTTTTAAACTTTTTTATATGAAAGTGATTAACCCAAAGTCAGATTCAATTTTCCAGCGTGTATGGCACGTTCTGATTTCTCTTCTGGTGTTGCATACGGCCATTTCTCTTCCTTACCATATGGCCTTTCACCGCGCCGCTTCAAAAGAGATCGTTATTATCTGGGCGATCATCGATATCATTTTCCTGGTTGACATCGTTTTGCATTTCTTTACCGGGTACGAGTATTTGGGCGTGGTGGTGACCGACTCGAAAAGCATTGCCAGACGTTACCTGAAAACGCATTTCCCCGTTGATTTTATCGCCAATTTCCCCTTTGAAATTTTGGTGTTTGTTATCGACACCAAGCAGGTATGGGGGATTTCGATTTTTTTCTTTTTCCGCCTGTTCCGTCTTTTTCGCCTTACCAGGCTGGTTCAATATAATCGCCGGTGGAAGCGAAGCGTCCGCGTTAACCCGATTGTTATTCAGATGATCATACTGGTTATTGTTGTGATTGTTGTTACCCACTGGGTGACCTGCGCTTGGTTTTTGACCAGCTATTTGCCGGGGTTTCCTGAAGAAGGCTGGGTGGCCAGCCGAAATCTGGAACATGCCTCTCCCCCTCTGCAATATCTGTATGCCGTCTACTGGGTGGTTACCACGATGACCAGTGTCGGGTATGGTGACATTACCCCGACAACGCCGGCAGAAATTGTTGTATCCCTGGCCACACAGGTGATCGGCGTGTCGCTTATTCTCGTTATCATTGGAAATATAGCTTCTCTCCTGGCGAATCTGAATTTGGCCCGGAGTCTTTTGGGCCAGAAAATCAACGCCATTATGGACTATATGCGTTACCGAGGCATACCAAAGGATCTTCAGCGTCGTGTCCGGGATTACTTCGAATATCTATGGCTCCACAAAAAGGGGCTCGATGAACTGGATTTTCTTGAAACACTGCCGCCGTCGCTTCGTCGAGAAGTGACGCTGGCGCTGGCCGGGGAGATGCTCGAAATGGTCCCTCTTTTTCAAAAGGCCGACAAAAATTTGCTCAACGCCTTGGCCGCGCGGCTTAAACCACGGGTTTACCCTAGGGGTGATATTGTTGTCAGATCGGGAGAAATGGCCAAAGAGATGTATTTTGTTTGCCAAGGCAGGCTCGAAATATTTTCTAAGGCGGATGACACTGTCCATGCCGTGTTGCAGGAGGGGGATTACTTCGGAGAACTTGCCCTTCTTTTTGAAGAAGAACGGACGGCGTCGGTCCGCGCCGTTAGCTACTGTGACCTGTTCATTTTATCGAAGGAGCACTTTCAAGAGATTTTAGACAGATATCCCCGGTTCTCCGAACTTATTCGAGAATATGCTCAAAAGCGTGCGGAGTGGGTGTCCGATCTGGTTATGGAAGGTATTATTGTTTAACTGTTTGGTAGCTGCAGAATCAAATTATTCTCTCAATATCGAATGTCGAGTATCCAATATCGAAGACAGAAGGAAAACAGCGTAGTTACTTTCGGGTTTAATTTCGTAAAATTTGGCGCTGTCATTTTACAAAGTCCGAAAAGACTTCATCATTCGACATTCCTTGTTGGATATTGGATATTCGGTAACATGTAAAAAGGCAACGGTTCCCAAGGATAGGGGCGATGCCCCCGTCGTGGGAATTTTCTGATGCTTCCCGCTATGCCGGAGAAAACTCACTAGAACCTATCTCAAAAAAAAGATTAGGGTTCAGGGCAAGGCGCGAAGCGGTGAAAAAGCGGAGCATACACGTAGTATGTGAGCATTTTAAACCGTTTCGCAATACCGCCATGGGCACTTAGATTTTTTTGAGATAGGTTCTACTTATTTAGCTTTGTCATCTTTGACCCCTCAAGGGTCAAGTTGTACATGAGCCCCTTATTGCTGAAGACAAAACCGATGATGGGATCCTTAATGTTGGTTGTGTCCACCGATCCGCCGGCGCCCAGCGTTACGAGGGCAACGGAGCCGTCCACGCCGGCTTCCCAGCCATCGCTTTTTCGGAAACCAGCCAACGCTTCTTTTGTCATAAAGAGTATAATAATGGTTTTGGCCTGTGCGCCGAGTTGAAATCCGATTGAAGCCGCGGCAGTATTGTAGTAATCGACCGTTTTGCCTTTAATCCGCAAGGCACCCTCACCATATTCCCCGCCGATCCCGAAACCGGCCTTGATCACAGATGGAAAAACCAGTACGCCCTCGGATTTGGCTATCAGTTCTTTTGCGGCGCCCACCTTCCCGTGAAACTCTTTAAGTGATGCGTTGACCCTGGCATCAATCTCGGCTGCAGATGCCGCGTACGCTGAATCGGATAACGCAGTAACGGCAAAAATCATCGAAATAGAGATAACGAGAACTTTTTTTAAAGATGAATAGATCATTGCCCTTCTCCTTTCTGTTTAAAATGTAAGGTTCTTTTCCAATTTAGATGAACAAGAGGATTCAAGGGGCCAAGGGATCAAAAAATCGAATGCTTTTGCACTTCAATCGCTCCATGGATAATCAGATTTTAAACCGTGTGAACTCGTGTATAAAGGCTCGTAAAAAAGAACAGAGGCTTTCATTGTAAAAACAATTGGTTCGCTTAACGACTGGTGACCTCTTGCGATGTAAGATTTGTGCAATGTGTCTGTTCTTTCTAACGATCCTTAATACACTCAAACAGCACGCGTTTTAAAATCTGATCACCCATTTCGCTAATGTATAGAGCTTTATGATAAAAGCTCCCCGACCCTCCAAGTATTTCACTTGAACCGCTCGGCTGAGCTCGCCGCAAGCCCTCGAATCCTTGGCCCCTTGAACCCTTTAAAAATCATCAACTCTTTTTAAAATGATTCAAATATAATAACAATTATCTCCAGTTTCATTATATTTTCAAGTATTAACGACCCGATGTTAATCGTGTCGGTCTATTGATAGATTTGAAGGTGCCAGGCCGATAACGGTTTCTATCTGATCGGTGACCGGATTCGCCGATATCGGCTGAAATTGCTCGACCTGGCGTTTCACTTCTGCAAATACCTTCCCGTTGATACGTTCAGTTCCGGCAGCGAGACGAACACAACCCTGAAAGAGAAAGAAACTCAGAAACAACACGATAACAATAGTCAAGGATGCATGGAGAAAGAAATCCGAGGGAAGGTAGTTTCCGTAAAAATACTCCCTTGCGGTTATCCATCCCGCGTGACCCAGGATTCCGATTGCCGGCAGATTGAAAACAACCTGCAGCATAAATCCACTGAGAGATTGTGCCGCGTTTTCGACGCCACTGTCCAGCGAATCGCGCCATATGGCTGTGAGGTCTTCGTTTAATGTGTTGTTGTCCGGAAGAAAATCTTCAATCTTTCGTACGGATTGATTGAATCGACCCCTGACTAATGATTCCGCGATGTCCGGCCAATTCCGCAATAGGGAGAGCCGGTAATCCCGCAGGGCAGAACCGATGTTTTCGCTTTTTTCTATCTCCGACAACGATTCCCGAGATTCTTTGAAATGTCTGAGGGAAGAGACAATGCCCAACATCTGGCGCAAGGGGTTTCCGAACCTGAACATGGCCACAATTCCGGTGCCGAAGATTAATATTCGTCCCCATATGGCGATGAGCCACCCCACAGGCCCCAGCCACCGATGTGCTAGTTTTTGATACAGCATCACATTCACACCAAGGCCCTGTTTTGCGGTGTTGCTTTTCAATGCCCAAAGAGCACTCTTGACCGCCTCGTTTTCCGCTGCCGCGATGTTATTCCTGGCCGTTGTGAGGAATTCAGCGTCTTTTTCAATTTCTGCTTTTGTCTCGGCGAAAACGTAGTCCCGAAGGTTTTTAGCGTTTTCCAGCCGCCTGTCGACAACGAAACCCGGTCGGTTGAAGGTCCCGAAAATCATCTGCTGCAGATCCTTAAACTGGTCAAAGTCGTGCCGGGGGAGTGCCTTCGGGTCCCATTTGGGATCGTGCAAGTGCCGGCGGCCGGAAACGCACAGAACTGTAAGAACCGATCTTTCCCACGCCGTTTTGATGAAATCAAGAAATTCCGGTACAATTATCTCCTTCAGTTCCGATTCCTCTATCCGATCAGATTTATTAATCACGCCAAGGAGGGAGTCCCCGTTAAACATTCGCACGTAGGGTGCCATAAAATCAACATGGTCCCTTCTTTTGGGATTTTCCGAATCAAATACGCAGATGAGCACATCTGACAGGGCAATGGCTTTGTGCACAATGGGGATATGCTTTTTCTGTTCCATGCTGTCCGTATCCGGCGTGTCGATGAGGATTACATGTTCCAGAGATGAGGCTGCGTGGCTCGAGCGCAACGCCACGTTTGTATCCCCTATCCGTTGTTTCAACTGATCCGAATCACCCGTTTCCCTGCATAACACGACGACATTTCGAGTTGTCGGACGGTCGTGTCCTGTTTCAGAAAGATTGTCAACGCCTGCCAGAGCGTTCAGCAGTGTGGACTTCCCGGAGCCGCTGGGGCCGATGAGGGTTACCACAAGCTTGTGTTCAAAACGTTCTCCAAGATCACTGATTATTCGAAGAATTTCGTCGCACTGTTTCTTAAGCGCTATGCCGGGTCGCCACAGCGGCGCATGGTCTATAGCATCGCGAAGTCTTTTTACGTCATTTTTAAAGCCCTCTATTCTGCCGAGAGCCTTTATCGATCCTGCAAGCCGGTTTGAAATCATCATGATGTCATCGCCCTTCCACATGTTTCAATGCTGGTCTCGATTTCTTTGATCAGTTTTTCTGAATCCGCCAGGGCGTCCTTGGCCGTCTGGATGATCTCCCCGGTGATCTCTTCTTCGAAAAGATCCTGCACTGTTTTCAGCTTATCGTTTAGCCACGCCTGAACGATCGGGCCGAGCATGGCCTCGATCTGCTGTTGATCAGCCTTTTTCAGTCCTGTTGTAGCGGGGATTGCAACGAGCGCATACAAATCATGCAATCCGAAAAGTCCGGTCAGCTTTACCTTGATTCCGGTGGCACCTACAGGATCTCCTGTAGAGAGAACATACGTCACCGCGGCGGTGGCCGGCAATATATTCAAAAAGGCGGAAAAAGTCTGCTGGATTTTAGCCCATAAACCCATTTTGCTTCGGAATTGGCCTGCGAGAAGCTCCAGATCCTTTTCGACGCCCTGTGACAGGTCAACGATCAAATCCCGACGTGAAAGAATCGATCGGAATACTGATTTTCCCTCCCGATCCCTCAGCTTTTTCTGGACATGAAATATCGCGGGATGAGCGCCGATCCGGAACGTTAATGTTCCCGTTTTTTCTGTTGTTTCTACATGGGGGTTCTGAATCCCATCTATGCCTTTTGCTGCCCTGACCTGTTCGAGGGTTTCAAGCATTCTCTTGGAAACCGGATCATTCATCGATGCGGAAACGGAGATTTCCGAGCCCACAGCAATGGTGTACATATTACTCACCGCGTTGACGAGGTCCTCTTCCAACCTGTCGTTAAAATCACTGGCGGAGGGGGTGACGGGTCTGGCGTCTGAGAGCCCCTCCTTTATTCGCCGGACAGTTCCGGACAGGAATTTTAAGGGCAGGTCAACAAGACGGCCTGTTCCCCGCATGATCTTAATGTAAGCGGGGTCGGCGGACAACCAGATTTCGACAAAACGTTTCATAACCTGGTCAATGGGGAAATGCTGCAGGGCCTCATGCACGGATCGGCTCTGGGCTGTCTGAAGTGTGTCGAGGTACAAACCCAGCTCTTGATGAGAAATTTTTGCGTGCTCAAGAATCACCCGGGCTTTTTCCAAAGCATCCTTAAGAATCGAGCCGAGCAGTTCGAGCCGAAGCTCCCTGGAATCGATGGTTTTAAGGGCGTTCATCAAAGAAGTGTCCCCGCCGTGCATTGATCGCAATTCCATGGGCCGTTTTCCGGCAGCGACAGCATTATCTTCGTCTGTTCGATAAATTCCCATCACATATTTTTCAGCTTCAGCGCCATATAGGTTCCGGGCCACGGTCATTGCATGGTCGAGAACTTCCTGCTCGCCAAAACTGGGATATACGCGATAGACCAGGAAGCACTTTCTCATGCCGATACCGGTGAGTATCTGTGAGATGAAATCGGTGTTTTCGCGGTTGTGATAGTTGGAATTTGTGAAAATATATATCAGTATGTCGGAGGCTTCCAGGGCCTGTTCGGCCGCGTCTCGGTTTGTGTAGATCCCCCTCGCTCCCGTATCGAAGTCGGGCGTGTCCATCAGAACAAGATTAAGGGGCACGGCATCGCTTAAGGCATATAACGGGCCGCCGGTTGTGGTGAGATCGCGTATATTTTTCAAAGGTTCGGGCCGGCATTCAAAGGGCATGAAGAGTGTGGAAAGAAAATCCGGCGTGTTGAAAAGATCTCCATGGGCTGAAACAAGAATACGGCGGTTAATTCCCGCACTGCCACCGACAGGAGAAAGGGTTTCTCCCACAAGAGAGTTGAAGAGTGTCGATTTTCCTGAAGAGCCTCCGCCGCAGATGGTTGCCATAAGTGGAAATTCCGGAGCAAGTCGAAAGATCAGTTTGCTGTCAACGATGTGGGTCCAGGCGGCAATATCTTCGTTACCCTTGTGGCTGAGTCGGTCTATGACACGAGGAATATTGTTTCTCAACCTCTTCAGGGCTTCATTGAGGTCCTGTTTATAAATCTTTTCCATCGAGGTTGCCCTTGTCCGTAATCGTGCAAAATTCAGGATTAACTGTTTCCAAACAGGCCATAGATATCACATTTGGGCTCTCAAAGGAATGCAGATAATTCATCCGGATATCCGAGGCCGATCCGGATGTCACGATACGTGAGGTATCATTCAACCGGTGTGTTGAATATCCAATATCCAATGTTCAATGTCGAATATCGAAGGAAAACAGTCGGTATGCCCTCGAATTGAATTGGCCGTAGAATACGGCGCTGTCGTACACCCAAGGTAGAGCGGATATCTCTCATCATTCGGCATTCCTTGTTGGAAATTGGATATTCGGAATCAGCCAACGAGCGACGGTTTCAAAGGCCAACGGCGATGCCCCCATCGTGGGGGCTTCCTGATGCCTCCCGCTATGCGGGAGGAGACTCACTTGAAAAAAAGGATCTCAGGAATCAAGGGTTCAAGAAGTCGAGTGTTTTTGCGATTAAATCGTTTCATGGATAATCCTATATCAAACCGTGCAAACTCGGATATAAGGGCTCGTAAGAAAAAACAGATGCCCAGAGTAAAAATCAACAGGTGGCTCGACCGGCACTTTTGTTAACGATATTTTTCGTCATGCGTCTGTTTTTCCCAACGATCCCTAATATACTCAAACAGTGCCCGATTTAATATAGGATCACCCATTGCGCGAATAGATCGAGCGCTATATTTAAATATTTCACTTGAACCGCTCGGCTGAGCTCGCCGCAAGCCCTCGAATCCTTGACCCCTTGAATCCTTTCAAAATCATCAGCCTTTTGGGAGATGATTCTGATTTTATGTGCCCGGGCCGTTTGCAGCGGAGCTTCATTTGATCTTGAAAATCTGATCCTCAATGCCGGGACCAACCCCTTAATCCCCAAATCAGAGAAGCAAGCCCCAGGCCGCTAATGGCTGCCGAAACCATCCCGGTGGTGAATATCCCGCCTGCCAGCCAGATTCGCCCGCCGATCAGTGCGCCGATAACCCTCCCGGCGCCGGCTGCCGCCAGGAAACTCGACATCATTGTTGCCCGGTAATCGGGCAGCAGTTCCGTACAAAGGGACAGCGCCGTGACAATGGCAAATTCATAGGTTAAAAATATAAGAAAGAGACCGCCCAGCGCCGTTGGCAGGGCCTTTCCCAGCAACGGCAACATCCCATAGCTCATCATGCACAGAACAAGACCGAGTATCACGGATCGCTTCAGGCCTAACCGGTCGGACATGGCGGCGGTGAGGCCTTCCCCGGATAATTCGGCGATACCGATGACACTTGTTCCCACACCTATAGCAACAATACTCAGATCAAAGGCGTTTTCCAGCCAGGCGCCGTATATTACAAAAAGATTGTCATTGGCCATGCTGACAAAAAAAGCAAAGCCGATGGCACCCAATGCAGACCGCTTTTTCAATAACTGCCCCCAGGCACTACTGAGGCCCAGACCGGTTCGACGCGCTGCAGGCTTTGTTATGTCTTTGGACTGCACCATTTTCAAAGCCACAATTCCCAGCAGACCCACACCGCCCAGCGCGAAAAAAGGGGAACGCCAACCCAGACGGTCGATAAGCAGAGCGATTAAAGGGATTCCCAGCAGCGTACTTCCCGCCCAGCTGAATTCGAGCACACCGATAACCAGACCTCGACGCTCGAAGGGCACCCGTTCACCGATGTAAGCCTGTAAAGCCGGATCAAAAAGACTTTTTCCCAGCCCGGCCAAAAAAAGCGCGGTCAAAATAACACCGTAAAAAGGCAGGCAACCGGCTGAAAACATCCCCACTACCAGCATGCCCAGTCCGACAAACATCATCAGCCGATAGCCCAAACGGTCCGCAAGGGGGCCGAAAAAGATGCCGATGACGGCTGTCGCCTGATTCACCGCAATAATAGAGGTAATGGATGTCAAAGAAACCCCCAACCCCCGGCTCAGGACCGGCGCAAAGGGATATGCGAAACGCCGGGCGGTATTCAAGGCAAGACGGCATATTGTTGCAACACCGATTTCCAAAGCCAATCCGGAAACCGGCATATCGTTTTGAACGTCTTTTGGGCGATGAGGCATTGGAAAGCTCCAAATTTGAATCATCAAAGAAGATATGATACCATCCATCCTAGGTTTCCCATGGAGAATTTTCCCGACAATTTATAACAGGTTTTACAAAAATGGAACATAAGTTTAGAAATCCCCTTGTTACCGTAGATATTATTATCGAAATCAATGACGGTATCGTTCTGATTGAAAGAAAAAACCCACCGCACGGATGGGCTCTTCCGGGCGGTTTTGTGGATTACGGCGAATCCCTCGAAGTCTCTGCTATAAGAGAGGCAAAAGAGGAAACCGCTTTGGATGTTAAACTTGAGGAGCAGTTCCATGCATATTCAGACCCTGATCGTGACCCCAGGCACCACAGCATCACAATCGTTTACATTGCCAAAGGGACCGGCATTCCAAAAGCTGAAGATGATGCGAAAAGCATTGGTGTTTTTATGGAACAAACGCTGCCTGACCCGATCGTGTTTGATCACGAAAAGATTATCGCTGATTATTTTCAATTCAAGAAGGGCGTGCCGGAAAAAGATATTTTTAATGCATTCTAAACCCGAATGTGCCATGAAGTATTTGAGCGCGATCCATTGCTGAGAATACCGTGATCTATTTCATGCTTATGAAAATGGTGCGTTATGAAACCTTCCAAACCACGCAGTACATTCAGGCACTTTAAAGATCTGAAAACCCTGCTTGACAGCCGGTCTTTTCCGATTTCTCAGTGTCTGACCGAACATCCCCCGATCCAAAGAAAGGACAAGCCGGAACCCGAAGATGAACAAAGACTTTTTCAGGAGGCCATGGCGGACGTGACACCCATCTCAAAAAATATCCATATCGAAAAAAACATCGACATCGATTCGCCCAGGGGCCCCGAAGATGAATCCGAGGCCGACGCATTGCTCCGGCTGAAAAATCTTGTCGAGTACGGGGAAGGGTTTGTTGTCGCCGACACGCCGGAATATATTGAAGGTGGTGGATATGAGGTGAGCCCGGAGCTTACCCGACGGCTGCATCGCGGCGACTATTCCATACAGGCGTATATCGATCTCCACGGACTCAGCGTGGAATATGCTCATGAAGCGTTTGAAAAATTTATAAAAGAATCGATAACGACCGGGAAAAGGGCGGTTCTGGTCGTGCACGGCCGGGGCCTTTCATCACCGGACAAACCGGTTTTAAAGACAAAGCTGGTTGAATGGATTACAAGAAGCCCCTGGCGCAAATGGGTAATTGCCTTTTCGAGCGCAAGGGCCTGTGACGGCGGTGCGGGAGCAACCTATCTGCTGCTCAGGGAGCGGCCGCTGACGAAGCGATTCAGAAAAAGAAAAAAAGATGCATAAGGTTAATTCGTGTCCATCCACGGAGTGTGATGGACCCAATTAAGTGTCCAATTCAGAAATGAGCAATTTTTGTGTCGCGCAAGGCCGCACAAGGGTTTTCGGGGAGACGTACATGGGGTACGCCACAGCCGGAAACCCGCGGAGAACGCCGCACGGCGAAAAAAGGGCCATTTATGGATGGACACTAATTCATATTTAAACACCGGAGGCATGACATGGAGAAACCGATTGAAAACTACTGGCAGATCAGACTGACGAATCTCAAGGAAGCCCTTGAAGGAAATAACTTTCAGGTCTTTATAGCGAAAAGCGGTGAGGACGCAAAAACCATCGCACTGGAAAAAATCATTCCTGGCATCGGACCCAAAAGCATTTCCTGGGGTGGATCAATGACGTTCGTCGCGACCGGACTGTTTGATGCCCTTAAAAACAATCCGGACATGGAGGTGTTAGACACTTTTGATAAAAACATATCCCCTGAAGATATGCTGGAACGGCGACGGCAGGCGTTACTGGTCGATCTCTTTATCACCGGAACCAACGCGGTGACCGAAAACGGTCAGCTTGTCAATCTGGACATGTTCGGAAACCGTATTGCCGGGCTGACCTTCGGGCCTAAATCGGTCATTGTTTTCATCGGTCGAAATAAAATCGTCCCGGATGTAGAGACCGCCATTGAGCGGATCAAAGAATATGCTGCTCCGGTCAACGCCATGCGCCTGGACAAGAAAACGCCTTGTGCCAAGACCGCGTACTGTGAAGAGTGTAAAAGCCCGGACCGTATTTGCAACACATGGACCATCACTGAAAAATCCTTTCCCAAAGGCCGAATAAAGGTTGTTTTGATCAATAAAGATTTGGGATTGTAAAAAGCACCATCCTAATTTAGACAATATTCAATTGGGGCGGTATCCGGGGGCTGTATTCAGCGGTCAGTAAAGGATGTATTTTTTAAAAGAGTGTATTTCATTGATTCAAATATTACTAAAACCCGTTCCATTCAGCTTGCTGTCCTTGATCTGCCATTGGATGAAGATGATTTGACGACGGCTATAATCGAGATTTGCTTGACTTGGCAAACACAGATTATGATATCTGTAATTCAATTGTTTTTGAAATATTGGTAAGATATCACAATGCCGGTCAAAACTGTGATATTTGTAAGATATATGCAATTCAGTCGTGGTTGTGATTATCAAGATATCTGGAAAAGTGTGAATTAATTCACATCAAAAGTATGAAAGACTTCATTGCAATCTTCATAACAGATTTGATATTTTTTATTATGACCTAATAGGTAAGATCGCAAGTAACAATGTTGTACACTCCTTTTTGAGGATTTCAGATTAGTAAAAAGTAAAAAATGGCTTTCGTATGCAAAATTTTAAAAACATGTTCCAACTGAAAACATCCAAATAAAATTAATTCCACAATTAAATAGAGGCCCTCCGATCATGACAGTTATAAAAGCTAATATTATCGAAGAAATCAGTAAGAAAAACGGATTCTCACGGCAAAAATCCTCTGAAACATTTGAAATCCTGATTAAAATCATTAAAAGAACCTTAGGAACCGGAGAAGATGTTCTGATCAGTGGGTTCGGCAAGTTCTGTGTTAAGGAAAAGGCAGAACGCAGAGGCAGGAATCCTGCAACAGGTGAAGATATGATGCTGACACCAAGAGGTTGTTACGTTTAGGTGCTCTGGAAAGTTAAGAAATCGGGTTAACAGAGGGTAAAAAGATCGTCTCCACTAAATAAAAACTGGGAACTTGAGAAGGAGGCGTTATTCAATGCCAATAAAATCTAAGAAATTAGACAAATATGAAAAGCGTTTTGGCGTCATTGCTGCAGAGAAGGGGTTTATCACTGCGGATGAACTGGTCAACGCGTTAACAATTCAAGTCCAAGAGGATATCGAAATGGGATATCATCGGCTTATCGGGAAGATATTTGTAGATCAGGGTATTATGTCGGGGAAACAAGTTAGTGAACTACTTAAAGAAATCTTACTGTGATTAATTTGATAATTTTTACTGGATTTATCAATCCACCGCTGATCTGCAGCAGAAGCACAATTCAAAGTATATTGAGGTGTTTGTGAAGAAAATATTGATTACGTTTGTTTAGTGACTGGCCGTATTATTCCATGAAAAAGTTAAGATCTTACCAGACAGTTTGACGGCTTAAAAATACCAATTGGGCAAGGAGGCGTTGCAATGCGCTGGAAATGGATATTGGGAGCTGCCGCTCTTTTGTTTCTCTCGGTGATCGTTGCGGTATTTGTGATCCTATCGAGATATGACTTCAACGATCTAAAGCCCCAAATAACACGGGCAGCCAAAGAGGCTACCGGTCGTGAGCTGACACTGAGCGGGGATATTGATCTTAAAATCGGACTGACTCCAAAATTGCTTGTTGAAAACGTAAGTTTTCAGAATGCACCATGGGGTTCACGACCGGAAATGGCCAAGGTTCGACGCGTCGAAGTACAGGTGGCGCTCCTTCCGCTGATTCACAAGAACATTGAGATAAAGCGTCTGGTTTTGGTTGAACCGGATATCATAATTGAAACCGATAAAAACGGCCGAACTAACCTTGAGTTCAAAACCCAAGAAAAAGATGCCGCTCCGGAACCTAAAAAGAAAGAAGCAAAACCCGGCAAAATAGAACTGCCGCCATTGATATTTGAAGATCTGCAGATCGAAAAAGGGCAGCTGACATACAAAGATGCCCGAAAAAACAAATCCCTTGCAGTAAAGATAGAAAGTCTTAAAACCCGCGCCACAGGCCCCGAAAGCCCGATAACTCTCGATCTTAAAGGTGATTTTAACGGCACCCCCTTTGAGGTGGCAAGCACATTGGGTGCGCTTGCGAAATTGGCTGATCCTGATAAGGACTGGCCGCTGAAATTATCTGCAAAAGCTGTTGATACCACGCTCACGTTAGAGGGTACGATCAAGGACATTTCGGGTTTGCGCGGTTTTCAAGTAGAGTTTTCCCTTGCGAGTAAAAACCTGGCAGACTTAGAGCAGTTTATCGGGAAACCGATTCCCATCAAAGGGGCCTTTGATATCTCCGCACGCTTACTCGATTCCGCACCGAACACTTATAAAATTTCTAATTTGAAAGCAAACGCCGCTGACACCAACCTCTTTCTTGACGGTACGATTCAGAATCCAACTGGGAATCGCACTTTCGATCTTCAATTTTCCCTTGATGGACAAGATCTGGCACATCTGGAGCAGTTTACAGGAAAACCGTTTCCCGTCAAAGGGCCCTTTAGCATCTCCGCAAACCTGCTCGGCCCCAAGCCCGATATCTATAAAATCTCTGACCTAAAAGCCAAAATCGGAGATAACAACATCGATGGATCACTGGAAGCCAACCTTTCAGGCAAAGTGCCATATCTATCCGCTTCGTTGTCGTCACAAAACCTTGACCTGCGACCCCTGTTTCCGGAACAAGATGCTAAAAAAGAAGAAGTTGCTGATAAACCCAAACCAAAGCGAGACAAGGTCTTTTCCGGCGATCCTCTGCCGATTGAATTGCTCACGTCGGTTAACGCCGAAGCCCGGCTTCGGATCGGGCGCCTTTTAGCACCGAAACTTGCTGTCAATGACCTTGTTGCCGATATGACCCTTCAAAACGGATACCTCAAGCTAAAACCGCTGAAGGCAATAATCGGCGGCGGTACGCTAAACGGATTTGTCGATCTAAAACCCAAGCAAAAAACAGCAAATATGATATTGGCACTCAAGATTGACCAGCTCGACGTGGGCAAGATGCTTCAAGACCTGAATATCACCGATCTGCTGTATGGTAAAATAGACGCGGATATCAACGTAAGGTCGTATGGAGAGTCTGTGGCTGCGCTCATGGCAAGACTCAACGGAAATACCCGGATCACAATGAAAAGCGGACGAATCAATAACAAACATATTAACCTTCTGGGTGGTGATCTCAGTTCCGGAGTTTACCGTATGGTCAATCCGGTCAAGGAGAAAACCGATTATACGGAAATCAACTGTTTGGTCAGCCTTTTTGATATCAAAGACGGAGTTGCAGACAGCACCGCTCTGGTGTTAAGCACCGACAGCATGAACGTGATCGGTGATGGAAAAATCGATTTAAAGACTGAAAAGCTCGATATTTCTCTTAAACCGGTTCCCAAAGAAGGTGTCGCCGGGGTCAGCTTCAGTCTGGGCGAGCTGACAAAACCGTTCAAGCTGGGTGGAACACTCGCAAATCCCGGGCTTGCCATTGATACCACGCAGGCCGCAATCGCTATAGGCAAGGCGGTCGGTGGTGTGGCACTGTTTGGTCCTATCGGCATTGCTGCAGCTCTGGCCGGTTCAAAATCAGATGATGAGAACCCCTGCCTAACCGCCATCGAGTCAGCACAAAAGGGGGTGAAGACTTCGGAAGACCAGCCGGCTGAAGAAAAGGGGACGGTACAAAAGACTGTCGATGGTGCCAAAGAGGGTATCAAGGGTTTTGGAAAAAAGATAAAAGGTCTTTTCGGCGATTAACTCACATATTGTCTTTAGCTTGTAGTAAGCATCTCTTTTTAACCCACCCACTATCTGAAAAGGAAGCTAAAAAAGAGAAAGAGCTATCTGTAGGCGTATTAAAAGGATCTGCGACTTTTCTTTTTATAGATGACAAAGATTATGGTTATCCTGAATATGATCGGTGGAGATTTATGGCGACTGAAAGAGCTAAATGCTGAGACTAAGATTAAAAGGGATTTCTGCCTCTAATAAATTCGAGATATCTGCTATTTACCACACGTCCGAATCAACTCCCTTGCTATTGTAATATCAAATAATCGGCAGGCCATACCTCTATCAGAAACTCTGGGTTGAGGTTAAAAAGTTCAATATATTGCATTCTGACTTGATCAGTCGAAGGTGATTGTACCTGCCCTGTGTGCCGCATTCTGATAAAGCAGTGAAACGAATTGTTCGACAATCTATTTGAGTCTGAAAACCTGTTGCCAGGTCTCTCCTCCCTTCTTAAAGACAACGTCATCCTGGTTGATACGCACAATAGAAACATCCTCAACAGATCCGCCTTCCCGGACAATACGGCCGTTTATCACCGCAATGCGGCTACCCGTATCACCGGACCAGGCAATGGCCTGTAGTTCCAGGCCGGTTTCGCTGACTTGTTTAACAGGCAATTCTGCAAACGGCTCGGATTTTATTTTCGGTTCAAACTCTTTTTCAGTCTCAGTTACGGACATCTCTTTTGGAGCCAAAACAAGGCCAGGTTTTTTATCAGAAAGGCGCCTCGCTTCAGTGGGTTTGATCTCTTTTTTTAACTCCGGAGCGGGTGTCTTTTCTAATGGTTTACGGGCGAATCCGGGTTTCTTTTTTACTGTTTTTATTGAATCAGATTTCTTAATAAGACTGGCGGCGGGAGTCTCTTTTTGAGGTAAATTCAGAAAGGAAGACATTTTATCAGGAAGGCGTGTCGATTTTACGGATTCAGTCTCTTTTTTAGCAACCCAATCCAGTGGCTTTTCCTGAGGTTTTCGGCTTAAGATGAGCCATCCACCGGCAGACAGCGCCAGAACAGTAAAGATAATAAAAAACCATTTAGTAAAAGACCAAAAACCCTTTGCAGACCGGGGAGTGGTCTTTAACAGGCGTATTCTCTGGGAACGAAACAAACTATCATTTTGCTCAGGATATGTGTTTTCAAGCTTTTTTAAGGCCTTTAATATGGAACTCAATACCTCGTTCCCCTTCCCCTAATCGGATTAATCTCGCCCGCCCTCCCGATTAAATCGGGATCGCTCGAGCCCGCCCCAGTACGATCTTCCGGACCTGCGGGGCAGGCAGAGATTACAGAGATGATATTTATCTTTGCCTGATTTTTTGACCCCGGTTAAATTGTTTTCAAATGTAACGGGGTAGTTATTGACTTGTAATATGCGGAATCTCCAACGATTTTTTCTCATTGTAGAGGACAATCTTGGTTGAGGATCCTACAATGCCGTCAACACCTATACCGTGTTTCTTTTGAATATTTTTTATCGCCTGTTGGGTATCTTCATCGAAAACCGGACTGATTTCGATTTCATTATATCCAATATCCCGGAGGAGCATTTTTAAAGTTATTATGGTATCTCCCGGGGCGTCCAATGGAATGGTGCCGGTGAGGGAGAAAAAGTTTTTCCACGGAATATACGCTACACCTGACCAGCAGGATTCTAAGTCATCCGGTTCCACCGCCATCACACTGTCTTCCACTCCACTCCTGAGCACAATTTTGTTATCGTCTGTTTGGATGACGGCAAGATATACAGGGGATAGATCCTCGGAGGGATGAAGCGCTAAAATAGCCGGTAGATTTAGACGCTTTATTATGTTTAAGTCGCCCTCAATGCGGCGGATCAAAAAACCGTTTTGTTTCGCAGCAAGCCGTAAAAACGTATGGTCGTCGTCGATGTTGTGAAGGGACGGTTTTATTTCAGATTCTATGTGCCACAGACCCATGGCAATCCCAAGGGCCATGTGCCTTGAAGACCGCGTATCCATTTCCATCAGGTAGTTAGCGAAATCACGGACGGGCGCTACATATTCTTCCGATTTTTTTATCGTCTTCGAGCCGGACGGTTTTGGATTTGAGACGAGGCTTTTTGTGTCGGGCGCATTCGGGTGCTCAAGTTTCGAAATGTCTGGCGTTTTACTTTCCGTTGAACGAAATATGGTGTTCACATCAAGGCGGCCCGAGCTGTGGAGGAAAAGCAGGAAAAGGGATAAACTCAATAGAAAAAAATACAGAAATGTCTTCTTCAGTTCATAATAGCTGCGGTGTTTAATACCACCTCTGCCGGCCAGTTCGCGGATGGCTGAATTTGCGATTCTTCCCGTGATTTTCTGTTGATCAGAACCGAAGGCTGATAAAAGGGCGCGGTCGCATACAATATTGATTAGGCGGGGTATGCCTCGTGAATATTGACAAATAAATCGATAGGCGGCCCGCGAAAATTTGATTCCGGGTTTTCGGGAGGCAATATTGATACGATGTTGAATATAGTCTCTGACTTCTTTATAATTCAGGGGGAGGAGTTGACACCTCAGATTTATTCTCTGGGCCAGTTGTCTGAGTTCATAGGAGTCGAACTTTTCTCCCAACTCGGGTTGCCCGACGAGTATAATCTGCAGGAGTTTGTGCCGGGTCGTTTCCAGATTGGAGAGCAATCGCAGCTGCTCCAGAACGTCTTCGGTCAGATTCTGGGCCTCGTCGATGAGCAGGATAACATTTTTCCCTTCGGCTTTTTTCTCGATGAGAAAGGTGTTCAGGGTATCGATCAGGCCTTTGGTGTTATCCGAATCCGAACTGATTCCGAATTCATCATTGACGGCCTTGAGCAGTTGAATGGAGTCCAGCTTCGGGTTAAAGATATAGGCCGCTTCCGTGTATTCATCCAGGTTTTCGAGAAACGCTCTGCAGAGAGTGGTTTTGCCGGTTCCGACCTCTCCGGTAATCTCCACAAAGCCGTCTCCCTGAGTCGTCGCATAAGTAAGATGGGCCAGGGCCTCTTCGTGGCTTTTGCTCAGAAAGAGATACGCCGGATTGGGAACCAGTTTGAAAGGTCTTTCTTTAAAACCGAAAAAATTTTTGTACATCTGCGTCGGCCCTTTTAGGCTATTTCTGTTTTCCTTTACGATTTTATGTGGTTGGTTTTATGTTTTATGTGGTAAGAATGCAATGCTTGATGAATGGAGAATAAGAAAAAGCCGGTAGCATGTCAAGCATACTTCAGGTAAAGATGTTGTCATGATGGAGTTTGCGAATCAAACTTGAAACATGCGAACATGAAAGCGCTTTAAATTTTGTGAAACGGTCTTATTTTAACCTCAGTTGAGCAATTAATTGCGAAGAGATGTGCCGAGATCCTGATGCGCAAGAGATTGGTGCAGATCTAGTAAAAAATCGCTCAATTTAGGTTTAATTCAATTGGGCATTTGATATTGACTTGTATTTCTTGGGGCGGAGGCACAGGAAGAATGAAATGTAAAGCGAATATAAACTTTCGACCGGTAATACTTTTCAGGCTTTTCATCGCTGTAATGGCCGTTTTTTTTATTTCATCTTGCGAAAATTACAGCAGCAGGAAGGACCGTACCTCCGAAGTCGAGTCAACTGTCGGTATAATAAAAAGCGAGGTGCAATTCGTAAATATTATCGAAACATCAAAAGAACGTCTTTTGATGTTCGAGATGTATGCCGATTGGTGCGCCCCCTGCAGGGTCCTCGCGCCGGTTGTTGAAGAAATTGCCAGGGAGAATGCCGACAGCGTAACCGTTTACAAAATAAATACTGAAGAAAACAAAGCGCTGGCCGCGTCATTACGTATACCTGGCCTTCCGTTTGTCCTGTTTATGAAAAACAAAGAAGCGATGCATTCAATGCTCGGATTGTATCCAAAGGACGCATATGTCAGGGCCATTGAGCACTTCTCAAAAGTATCCGGATGAAAAAAACTTGCCGTTTGGCCTGGAAGTTTTTTCGAGACCTTTGAAAAACGCCCCCTTTTGCTCAATCCCGGTGCCTGCCCCGTGCAATGCGAAGCCTATTTCACTGGGGTCAGGCTCAAATTTTAACCCGCCACCGAACTTTGGCGGGTTAATCTTCGAAATACTCCATGTATTCCTGCCTGCCCCGTAGGTCCGACAGATCGTACTGGGGTGGTTAAAATTTTCGCCTTCCGTGCCTTGAACCCCGGTTAAATGTTAAATGCGGATTTAACTGGGCAGGCAAAATTGAACATTTTTCAAAGGCCTCTTTCCCTTGTTTTAGGTTCCCATCTATTTTTAAGAAGTCGTCAAACTTAATGCGGTTCTAAACCTTTGCTGCTGATGCCCCTAACATAATAGCGCGGATCATTCATAAAACTCGAAAAGATAACAATGAAGGCAATTGATGTCTGGATCATCAGTGGTTTATCCTGATATAAAGTGTCCAGTTTTTGATTACGGATCTTACTCGATGTGCTTCCGAAATAGGTTGAAAACAACCCATCCATCAGATAGTCTTTGCCGGGTTTGGTCGTCATGTCGGTTCCACCGCTGTAGCAATAGTCCATGGCCTCAAGAAAGAGCGCCCTCTGGCCGGCCACGTCTGTTTGGTGATAACCTATCAAGTGCATGAGGGTCCGCTGTGCTTCATTCAAGCTCGCCTCGCACACAGAGTCAAAAAGAATTTTTGAAGCGCTGTCTATTGATATGGCTTCATGTTGCCGGATCAATGACAACAGTACGGTATTTTTAAAGAGCTGATACAGGCGTTTCGCGCCGTTCAGTGGCGGGGGCGGCGGATGGGCCATCTCAGGTTGGTATCCCCGGTATGTATTCACGAACATTAATTGAAAGATTCTTTGGAAAAAATCGATTCCTTCCAGCGGATCTTGAAGATCCATTCGCATGTCAAGGGTATTGTCCAGTCTGTCGGCCAGTTTGATTCGGAGCAGCTTTGGTGAACCGTTCGAATTTTCAAGGAGGCGTCCTATATATTGATAGTATGACTCTTTTTCGACTCGGGTCAGGGATAAAAGGCGGTCCGTCAGCTGTGTTTCATCTTCCGGATCCAGACGATTTAAAAGTGAATACAGCTGCCCTTCCATATCTTTCCATTTAGCGGGTTTGAAATCATTTGATGAGATGTCTTCAAGAATATCGTGAAATAGCGCTGTGAGCAGATCGAGAAGGTCCAGTTCGTCAAGGGTACGGGCAAGCAGGGCCGTTGCGCGAAGCGGGTGCAGGACGGCCATCGGTCCCAAACGTCTGCGCTTTTGCTTGTACGCATTAAAAAGATAACTGAGTGCCTCCATCAATATCCCTTTCAGCTCCCTGTCTATCTTATCTTCGTGATGCAAGCGCTTTCCGCCAATAATGAACATAAGGACATTGTATCGATTTAAAGACGTGGCACTCAAATTGTAGTTCAGGGCTGCAGAAAGTTTATAAAAGTTTGCAAGGTCATATAAAGACATCGCCAACCCCTCCCGTTCTGAGACCTTTGCAAAACGCCCCCTTTCGTCCAATTCCGCTGCCTGCCCCGTGCAATGCTTGCCCAATGGAATTCCGCTTTGCGGACCTCCTTCGGAGGATTCCACCGGGCGGGCCTATTTCACTGGGGTCAGATTCAAATTTTAACCCGCCACCGAACTTTGGTGGGTTAATCCTCAAAATACTCAATGTATTCCTGCCTGCCCCTTAGGTCCGGCAGATCGTACTGGGGGGGTTAAAATTTTCACCTTCCTTGAACTTGAACATTTTTCAAAGGTCTTGTTCTTATATAAGCGCTCGTGCTTTATAAAAACTGCGCTATAATACCCCTTGGCTTGCCGCGGGGAGTTTCACGGGTCATCCTGCCACTTTAGAAACTACGTTGTCAATTACGGACAGGCATTCGTCGATTTTTTCAGCGGTTACCGTATGTGATCAATATCGATACGTCATGGGGCGTTTTTTCTAATAACAGACGATTATCTGAATTCTCCGAATTCATCAAAAAAGAATCATTTTCAGTTAATAATAATTCGGGAGCGATTTCAAACGGTCAATTTGTCCGATTTCAGGGCAAGGCCGATGGCAATTCCTGCAATAAATCCGACAGCAAGATTTGAGGCCAGGGTAATTCCCAGCATCATGATAGCGACAAACAAATCTTTTCTTTCTTTTAAATCAATAATTGTTAGAGCCAATTGGCTTCCGGCAAAAAGTAGAAGAACACCCAACACCGACATGGGAATCAGATAGATTATCGGGAGGGACCGAGTTCCTAAAAAAATCGCCAGCGCAGCAAAAACAGCTCCGATCATGAGGTTAGAACCGGCAGTGCGTGCCCCGAAACGATAATGCGCTGCCAGCCCGCCAGCCCCATGGCAGAGCGGCATTCCGCCCACAAAGAAACTCAGAAAGTTGGCCAGGGCCATACTGATACACAGACTCTTTTCTGTTACTTTATCTGAATCGGAACCAAAATATTCACGTGATAAATCGGCGTTGGCAATTACGGCATTTCCCAGGGTCATCGGTGTCTGTGGGAGTACCAGCACAAAAAGAGCGAAAGTGAAGTCAGCCATACCCGGCAGTCCTAAAGGGAGAAGTTTCGGAAAGTTGATGCTGAGCCTTATATCTTTAAAGCCTTCGTGGGTTCCGAGGGCCAGCCCGATGGCGATGCCACCGGCGATGAGAACTATTCCGGCCGGGAGCTTTCTGTTTTCCAGCAAGAGAAGGGTCAGGATGCCACCGGCAATGCCGATGACAATCCCCACCGGAACGGGGCCTATGGTTTGAAGTTTGAGATACGGCTCGGCGGCCTGACGGATGAGTTGGAACTTGGATGTGCCCATCATGAATTTGACGCCCTGTGTCATCAGGAGAACTCCCGTGGAGAGCTGGACACCTCTCACCACCGCTCTGGGAACATACCTGCCGATGACTGTGATGGCTCCGGTTACCCCGATAATCAGCAGCAGAAAACCCATCAGAATTCCCGATGCAAGAATCTGGGGAGCGGTCATTGCCGTTGCGATGGCATAGGCGCCGATAACTTTCATCGGCTGTACCGGGACCGTAACTCCATAGTAAATGCCGGATAGGATGTAGAAGAGACCGATCGAAAAAAAGAGGCCGGTGGCGTTCAGCCCGTTTATCAGAATCATTCCCAAGGCCAGCGGGAGAAGCGTGCCAAGATCCCCAAGGGAACCGGCAAACTCCAATCGGTCAAATTTGTAACGCGGACTCATATAGAGTACTCCCATTCACGAGAAATCCAGTTTAAATTTCACCAGCGATAATCCCGGAATCATTCGGTGTCTGAATCGGAATGCGCTCGACTCTCTTTACACCGGCACTGGTGAACATCTCCTTAATCTGTTCTTCCGAGTAGGACTGTCCGGAAGGGGTTCCCAGGAGCATGTTCAGGGAAAAAAGGGCCGGAAAGAGCGGGCCGTCCATGGTATTGTTGAGGATGAAATCGTGAACCATAATGAGCCCCCCCGGCTCAAGTGCTGAAACAGCTTTTTGGATAATCATCTGGCAGTCTTCAGGCCCTTCTCCGTGAAGGATATGAGACAGCCAGGCCACATCATAAGTCCCTATTATATTTTCTTCCAGGTAGTCGGTCTCTTTGAAATCGATACGATCGGCCAGATCGAATTTCTCAATGGTCTTTTTGGCAAACGGTTTGGTGGTGGGAAGGTCATGGACGCTGGCTTTGAGCTTAGGATTTTTTTTGCAAAAATGAATGGCATATGTTCCGGGGCCCCCGCCCAGATCGATAAGGTGGCGCCTTCCGGACAGGTCGATGGCCGCTGCCACCTGGGGTGCAAGTTTCATGGCATTGTTGAACATGCCCATGAGAAAGCTTTCGCGCCATTCTTCACTTTGGGATGCCCTTGATCTGACAGGATTGCCGGTATGAACCGCTTGGTCCAATTGGGACCATGAATCCACAAGGTGGTGATGATGCATGATCATGTAACCGATGTGCTCTTGTGAATCTTTCGATAAAAAAGTTTTCGCAGGAGCGGTATTGGAAAATTTATCCTCTGTTTTGAGTAGAAGATTCATGGCTGTAAAAGCATTGAGGAGCATGGTTATGCCTCTTTCATCTCCGCCGAGGGTTGCGGCGATTTCTTTGCTCGTAAGCTGTCTATCGCCTATTACTGTAAATAGATCGAGTTTGATACCGGCGTGGAGAGTACAGGTTTTCCAATAATAACCGGATAATTCCAGTAGTGTACCTGGATTCCATTCTTGTGTACTCATAGCAGTACCCCTTTCACAGATGAAAAGTAAGTCTTTCTGACATTAAAAACGTAATGTTAGTATATGCGAACCAGAATCTCAACATCAATTTTTAATTCCAAAAGAATTGTTATTTGTACGCCTCAACCAAGAAAAATAATAAAATTCGCCGGTTTTCATATTTTTAGGTTGAGAGTTTTTCTATTTTGTGGTGAATTTATCAATTCAATTTGTATGCTCAGGAGGCGAATCATGAAAGTGCTGGTGAGTGATAATCTCAATGATACTGGTATCAAGATGTTTGAGGAAGAAAAGGGGATAGGTGTCGATGTCAACGTAGGATTATCCCCCGAGGAGCTTAAAAGTATTATTGGGGGCTATGACGCCTTGGTTATACGGAGTGCTACGAAGGTAACCGAGGATCTACTGGCGGCGGCAACACGGTTGAAAGTTGTGGGCCGCGCAGGAATCGGTCTTGATAATGTGGATATACCGGCCGCTACGAAACGGGGTATCATTGTTATGAATACGCCTGAGGGAAATATTGTTACGACCGCCGAACATTCCATTGCCATGTTGCTCTCCATGTCGCGCAACATACCGCTGGGAACTGACACGTTGAAAGCCGGGAAATGGGAAAAGAAAACCCTTCAGGGAAGGGAAATATCCAACAAGGTCCTCGGGGTTATCGGTTTTGGAAGAATTGGTTCAATCGTTGCAGATCGGGCACGCGGGTTGAAAATGCGGGTGATTGTTCACGATCCTTTTGTTACCCCCGAGCGTATCGAAAAGGCAGGCTTTGAAAATGTATCGCTGGAGGAGTTGTATCGGAGATCCGATTACATCACCGTTCATGTTCCTAAGCTAAAGGACACTGTCGGCTTTATCAACAAGGATGCCTTTGATCAGATGAAGGATGGTGTCATGATCGTAAACTGCGCCCGTGGCGGCATAGTTGATGAGGCTGATCTGTATGATGCCATGAAGTCGGGAAAGGTCGCCGCCGCAGCGTTGGATGTCTTCAAAACAGAACCTCCGGGTCAATCCAACCTGTTTGAGATGGACCGGCTGGTTTGCACGCCGCATCTTGGGGCATCCACCCAGGAAGCCCAGACCAATGTGGCTGTGGCAGTGGCCGGTCAGATCATCGATTATTTGAAGAACGGAACAATTCTCAATGCGGTCAATGCGCCGTCCGTTACCGGTGAACTTCTTTCGAAACTGGGGCCGTATTTAACCCTTTCCGAACAGATGGGCAGCCTCCAGGCCCAGCTCTCTTCCGGAGCCTTAAAAGAGGTGGTTATTGAGTATGCAGGGGATTTTAAGGGGCTTGATATGTCTCCGGTCTCCACAGCGGCGCTAAAAGGGCTCCTTGCCCATGTGGTTAAGGATGATGTGAATTTTGTCAATGCGCAAATCTTCGCAAAACAAAGAGGAATTAAGGTTGCCGAAACAGCGTCTGCTGATGCCGGGGAGTACATCAACCTGATCACAACCCGGGTAATTACCACGGAAACGACGAACACCGTTTCCGGGACAATATTCGGGAAAAACGAGGTGAGGGTTGTAAAGATTAACAATTTTCGGCTTGAGTTGATTCCATGCGGCCATCTTTCGCTGATTTATAATATTGACAAGCCGGGGGCCATTGGAAGTTTTGCTACTTGCCTTGGCAAGAACAACATTAACATAGACCTGATGCAGGTAGGCCAGGAGGAAGGTGGAGGGAAGAATATCATTTTCCTTAAAACCAATGTGCCCATTCCAGAACACGTTTGTAAAGAACTGCTCGACCTTCCGCTGATTAAAACAGTGACACAGCTTGAATTTCCGGATCAGATGCCGTCTTATAGCGGAGCGACCTGTCAACCGTAAAAAAAAATCACAACTCCGGCATTTCAGGTGTTAAGGGTGGCTTATGTGAGTCACCCTTTTTAAATTACCGGATTTCTGAATTTTGTAATTATCCGAACATCTCATACGTTGGATCGCAAAAAAGATAGCCTGATTCAAAAGACAAAAAAATACTGCTCGATGAAAATACTGCTTATATATCCCTATTGGCTTGAAGGGAGAATTCGTACCGAAGATATGGTTGTCGTACCCATCGGGGTTTACTACATCGCTGCGGTCTTAAAAGATGCGGGATATGATGTTGAAGTATTGAACTGGCACAGTATCAATGAAACACCGGAGAAAATTAAGGATATCCTGGTCGAAAAAAGGCCGGATGTTATAGGTTTTTCCATCCTGCAGGCAAACCGTTGGGGCGGGATAGAGATTTCCCGGATTGCCAAAGAGATCGATCCGGCGGTGAAGATCGTTTTTGGGGGGTCGAGTGCCACCTTTTTGTGGGCGCATTTTCTGACCCATTTCCAGGAAATAGACTTCGTGGTCATCGGTGAGGGGGAATATCCTTTTTTGAACCTGATCAAATGCATTGAAAAAGGGAGTGATGCGCAGTTTGAAGATATAAAGGGCATCGCTTTCAGAAAAAAGGGTGGCGTTGTAAAGACAAAAAAGGCTGAATTGATCCGCAACCTTGATGAATTACCCAATCCCGCCAGGTATTTTAAATACCAGCATCTGACGTTAACCCGTGGATGCGCCGGCAAATGCGATTTTTGCGGTTCACCGCAGTTTTGGGGAGGAAGTCTACGGTCTCATTCCGTCGGGTACTTTATCGAGCAAATCGAACTTCTATACCGGAAAGGCATCACCCATTTTTATTTTTCCGATGACACCTTTACGTTCAACAAAAAACGCGTGATCGAATTATGTAAAACAATTATCGAGAAAAATCTAAAAATCACCTGGGTCGCCATATCGCGCGTCAACACTGTGTCCGATGAGGTTATACGCTGGATGAGAAAGGCCGGCTGCATTCAGATCAGTTACGGTGTTGAAAGCGGTTCAGAAAAAATACGAAGAAATCTGAACAAAAAAATGAAAACCGAGCAGATCGAAAAGGCGTTTGCCGTCACCGCTGGATACGGTATCCTGCCGCGGGCCTATTTTATTTATGGTTGTCCCGGAGAAAGCCCGGAAACCATTCAGGAGACCATCGACCTGATCGACAGAATCAAACCCCCGGTCATCCACTTTTTTATTCTGTCCATATTCCCCGGCACCGCGCTTTATTCGGCATTCAAAGAGAAAACAAATATTACGGACGATATCTGGTTAAAACGGATAGAGGAGATCAAATATTTTGAAACAGATCCTCAACTGTCCCGGGAAATGGTTCTATCCTTTGGCCAGAAGCTGAGATCCTGGTATCACGAGCATCTTCCGGCCTTCGTGGATGATATTCACCTTGTAGATAAAAAAGAATTTTATCCGATGCATTCCGATTTTTATTCAAGACTTGGAATGACCTTTGACCATGGCGATTATTCAAAGATTGACGCCATAAAAGATAAGGAAAAGATCGCTGAAAAGCTTTACAGAAAATCTTTAACGTATCATCCGGACGCCCGTGCATACCTGGGTTTGGGCATCATCAGGCAGAAGGAGCGGGCGTACGAAGCATCGATTCGGATACTTTACGAAGGAATTGAGTATTTTCCGGATGATGCACAGCTCAATTTGTGCCTGGGAATCAGTTACATGAATTTAGGCGCATTTCAAAAAGCACTTTCATATTTTTTGAAATCTGAAGATTCTAAGGAAACGCTCGGTTTTATCATAAGCTGTTATGAGGCATTGGGAGATTCTGTAAAAGCTTCTGAGTTTCACGAAAAGCTTCAATCTATTTTGTGAAAAAAGAAAAAATGTTTATTATTACAAGCTATCTCAAAAATGTAGATCACGTTCAAGGACAAGCCCGCCAGAGGCGGATAAAGCGCGAGACGCCGTTAGGCGTCATGTGTAACATATGAAAAAGCGCAGCATACATGGGAGTATGTGAGAATTTTGGAGAGGATCGCAATACCGTCATTGGGCGTCAGATGCCTTTTTGAGATGGCTTGTAAACGAGGATGAAGGAAATGAGTGACAATTACGCAAAGATCGTACAGGGTAATCTTGAAAAGCTCTTTCGAAACCTTCCGGCGGGTTTGGAACTGAAACTGCCCGGTGATCGGGAGGCGGATCGTTTTGTCTTTGACGCATTTGGTGAAAGCTGTGAAATTACACCGGATGGAATTTTCCTCGGCGGAGTGAGGGCAGCCAGCGTGATCGGTATACTGATTTCACTTTATGCCCTGCATGCCAAGCTTGATCCGTACATTCTGGAGCCGTTAAAGGCCTTCAAAGATTTTCCAAACAGCATGCCTTATGCCGGGGCTTTTGCCACGCATACCCAGCAAATTCTTATCCCCCACGTAGAGAGGATTGCTGAGTTTAAAAACCGAATTATGAAACAGCTCAGGGGCCAGGAGGCCCCATCAGATGCCGGAGGAGATTTTTCTTTTGTGGTTCACCCGCTGCCCAAAATCGCTCTCTGCTATATTTTTTATGATGCGGATGATGATTTCCCTGCTTCGGCCACCTGCCTCTATTCGAACAATGCCGGTTCTTTTTTGACGATAGATGCTTTGGCTGATGTGGGGGAGTACACTTCTAAAAAGATCTTGGAGCTCATTGATTTAAAGTAAAAATCATTTCCAAGAGAGTTGATACTTTTGAAAGGGTTCAAGGGGTCAAGGGGCCAAGGATTCGAGGGAAATGCTTCAAAAATTAGGATTCCAGGAGTTGGGGGTTCAAGGATTCGAATGATCTGTTTGGATTTTTATAGAATAAAAAAACCAAAAAAAAAGATGCGACCTGACATCTCAGACTGAAAGGGCTTCTGTGTCGGGGCCTTCAAGTATTGCAGAAGGATGATGCTCAAATCGCTGAATCATTGGAAAACAAACACTGGACCCCTTGACCCCTTGAATCCTCGAATCCTCTTCTCCAACTCAATTGGAGAAGAACCTAAAATAAAAAGACCCTGGAAAACGCGTTCTTGTTGAATCTGCGGGGGGTACTGAGCGGTTTCCCAAGGTCTTTAGGCTTCATATTCACCATTAGAATATTTACCAGCAGCCGCCTCTGGAAGAGTAGCCGCTGCGGGCGCTTCCTCTGTACTGAGACCGCATCCCTTTGGTTCCGGTATCGGGATTTATCTTTTTCATCCTGAGCATGTGGTCAAGCCGTTTCTGGGCGAACTGGCTTTCAAGGTCCGAGATCTCCTTTTGCAGGCTTGAAGCTTTTTTCGCATCCGGATTTTCTTTTGCCAATTCACTCCTGAGCTCCAGATTTTTTTGATACATATTTTGCTTCAGGCTTTCTGTATCCTTAAAAAACGCGTTTCGTTCTTCATCCACTTTTGCCAATTCTTCCTCGCTTAAATCAGGCATGTACCCGCGGTTGTAACCCATCCCCCGGCCGCGATGACCATATCCCATACCCGAGTCTTCCATACCCCAACCGTGATGGCCATAACCCCTGCCCCAGTCGGCATAGGCGGTTGCGCCAAGCCCAATCATCGAAACAGCGGCCACAATCATCAGCCCTTTAATTAAATTGCCTTTTTTCATTTAATACCTCCTTTAAATTAAATCAATTACGCTTATTTTAATACTTGGGTTTTTCTTTGTCCCTGTTTTGGATCTATATATTAGCAAACCCTGTGCCAATATTGCACAAAGATTACATGAATTTTATAACATTTTGATATAATGGATATTAAACAAGGATCTGTTTGTATTGTCAGGGTTTCGTAAAAAATATACCTTGCAAGGAAACATTTTGTGATGGATACTATGTATCCAGTTTGAAGGGACAAAAGGACACATGTGGATAAAAAATACCCACTTTGATTGGAATCAGGATGCTGTTTCTCTTGGCAACACCCGAAGTGGTAGGATAAAAAGATTTAATGAGTCCTTGAAATCCTGGTCCTCTGGGCCCGTATGCGTTACATTATAAATATTATCGACTGAACCGTAGAATGATGAAGTTTGCCCTATTTAATTCGTTATTCTACGGTTCAGAGAATGTCCAGAATTGGTTTCGAAACCTCATAGTGAAGCCTTTTGACAATTTTGCTCAAAAGTTTTTAGCGAAGTGGGCTTAGAACTTATCAAAAATTTCAAACCAGCGAACGGGAGGTTTTGAAACCAAATTCTATAATATTTACGGCGATTCTATAATCCGAAATTATCGGCATGCCCTTGGCATCTTATTTGCTTGAGATAACTTCATGTTAAAAAACATCACAGACACAAGATTCTGGACATGGGTTCCGCCATGGGTACTCATTGGTGCCGTGGCCATACTGCTGCCGATATTTTCGTTTATGACCGTTGAGAACATCAACCGGCAAAAAATGAACACTACCCGCCTGCTTCTGGAAAAAGGTGCGGCCTTGATCAGGTCTTTTGAAGCCGGAACCCGGACAGGAATGATGGGAGTGGAATGGGGCGGACTTCATCTCCAGAAGTTGCTTTCGGAAACCGCACAGCAACCCGACATCAAATACCTTCTGGTGGCGGATGTAAACGGTATCATTCGCGCCCATAACAATCCTTCTTATATTGGCAGAATGCATGGCAGAGGATTGGACCTAAAAGGGATTTCCCGTTCTGAGGCAGTGATGTGGCGCCTTTTAACCATACCGGGTGAAGATAAAATATTTGAGCTTTTTCGAAAGTTTTCACCCACCGGGCGGCGTGGCGGTACGCGCCGTGGCCACATGGGGATGCGCCGGTGGTTTGAACTCAATTTGGATATCAAGGAGACCCTGCCGCCGCACGACCTGATCATCTTTGTCGGTCTGGATATGAGCGCCATTGAAGCCGCCAGAGTGTCGGATACCCGGCACACCATCATTATGGGTGTTGTCCTGCTTCTGGTTGGATTCTCGGGGATTATATTGCTTTTTCTGGTGCAAAGTTATCGTTCCACCAGAGCATCTCTTTCACGGATAAAGGCGTTTTCCGACAACCTGGTGGAGAATATGCCGATCGGCCTTCTGGCCATTGACCCGGATCAAAAGATCGCTTCTTTCAACCACGTGGCCGCGTCGATTCTGGACCTATCACCGGACACTGTCATGGGAAAAGACGCCGGAAACGTACTTCCAAAAGACCTGTGGGCGCAGATAGAAAAACTGGATGCTTCAAAAGGTGTTGTCGAGAAGGAGATCGAATGCCGGGTGAATAATGGTAAAAATATCCCTCTGGAAATCGGTGCCACATTGTTAAATGATGAAGCGGGAACCTTTCTCGGACATGTTTTACTTTTTAAAGATCTCAGTGAAGTTCGCTCTCTGAGAAGAGAAGTCACAAAGAGCCAGCGGCTGGCATCTGTTGGCATGCTGGCCGCCGGTGTTGCGCACGAGATCCGAAATCCCCTGAGCTCAATCAAGGGTTTTGCCACATATTTCAAGGAAAGATATCCGGATGTGCCTGAAAATCAGCATGTTGCAAATATTATGATCCAGGAGATCGACAGATTGAACAGGGTCGTCGGCCAGTTGCTTGAACTGGCAAGACCGGTATCTGTTTCAAAAAAGCGAATACCCGTCAATCCCCTTGTTGAAGACGCTTTGAAACTGGCCGAACCTCAGATGCTGGAAAAACAGATTCGTGTTCAGACCCGCATTTCATCTGATGTTGAATCCGTGTCGGTTGACCCGGATAAAATAAACCAGGTTCTTTTAAACCTTTATTTAAATGCGATAGAATCAATGGACGTCGGTGGGAATCTTTCTGTTTCAGTTTCAAAGAATGAGGAGATGAAGGGAATAGAGATCCGGATTTCGGATTCCGGCGCCGGTATCAGCGAGGCTGACCGGGCACATATATTTGATCCCTACTTTACCACAAGAGCATCGGGAACAGGTCTCGGACTGGCCATTGTCCACAATATCATAGAGGCCCATGACGGCAACATAACGGTTAAAAGCGAGTTGGGGCAGGGGACCACCGTTATTATCTTTTTGCCCGAGTCCCTTCCATGACGAGAAGAGAGATGAAAGACAAGCACAACATACTGGTTGTCGATGACGATGCCGCCCATCGTACCATGCTGAGAACCCTCATGGGTGGATGGGGATACGATATTACCGAGGCGGATGACGGTTCCACAGCGATCGAAAAGGTCAAAGCGCATCCCTTTGATCTGGTTCTTATGGACGTGCGCATGATTAAAATTTCCGGAATAGAGGCGCTGGAAAAAATCAAATCGATGAATCCCGCCATCCCGGTTATCATCATGACCGCCTATTCTTCGGTTGAAAAAGCGGTGGAGGCTTTGAAAAAAGGCGCCTATGACTATCTGACAAAGCCCCTTGATTTTGAAAAGCTCAAGTTTACTCTGGAAAGGTCCATGGAGCACGTCCATTTGAAGGAGGAAAATCGCATTCTGAAGGCGAGCCTCGGCAAACATTTTGATGTCCAGAACATCATCGGTCGAAGCCCGGCCATGGTCAGTCTTTTAGAAACCGTCGCCCATGTGGCGCCGTCAGATGCCACTGTTTTGATTGCGGGTGAGTCCGGAACCGGCAAGGAGTTGATCGCCGGTGCCATCCATTTTAACAGCATGAGAAAAGATGGCCCCTTTATTAAGATGAACTGTGCCGCCATTACGGAAACGCTTCTTGAATCAGAGCTTTTTGGGCACGAAAAAGGGGCATTCACCGGTGCTGAAAGGAGAAGGGAAGGGCGATTTGCTCAGGCGCACGGAGGAAGCCTTTTTCTTGACGAAGTGAGCGAGATGTCTTTGACCATGCAGGTAAAACTCTTGCGTGTATTACAGGAAAGAGAAGTCACGCGTGTGGGCGGAGAAACGGTGGTTCAGGTGGATGTGAGGGTCATCGCGGCCACGAACAGAGATTTGGCGCTCCTGATAAACGAGGGCAAATTCCGCGAAGACCTTTTCTACCGCTTGAATGTTATCAGCCTGGAGGTCCCCGGCTTGAGGGAGAGAGGGGAGGACATCCCGCTGCTGGCGCAGCATTTTCTGGACAATTTTGCGGCAAAGAATCGAAAAGCGATAAAGGGATTCACCCCCAAAGCGATGAGTGATCTTATCGAGTATGATTGGCCGGGGAATGTCAGGGAACTGATGAATGCCGTTGAAAGGGGTGTGGTACTGACCCAATCGGATTACGTCGATGTTGAAGATTTGCCGGTGGTGATAAAACCTTCCCGGCAGGAACCTGAAGATCTGCGGGATTTTAATGAGATATCTGGGGATATGCCCCTTGATCAGGTTGAAAAGGCTACTATTTTAAAAACGCTGGAATCTGCGGCCGGCAATAAAAGCGAAGCAGCCCGGCGACTTGGGATCACAAGAAAGACGCTTCATAAAAAACTCAAGAAATACGGCGTCATGCCTTAACCTGAATCGATTCAAAAATGCGTTTGTGAGGGATTTCAAGATGAATACAAGCAACGGATATATCATCAGATGTTCAGCATGTGGAACCAAAAATAGAATCCCCGCATCAAAGACCGGGGAGGCGGGGAAATGCGGGAAGTGCGGCGGTATCCTTGAAACCCATTCGTTACGTAACAGTCAACCGGTTATGATTACAGACGACAATTTCGATGCCAAGGTTTTAAAATCGCCCTTACCTGTGCTTTTGTACTGCTGGGCACCCTGGTGTTCGACGTGCGGGATGGTTGCTCCGATAATCGATGAGTTTGCAGCAGAATCGAAAGGCCGGGTGAGAATCGGCAAGCTGAACGTGGATGCCAACCCTGTGCTTTCGGCCAAATATGATATCAGAAGCATTCCGTTCCTGCTCATATTCGATAACGGCCAACTAAAGGAAGGCCTGCCCGGCGCGATGCAGAAGCATGAGATCATGATGAAGATGGGACATTATCTATATTGACCGGATTTTTAATCAACAAAAAGGTCTCTGTGACTGTTTACAAATTAGTGGCGATAAAGTATTGAAACGTTTCGACGGTGATGGAGATTCTAAGATGAAGCTTAAAATCGTTATTATTTTTCTGTGTTTCCTTGCTTTTTTTAATACTCGGATGGTTCCCTGTTTTGGGGCGGAATCAAAGAATGAGAAAACAGATCCATCATTGGATGAAGTCATCGCCGGGGTTGAGAAGAGATATACGGTGCCGGACTTTTCAGCCCGTTTTTTTCAAACCTCGACGCTGAAAGCGATGGAAATAACGGATACCGCTTCGGGCAGGCTGCTGATCAAGCGTCCGGGTATGATGAGATGGGATTACGAAAAGCCCGACAGACAGATTGTCATTTCGGACGGCTATCAATTGTGGATATACAGACCCGATGACAATCAGGTACTGATGGGAAAGGCCCCCTCTTTTTTCGGAGACGGAAAAGGGGCGAGCTTTCTTTCGGATATCGGGAAAATGCGGAAGAATTTCAGCATCACCCTCGAAAAAAGTGCAACCAAGGATTATTATCTGCTGAAATTGTTACCCATAGAAAAACAGTTTGATTTGGCCTCGATATATTTATTAATCTCAAAGAAGCTGTTCGATGTTGTCCGGATTGTTACACATAACTCATTCGGGGACGAAACCCGGATTGATCTGAGCAACCTTCAGTTTGATCAGGATCTGGACAAAGCCCTGTTCAGCTTTATTACTCCCGAAGGCGCTGAAATACTTCAGATCGACGAATAGATTGGAAGCAATAAGATGAAAGAAAAGATAAGAAGCCTGCTGAAAGAAAGAAACGGCGTTATGCTTGCGCATAACTATCAGCCGCCGGAAATTCAAGACTTGGCGGATCTCTGCGGCGACTCTTTGGAGTTGAGCATAAAGGCGGCTCAAACCGACGCTGAGGTCATCGTGTTTTGCGGCGTGCATTTTATGGCAGAAACCGCCTCAATCCTGTCACCGGACAAGACAGTGCTTCTTCCTCGCAAAGACGCCGGGTGCCCCATGGCCGACATGATAGAACCTCATGCGCTACAAGCCAGACTGGACAGCCTTCCCCCCATGCCGGTAGTGACGTATGTGAATTCCACTGCGGCAGTCAAAGCCTTCTCAACCATCTGCTGCACTTCGGCGAACGCTGTTGACGTCGTTAACAGTCTCGATGCCAAAGAAGTGCTGATGACCCCTGATCGGAACCTTGCCATGTATGTGGCCTCCCGGACAGACAAGAAGATTCACACCTGGGATGGATACTGCCCGATTCACGACCGACTCAATCCGGATGATGTTCATCTGGCAAGGAAAGCGCACCCGGAGGCCGTATTTATGGCCCATCCAGAATGTCGACCGGAGATCCTTGAACTGGCTGATGTTATCACGAGTACTTCAGGAATGATTCGGTATGCCGGAGCGTCTGAAGAAATGTCTTTCATTGTCGGTACAGAGATGGGGCTTCTATATCCCTTGGAAAAGGAAAATCCGGGCAAATCTTTTTATCCCGCATCAGAAAAGATGTTATGTGAAGACATGAAAAAAATCACGTTTGAAGATATCTTCCGAAGCCTCGAACTCATGGAAGGAGAGGTTAAGGTGCCTGAAAAAATAAGGGTGCCGGCGCTCGAGGCGGTTCAGAGAATGATAGACCTGTCTTTATTAAAATACGCCTAAATTTAAAATTTTCGTCTTCCTTGGCCTCGAACCCCGGTTAAATATTAATAATTTAACAGGGCAGGCAAAATTGAACCTTTTTCAAAGGTCTCGTTATATACTGTTGATAATTTCGTCGGGAATATCGGCGTTGGTATACACCTTCTGCACATCATCGCAATCCTCAAGGGCTTCCATCAATCTGACCATCTGTTCCGCTTCCTTTCCCAAAAGATGTGTTGTCGCTTGAGGAAGCATGGTGATTTCCGCACCGATGTAAGGGATGGATGCTGCGTCTATGGCCTCTTTGACGGATTCAAAATCCTTGGGGTCCGTGATGATTTCAAAGTTGTCACCGTCTTCCCGCATATCTTCCGCCCCGGCGTCCAGTGCGGCTTCCATGACGGTATCCTCGTCGACAGATGCCTTTTCAACAACAAGATATCCTTTTTGGTCGAACATATAGGAGACGCAACCGTTTGCACCGAGATTGCCGCCGCCTTTGCTCAGAATATGGCGGATATCGGCCACAGCTCTGTTTTTGTTGTCTGTGAGGGATTCTACGAGAATTGCGGCGCCGCCGGGACCGTATCCTTCGTATACGCTTTCCTCATAATTGACGCCTTCGAGTTCGCCGGTTCCCTTTTTAATGGCCCGTTCAATGTTATCTTTGGGCATATTTTCGTTTTTTGCCGCCTGAATCGCCGTCCTCAATCTCGGGTTGGCCGCGGGGTCACCGCCGCCCGTACGTGCTGCAACCGTGACTTCTTTGATTAACTTGGAAAAAATTTTCCCCCGCTTGGCATCTGTTGCTGACTTTTTATGCTTTATGGTAGACCATTTGCTATGTCCTGACATGTGTATGTCCCTCCTAATGTTTTCCCAAACCTATAATATAAATCTCTTTGCTGGCCTTGCGGCTGCTTTCCGGTTTGAAAATCTTCTGTGTTTGAAAGTTTGCTTTCACCGCATCTGAGAATTCCTTGAAATCCTCTCCCTGAAAGATTTTGCATACAAATGACCCGCCTGGATTCAGAACATCCCGGGCAATGGAGAGCGCCGCCTGGCAAAGATGAAAAGATCTTGCAGCATCGACGGATTTAATACCGGTCGTGGCCGGTGCCATATCGCTTAATACCACATTAAAGTCTTTTTCGATCGCATCATCCATGGAAAGGATATCGCCAATATATGTCCTGACATGAGATGGAACTTGAACAGAAACAGGTTTAAGGTCGATCCCAACCACCCGGCCCGTGTCTCCGGTCAAATTCGCGGCATAAACCAGCCAGGACCCAGGGGAGCACCCAAGATCGAGGACCTTGCCGCCTTTTCTAATCAGATTGTACTTTTTCTGAATCTCCTGGAGTTTATAGACCGACCGGGCCGGAAATCGTTCTTTTTTTGCCCGGCGCGAATAATGATCTTCCCATTTGTTGCGGTTTTTGCCTGATCGTTTCACGGTATCTGGTTACTGGATCCTTGATGTCCGAGAATGGATGCAGAATACAGAATGAAGACCTTAAGAGCCATCCTGTTTAACTTCCTTTCCCGACGCTATTTTTATGTCATGATTTCTTTCTGCGAAGTCCGCAGGAAGAAAAGTCTGTGCAAGTCCGTGTGCGTCTGTGGCTGAAAGAAATATAATATTTGGCCGGACTCACTCAGAATAATGTTTCAACAGCCTCCGATATCGTCTTGACTCCGATCAGTTCTATCCCGGTGATTTCAGCAACACGTTTCAGGCTGCTTTCCGGCACGATACATCTTGTGAAACCCATCTTTCTGGCCTCTGCCACCCGGGTTTCAAGATGACCGATGGCCCTGACCTCCCCTGTCAGACCGATTTCACCAAGGACAACGGTTGCATCCTGAATCGGGCGGTCCAAAAAGCTGGATGCAACGGCAGATACAATCCCCATATCAACGGCCGGTTCACTGACCTTAACACCACCCACCACATTCATGAAGATATCGTGTCCCATTAAATGCATGCCCAATTTTTTTTCCATTACAGCGATCAGCAGCGCCACCCGGTTCTGATCGATACCCAGAATCGTCCTGCGAGGGGTTCCAAGGCTTGTGCTGCTGACAAGGGCCTGGAACTCAACGAGAATCGGCCGGGTGCCTTCCATGCTGGCTGTAACAACAGAGCCCGGTTCGTTCACGGAACGTTCGTTGAGAAAGACCGCGGAAGGATTTGTCACTTCAATCAGCCCGTTTTCATTCATTTCAAAGACGCCGATTTCGTTTGTAGACCCAAATCTGTTCTTTACAGCACGCAGTATCCTGAACATATGATTCCGATCGCCTTCAAAATAGAGAACCGTATCCACCATGTGTTCCAAAAGCTTCGGTCCGGCGATTGCCCCATCCTTTGTGACATGACCGACCAGGAATGTTGGAATACCGGTCTTTTTGGCCATGAGCATAAGTTTAACGGCGGATTCCCGAACCTGGCTTACGCTTCCCGGCGCGGAAGTCAACTCGGGGTTAAACATCGTCTGAATGGAGTCGATCACGAGCACATCGGGTTTGGTCGATTCAAGCGTGGAAAGAATCGATTCGATATCAACCTCGGAGACGACCAGCAGATTTGAAGATACCGTCGACAGCCTTTTGCTGCGAAGCCTCAGTTGTCTGATCGACTCTTCGCCTGAAACATAGAGTGTGGTACGGCCATTTTCCCCAAGGCTATACAATGCCTGAAGCATCAGGGTGGATTTTCCGATGCCGGGGTCTCCGCCGATAAGAATCAGGCTTCCGGGAACAAGGCCCCCGCCCAGAACCCGGTCTAGCTCTTCCATGTGGGTCGGATACCGATATTCCTTTTCGAGTTCAATCGAATCGATGGGAACCGGTTCTGTCTGAAAAGCGAATACACTTTTCCGCGCACCATGCCCCGATCTGCGGGATTGTGATTCTTCAACCAGGGTGTCCCACTGGCCACAGTCAGGGCATCTGCCCATCCACTTGGGGGCCTGATACCCGCAAGATTGACAGCTGAAGATGGTTTTGGGTGTTTTTTTCATGTTATCGGAATTTTAATATGTTGTTTCATTCGTGTCTAAAATATTTTAATAGCCGCAGACACACGCAGACAAATGATGACATCTCCGCATAGGCGACATTGCCCAGGCAGAAAATGCACGCCCTTTGGGCATAAAAAATTCAATTATCGCAAAGCGATGAGTGGTTTTGCCCTGCGAATGTCCGCAGGGCAAAAGTCTGTGTCGGTCGAGTTCGCGAAGCGAACGGGCGGTTCAATATCAATGCAATGCCTTTATCATTTTATTTTCAGGAGCTTCAAAGTACATCCGTTTTGTTTTTGGACAAGACTGATGTTGTGTTAAATCATCCGTCCGGCCTTTAGCTCTGAATTTGTCTTGCCGCTATTTCTAATCTCTTGGCTGTTCCCGGAGTATATTCAAGGTCACAGAGTTTGCTGCGTTGTTTAGCATATAGCATGTCATATATATCCGATCAACCAGCGCAAAAATATAATTTAAAAAATTATAATATCCTGATTATCGTGTAAATTCTGTCGAAAAACATTTTCGTTATCTATAAATAGATGAAAAAGATGCTGGAACAGGGCAACTGCAATGTGGTATGCACCCTCAAACGATTGTTTAAAGGTGGAAGGTTATATACGGTGATGCTGAATTCTGGATCATTTTTTCGAAAACTGACATTTTTTATTCTGTGTTTGTTGATATCGGGCCTCATTTCATCCGTCCATGCTGAGGAGGAAATGGCGGAGGAAACGGTCAAATATTTTGAATCCTTACAACAGAAGCTCATCAAAGACGGTTTTGAAGAGACCCGGATAAAAGATCTTTACAAGAGGCCGGAGGTGGATTTTGAAACAAAAGGGGTGTCTCTCTTTTTGGTGCATCAAGAGGCCCGGTTGAATTACGACCAGTTTACAACCCCGGCGTCGATACAAAAAGCATCGGAATATATACAGAAATATAAGACCGAGTTTGCACGAGTGGAAAAAAAATATGGCGTGAGCAAGGAGATTATCACCGCCGTCATTCTGGTTGAAACCCGGCTCGGAAAAGTTGTGGGGGGCCCTATTATATTGAACACGCTCTCAAGTATGGCTTCGCTGGCAGACCCTGAGGTTCGGGATCTGTTTTGGCGAAAGGTTTCAAGCTCCTCCCGTTTGACAAGGAAGGAGTATGAAAAATGGGTCGGAAAAAAGTCGAAGTGGGCCTACAAGGAGCTGAAAGCCTTCTTGAAATATACGAACAGAGAGGAAATGGATCCTGCGAGTATTCCCGGTTCCTATGCCGGCGCCATGGGTATCCCGCAATTCATGCCCAGCAACATCCGAACCCTTGCCAAAGACGGCAACAATGACGGTCGTATCGATCTGTTTAATCATGCGGATGCCATATCCAGTGTTGCATACTATCTGAAGCATTATGGCTGGCATCCCGGGATAGATGACAAAAAGGCGTACAAGGTCTTGCTGCGTTACAATTACAGCAAGTACTACGCCAACACCATTATTAAAATTTCCAAGCTTTTAAAGGGATAAAACTCTATATACTATTTTTCACATTTTATTTACGATAATTTAGGGTAACATTGAGCACTACAGAATATATAATCGGCGCCGGCGTACTCTTTCTAATATTAACCTGGTTGGCCGTCTTTGATGTTGCCCGGAAGGATTTTGGCACCACAGGAAAAAAAGTCATGTGGGGGTTCATTGCCCTGATCCCTTTTATCGGTCCGATCATATATTTTATTATCGGATATCGAATCGGCAAAAAGCCTGTTAAACCCGATGCCTCATGAAATATTTATGCGGCTTTTTTGACAGGATCTACAAGATCGTCTGGATTTACTTTTGTGCTTTATCCCTTTCCATTGTAAAGAGATAAAACTCAATCCGCCTTTGGCGGAGTGTTATGGACTGACTGCTTCAACAGTAATTTTTGGGTATCCATGCTAATGCCGAACTGTGCAAGGGGCCATTTTTCCCTCGAAGAGGGGTTATGTTTTTTGGCCTTTCATCAGGAAAGGCCCCAATAAACTATCTTGTTTATCATGTCCAATATAAAAATATTTGACAAACTTGTCCCATTTCTATAATCATGCGTAAAATCATTTTTTCCGGTCCCATCGTCTAGCGGTTAGGACGCCGGCCTCTCACGCCGGTAACCGGGGTTCGATTCCCCGTGGGATCACCAGTATATATCAAGGGCTTAACAGATGTTGTTAAGCCCTTTTCTATTGCAAAAAGAGTCACTCCCCGCACTATACCCCTATTGAGAGGCACATGGATCAAGAAATGCAACGGTTTGCGTGGCGTGGAGGCGGGAATGGACGGGATTATGTAGGATATAACGGGATGACAGGGACTTACGTGGGCGCTGGTGGGA
>JBHPCZ010000080.1:0-15674 GCA_042573625.1 Thermodesulfobacteriota bacterium
GTTCTATCTGTAACAGATCACAGCCACTCCCAACCCTGTGATAAGAGAATAATATACTATAGAAATCATGCTTTTTTGAAATCTAAGTTATATTACCACGATCGGAATCGCTTAAAATTCATGGATACCAAATTCCAACTGCAAATATTGAGTCAAGATCGGTTTTCAGATACCCATTCCCGTATCATAAAATGTGAGGTCGTCGAAGATGGTCGTGCCAGCAGTTTGATAATTGGATGGTTAAATCCGGGTCAATTCAGAAAAGGAATAATGGCCAGGAATCTTTTTTTGATGAAGTGCCGATGTCAATATTTTCTATTTCCAAAATCAAGCTGAAAAGTGAAAGTGTTATCCAATCAATTAGGGTAAAACTCAATCCTATGGCCTGACATTTGGGCTTCTGCGCTTGCTTCTATAAATTTTATTGAATTGCTTCACTTCTGACAGGAGAAAAGTCCTTCATGAAAAGATAAAAAACACCGATTAAAAGGAGATTTAAAACAGCAGTCAGGTAAAACACATATTCAAACCCGATCATTAGAATGACGGTTCCCATCAGAGTGGAACTCAGCATCATGCCAAGATAGATACAGGTGTTATACCCACCCATGGCGACCCCTCGGGATTCAGGATCGACGGTTTCCGCGATAAGCGCCCCAATGGATGTGAAGGCCAACCCCATACTGACGCCCAATATAATTGCACACACCACGAAATGAACCAAAGTTCGGGATATCCCAAAACCTGCCATAGCAGCGGCAAAACCCATCATTCCGAGGACCACAAGAATCTTACGGTCAACGACCTTATCGCTCAGGTACCCCAGGGGAATTCGGGAAAGCGCGTTGACCAGCCCCTGGACAAAAAATACAAGCCCGATTTGACCGACATTTAAGCTATTATTTTTAGCGTGAAGCGGGATAAATGTAATAAACATTCCAAGGCCAAAGCAGCCCCCCAGGGTAATCACCCAGCACCCCATCAAAGGACGGTTTTTAAATAACTGCCGGACGAGGGTCGCGGATTTTGTCTTTTTGGAGCGGGGTTCCAAAACCGATCGCGTGCGGGGTAGAAAAAAAATAACGATCCAGAAAATTAAAAACATCAAAACGCCTGAAATAAGGAAAACCGGAAGAAATCCAGATACCTGAGCTATATATCCTCCGGCCGCAGGCCCCAGGCTCATACCGCAATACAACGCTGTTGTGTACCACCCGTAAGAACGACCCAGATGCGTGGCCGGAGAGATGTCCGCAACAAGCGACATCATGGTCGGGCCAAAGGCCGCATAGCCGAGACCGATGAAAAGATAACTCCACATCATTTGGATAAAGGTGTCGCTGAAATAGAGCATAAAGGATGCGCCCGATATAACCAGCAGTCCCAAAGATGCGAGAGGTTTACGTCCCAGGCGGTCAGAAACAAAACCCAGAGGTAAGGATAGAAAACCGGCCATTAAAAAGAAAGCGGAATTGATAAATCCGATCTGAGCGGTATTGATGCCCAGTGATCTGGCGTAAAGGGGGACAACCGGAAGTCTCATGTTTGACGCAAAATAGCAGCCGAAAGCGGCGCCGCAGATGATCAACATCAACATTCCCCAGGAGGGTAACATCAGTTTATCTTTTGAGACTTCCATCCGAATCTTTTTTCACGTCTTCACGGTTCATCCTTGTATCTTTCCTGTATGGAACGGAATACTTTGAGCCGGGAAAAGAAAATCTCCACCAATTCCGGGTCGAATTGGGCTCCGGCCTCTTTTTCAATGGTGGAGAGAACATCTGATTCGCTCCAGGCCTCTTTGTAAACCCGTGCAGAAGAAAGGGCGTCGTAAACGTCCGCAAGGGACACGATTCTTCCGAAGACTGGAATTTCTTCACCTTTTTTCCCCCTTGCTTTCCCGTCCGGCAGGGTGAAGCCTTTTATGGGATTTCCGGTGGCCACGTCGATATGTCCCGGGTATCCATTTCCGTCCCATCGTTCATGGTGGTTCAGGGCGACCTCTTGTGCTGCTTCGTCAAAATCCGACTGAGTATCCAGAAAGAGCCTCGCTCCGAGAAAGGTGTGTTGTTTCATGATTTCGTACTCGTCTTCACTAAAACGGCCCGGCTTTTTCAAAATCATATCTGAAATGGCTATTTTCCCGACATCGTGAAGCATTGCCGCCATGCGAAGGCTGTCGCGGTCCCTGTCAAACTCTTTTTGAGAAATTTGGTGTTTGCGAGCCCACTGCTCAAAGAGTTCGATAGAGTATCCGCCCACCCGGTTTACATGTGCCCCTGTTTCCTTTGGATCGCGCATCTCAGACATCCGGATCATGCGGAGGAGTATGGACCGGGTCATCTGGGCGCGTTCAAGGGCAACGGCAGCGATACTGGCGAAATGAAGCATCAGATTCTCGTCCTTTTCGGTGAATGCGACGACCCGCCCCGTCTCATCCTGGGCGTTAATAATCTGCAGGATTCCAAGGAGGTCCCCTCTGGCTGTTTTCAGAGGGACGGTGATCACGGAACGGGTTGTGTAGCCGGACTCTGCATCGAATTTCTTCCCGAATTGATACGGTGCCGTGGATTCAATCCGGTAGACATCCGGTATGTTCAGCAGAGAACCCGTCGTGGCGACGTATCCGGCGATGCTCTCTGTGTTGATGGGGAGGGTAAAGGTGGAGTAGATGAGCTTTTCATTTTCGGGAAGGCGGCCCTGAAGGGTGTCGTTCTGGGTGTAGGTGAAGAGAAGGGATTCATCATCTCTGATATAGATGGACCCCGCATCGGCGTTAACAAAACGGCGGGCATCTTTGAGGACGCGTTCCATCAGAATATCCAGGTCGCGGACCTGGTTGAGTTCGATACCCAGGCGGGTCAGTTCGTCTAACTTTTCCTCTTTTGTCAGCATGGCGGCTCCTTGAAAGAGTTTGGAAATTGGATCAAAGGTTTAATGCACCCGGCTCTCAATCAATTCCGATGCGGCGATGACATACCCTATGCGCCATCCGGTGATGGAATTGGCTTTGGAAAGAGAACTGCAGGAGAAGGTTCGGTCAAACATTCCCGGCAGGCCAGCAATATTGGATCCGGATCCACTCCCATACCTCTCTATTACGACAGAGCAAGTATAGAGAGATGGTGTGTCTGAGTCAAGGTTAACTAGTGTCAATCCGTAATCGTTCTATATGTAAAATGGAACCAAACTATCTTTTGACATGTGTCATCATATCGTTTATGTTGCGCACTTTCAGCGTTAAGCTATCCATGGTTAGACGGCATAACTTTCGATTCACGGATTTTACTCTCTTCTCATGAAACGACAACCAGCCGAAAATTCGCAACAGGAATCCTTGTCCGGCGTTGTATATGCATCTTCGGCCTTCCTGATCTGGGGTTTGAGCCCCATGTACTGGAAGGTGCTGCATTTCATCCCTGCCTTTGAAATCATTATGCATCGGGTGATCTGGTCCTTTTTTTTCCTTATCATCCTGCTGGTATTCCAGGGCCACTGGGATGAATTCATGGCTGCACTGAGAAACCGTCGGACCCTCCTGACCCTGATACCCACTACGATTGTCCTTGGATTAAATTGGTACATTTACATCTGGGCGGTGAACAATGATCATATCCTTCAGGCCAGCCTGGGTTACTATATCAACCCTTTGGTCAATGTTCTGTTGGGCGTGATCTTTCTCAGGGAGCGCCTGAGAACGTTACAGACCGTGGCACTGGTATTGGCCGGTATCGGTGTGTTATATCTAACCGTTCATTATGGAAAATTTCCGTGGATAGCCCTTACCCTCGCCGTTGCTTTTGGATTTTACGGCTTGATCCGCAAGGTGGCGCCGATCAGTTCCCTGGTGGGGCTTTCAGTGGAGATGCTCTTTCTTTCCGTTCCCGCCCTGTCCTATATTTTATTTTTGGATCGCAAAGGAACCGGGGCCTTGTTCCACGTGAGTGCCAGAATCGATTTTTTCCTGATGGGAACTGCACTTTTAACTGCCGTTCCACTCCTTCTTTTTACGCTGGGCACTCGGCGGCTTAATCTTTCCACGGTGGGCTTCCTGCAGTACATTGCGCCGACCTGTATGTTTTTTTTAGGCGTTTATTTGTATAATGAACCACTTTCACGGGCCCATATATGGACCTTTGTTTTGATATGGACAGCTCTCTGCATCTATTCTACAGACTCCGCCAGATATTATCGGCAGAACAGGCATCTGTCAGAGCCTTCCAAACCATAGTCGTTGGCATATTTCGTCTCAGGATATCTGTTCCAGAACGGCCGGAGGCAAAAACCATTTCGTACTCAAATGTATTTCTGGATGGGCACGAGGCAGATCCTCCGATCCGTGAACGAAACGAACAACTTGACATTGGCCTGCCTGAGTGTAAAACATGAGATATGATGGAACAGGGAATCCATATTGAAGAGGTGCCGGAACTGGAGAGGCCCATCCTGATTGCAGGATTTGACGGCTGGGGAAATGCGCTGGATATTTCAAGCAGCATGGTTACCTATTTGACCGGCAAGCTGAATGCCCAATATTTTGCCAAGATTAACCCGGACCCCTTTTACCGGTATGATGAAGCTCGACCCATGGTGAAGATAGAAGGCGGGGATTTGAAGGGCATCTCGGCGCCTGGAGGTTCATTTTATGCCGCCCGGACCGGTTCAGGTGAAAGAGATCTGGTTATCTTAAAAGCCGATGAGCCCGACCTCAGGTGGTTTCATTTTGTTAACGAGCTGTTTTCCCTTTGCGAAAAGCTGGGTGTTGAAACCATCATAACCCTTGGAAGCATGTATGACCATGTACTCCATTCGGACAGAGTCGTTTCAGCTGTTGCTTCAAGTGAAGACCTCTATTCCAAACTAAAGCTGAAAAACGTTACCACAATTAGCTATCAGGGCCCTAGCGCCATTCATTCCCTTGTCCATTCGGAGTGTCTAAAACGGAATTTTCACAGTGTCAGTTTATGGAGCCATTGCCCGTATTATCTTCAGGACGTTACACATTTCGGCATATTATCACATTTAGGATCTCTATTGTCGTTTTTAGGAGAATTTAGTCTGGATGTAAAGGATCTTGAAACAAAGTGGGAACAACTTAACGAGCGACTTCAAGTTCTTATTGAAGACAACCCCAAGGTCCAGGCCATAATTCATGAGTTAAGGAAAGCAAAGGTAAGAGGGTCATGGGAAAGTGTGAGGGCCTCCACAAAAAAAGGCGACAAGGTTATAGACTTAAAGGACTTTTTTGAGCCCAGGTAATTTTCTATTAATTTACACCTGCATCTTTCGAATAAAAAAGTTAATTCGTGCCCGACCATAGCCTCATGCTGGGAACAAAAAAGGCCATTTCCGGATGGAAAATAGGTTGAGCCCGGATGGATATCCAAAAATGTTTCAACATTCTTGAGCTCCGCCAGGACGCGACTCCGGAGGAGGCATGTCAGGCTTACAGAGATTTGGCAGCGATCTGGCACCCGGATCGTTGCGCCCACAATCCCAGACTGCAACAGAAGGCCGAGGAAAAATTAAAAGAAATCAATGTGGCATACGAGCAGGTGAAGTCTTTCCTGACGATGAAACAGGTGGAAGGCCTGCAAGTTCAGGCCCCAGGCCCAGCAAGGGCTGAACCCGGGAAACCCGCCGAAACGACTGCCGATAAAAAGGGTGTGGATGAAGCAGACCTGTTCAGCGCAACCACGGCACCCCGGGTAAGACCGAAAATCGGGCCAGGCTATTTTAGACTTATCGGCATTGTTGTGTTGATACTGGTTATTCCGACCCTCTTTTTTTCTATTTCGATACTGGAGGATATCCGTCAAAAAGCAGCAAGACCTGCGGACATTTTTGGGCAATCCATCCAGCAGGCTTTACGGACGCTGGAGCAGGAGGCTCCAAAAACCATCGAGACAGCTAGGGGAGAGGAAAAATCCTCAGTCGTAGAGAGCAGGAAAGGCACGAAAAAACTGCCTGCAAAACCCAAAAAGTATATTCAGATACATCTGAAAAACGGAAGTATCATTCTAACGACCGCCTATTGGGAAGAAAACAGTATGATTATGTTCAAAGAAACCAGCGGCGTCATCGGCGTTGAGAGAAGCCGGGTAAAAAAAATCGTACACCCGTAAACCGATCGGACGATAAAGATTTTTTAAGTCTGCCCCGGAGCGCCCTGTTGTTGCCAATGAAAACGTCCAAACAGGCCTGTTTGAAGGAGGATTAGATGCGCAAAAGTGATACCATAGAGATATTGAAGAATGCAATTTTACTGGAACGAAGAGGCAGAGCCTTTTATAAAAAAGTCGCCGAGCAGGCCGAAAACCAAAAGGTCAGATCGGTTTTCGAGATGATGGCGGATGAAGAACAGAAACATATGAAAGTGCTTGGCGAACAATATACGGCATTTTGCAAAACAGAGAAGTTTGTTCCCGGCCGTTTTGACGACAGTGAGACCAGCGATGTTTCCTCAGAAGTGTTAACAGAGGCGGTAAAGGGCAAAATTTCAGCCGCCGGTTTTGAAGCCGCCGCTATTTCAGCCGCCATATCCATGGAAGAACGTGCAGTCAAGCTTTACTCTGAAAGCGCAGCAGCAGCAGGTGATCCTGAAGCCAAAGCATTGTATGAGTGGTTGGCACAATGGGAACGTGCCCACCTCAAATTCCTTATGGATCTCGATAAAACCTTAATTGAAAGCGTATGGTTTGACAATCGGTTTTGGCCTTTTTGACTCGGATACGAGACGATAGTGATATCAAATCTTTATTGACGGATTAAACAGCTGAGCGGAAAGGAGAGTTGATAAATGACTGAAGGAAGTGATACGCATCGCAAATCCATAGGATACCTGCTCTGGATATTTGGTTTTACCGGAGCCCATCGCTTTTATTACGGCAAGCCGGTTTCTGCAACGATTTACTTCTTCACCCTCGGTCTGCTGGGGATAGGGTGGCTTATTGATCTTTTCTTAATTCCATCCATGGACAGGAAGGCTGATCTTCGCTTTAGCGCGGGAAAAGTTGACTATAATATGACCTGGATTCTTCTGACTTTCCTCGGATTATTTGGTGTCCATCGATTCTATATGGGGAAATGGGTCACCGGCCTTCTCTATCTTCTTACAGGCGGCATTTTAAGTTTTGGCTATCTATATGATTACTGGACGTTGAACAATCAGATTTCAAGCATCAACGCCTCAACCTGATGCCGGTTATGAGTAAGGAACGCTGTTAATTTCATAAAAAGATCTCGTTCACCAATTTCAAGCCCCGTTTCCATATGTCCGTTTTCTGACGACCATTAATGTACTTATATATTGATAAAGAGAAAGATACCCTTGCTGAAAGATCATCATGCCCACCCGTTTTTGTATGCGACCCTATCGAATTGTGTTGATTTAAGGCAAGTAAAGATCAACGCTTCTTCCTAATTCTTCTGCGTGGTTCAATTTCCAGCGTTTTAAAATCCCTGTGAGATAGGTTTACTATTTTGTTTCCTTCAGTTTTGGCAAACTTTGTATTCAATCTCACATTTTTGACGCTGGTGTACAAGAATATAACCTGGTCGAATTCAACTTTATACAATCTGGCTCCAAAACCGGTGTTTATATCTACGCTTTTTATAACTTTACTTAAATCAGCGCCTTCTTTGAGTGGATACCAACCGGTTGTCATTGTTAACCCCTGAGGGATGAATGCCAATGTTTCAATGTCTGTTGCAGAGTTATGGATCTGGTAAATATGTAAATTCATATCTTTCATCTTTTTCGCAAGTTCATCTCTGTCCTTATAATAGGATCCTTTTTTCAACATTTCGCATTTAACATTGGATTCCTTGGCAGATACCATTAACGGCAGCGTGACAATTGCCATGGCAATAACCATTATAAGATAAACTGTCTTTTTTTTGTTTCTAAAGACATTGGTTGAAGATTTAATCATTATGAGCCCCCTTTGGTTGAAAATATACCGAATTTTGCATTAAGCATATACCCTTTGTAAAGCTCTAATTAACGTTGAATATAAATATATAACTTCGTCCCGTCAAGTTTAGCTGCGGCAACGACAATATCTTCGTCAGGAAACGCTTCATTAATTTAGTAAGTCAACTCTAATCGAATATAAATGGTTCCCGAAAAATTGAACGGAAAACCTTGATATAAGGACAAGTGTGACGGTATAAAGTAAAGAGAGTCTTTGAAAGAGTTGATTGAACGCATTAAGCCTATCCTTATCTGTGCAGGTTAATGGCACCATCGATTGGAACACCGGAGAAAACGCATGATTCGAGTCCTGGTTAGCGCCTGTTTAATGGGGCAACCTGTCCGTTACGATGGCGCGGTTATGGTATTCAACAATCACATTTTAAATCAATGGCAGCAGGAAGAACGAATCGTTCCCTTCTGTCCTGAAGTGGCTGCGGGACTCACTGTGCCGAGGCCTTCTGCCGAGATTAGCGGCGGAGATGGGGGTGGTGTCCTGAGCGGTTATGACAGAGTCATGAACGTTTTGGGAGAGAATGTTACGGATTATTTTATTGATGGTGCTCAAAAGGCGCTTGAACTGGTCCATATCCGGGGGATCAAACTTGCTGTTCTAAAAGACGGGAGCCCATCGTGCGGCAGTACATACATCTACGATGGCAGTTTTTCAGGAAAACACAAACCGGGTAAAGGTTCAACAGCCGCGCTTCTTGAGGAAGAGGGTATCCGGGTGTTCAGCGAACGGGTCATTCGAGACGCAGCCGCGCACCTTAAAACACTTGAACCCTAAATGAGCGTAAACAAAATGGAGAAGTTTATTTTTTAACAGAATAACATAAAGTTAAAATACATTCGCCCTATTTTCATATTACAGCTATAAGTGAGATATGGGTAGGGTCGTTTAATCTCCATTTTGTTTGCCCTGCGGGAAAGCCCGCCAGAGGCGAACAAGCCGAGGATACCCCATAGTCTTCGATTTGACTCCTGCGGCGTCTGTGTTGGAAAGGGTTCCGCGGCAACTTACTACAGCTTCACCCTTTCCGCCTTGCATCTGGGGCATCCCTGTCGTGAGCCTCAAGGCCGAACGGCTCAACTTTCGCTAAATTAGGGTTGAAGTTAAAGATTAAAGCCGGACTTGGCTTTCAGGCATGGTATTATTCGATTAAAATTTTCATGAAATATTCGGGCTGGGAAGAAGGCCATGGCACATCACGCAGCGAAAATAGGATATGTGCAGCTGGTGGATCGTTTAAATCGATTTCCTCAAGGGGCAACTCCTTCTGAACTGTTGTTCAAGATTTTGGAAATGCTTTTCAGTGAAGAGGAAGCCCGGTTGGTGTCATTGCTGCCCATGAAATTGTTTACCGCCGACAAAGCGGCTCGGATGTGGAGAATGGATCGGGTCAGTGCGCGGAAAGTGTTGGATGAACTGTGCAGCCGGGCGATTCTGCTGGATATCGAGGAAAACGGTCGTCAGGTTTATTGTCTTCCGCCCCCGATGGCGGGATTTTTTGAATTTTCCCTGATGCGGATCAGGGGCGACATCGATCAGAAGGTGTTGAGTGAGCTGTATTATCAGTATATCAATGTGGAAGATGATTTTATCAAAGATCTGTTTCTGCCGGGTGAAACCCGGCTGGGACGTGTCTTTGTTCACGAGCCGGTACTTTCCGAGGAGAATGCGCTGTATGTGCTTGATTACGAAAGAGCGACCGAGGTCATTAAAACCGCCTCCCATATCGGGATCAGCACTTGTTATTGCCGCCATAAAATGTCCCACGTGGGGCGAGACTGTGATGCACCCAAAGAAATCTGCATGACCTTTAACGCAACGGCGGGTTCGCTGGTCAAGTTCGGTTTTGCGCGAAGGGTTGAAGTTTTAGAGTGCCTGGAACTATTGGAGAAGGCTTATGGGCACAACCTGGTACAATTCGGTGACAATGTCAGGGAAGGTGCAAATTTCATTTGCAATTGCTGCAGATGCTGTTGCGAAGCCATGATTGTCGCCCGGAAATTCGGGATGCTGCATCCTGTGCACACCACCAATTTCCTCCCGGAAATTAGCCGGGAAACGTGCGTCGGGTGCGGCAAGTGTGTAAGCGCCTGTCCGGTTGAGGCCATGACCCTGGTTTCGGCCGACGACCCCGAACACCCCAAGAAAAAAAAGGCGCGGTTGAACGAAGAGATATGTCTGGGATGCGGCGTCTGCGCGAGGGCGTGTCCGATGGAGAACATCAGGTTGCGACCGCGCGCTGAAAGGGTCATCACGCCGCTGAACTCCACCCACCGGGTAGTGGTCATGGCCATTGAACGGGGAAAGCTCCAGCATCTCTTTTTTGACAATCAGCTGTTGCACAGCCATCGCGTGCTTGCCGCTGTTTTGGGCGTCATCCTGAAGCTCACCCCCGTTAAACAGGCAATGGCCAGCCGGCAATTGAAATCCGTTTACCTGGAGGCGCTGATCAAGCGGGCAAGCCTATAGCCAGACATTTTCGCAAAGGATATCACACAATGTGAACGGAATTTAATGCCATTCATTAAGTGTTTGCAAAATGCGGGGCAGGGCCGTACTGCTGGGTTCCTTGATGAAATACCCCTTCCGGCTTTTTAAGGCCAATTGTGAGAACGGATTTTCTTCGATGTTGATGTCAACAATGCTCCCGTTGCGGCCGTGGACCAACCATGCAATCTGGTTCGAAAGATTGGTTGCGCCCGAGGTGCCCACAACAATCAGCAGTTCGGTTTCTGCGGCGGCTTTCAGAGCACTGTTGAAGCGATAATAATGTTCATTGTATGCCTCGTCAAACCAAAGCACATGGGGGCGGGCCCGGTCTCCGCATTCCGGACAACTGAGCAGCAATCGGTCTCTTTTCGTCAGGCCGTCGCCTTTTCCACGACCAATCAAATTTTCGGGTATAGAATAAATTCTCAAAGCGCATTCCCGGGCACACCGCATATAGAAAATATTTCCGTGAATCTGAAATGTCTGGTTTGATCTGCTGCCTGCCCGCAGATGAAGGTTGTCGACATTCTGTGTGATCAGTGTAAAGCGACCTTTGAAATATTTTTCCATTTCCACCAGCGAAAGGTGTCCCGCATTCGGCTCCGACCTTTTACAGACACCGACCCGGTAAAGATACCATTTCCAGACTTCATCGGGTTTCTGCGTAAACATTTCGTAGGTAGCCATCTCCTGAGGTTGATATTCTTTTGATCCAATGGTCCAGTATCCTTCGGGTCCGCGAAAAGTGGGAATGTTACTCTCGGCGGAGATGCCGGCCCCTGTAAGAACTGTGATTCGGCCGGCGCCTTGTGCAACATTTTTCAGCATTTTTTCGAGATTTTGTTTCATCGCATTGACTGTCAGTTTACCGTTGGGAAAGAACAAGACGGATTATGAAAATCGATAAATCATGAATTAACCGGCCAGTAAAATATTAGCTGTCTGTACGACTTGCTTGTTCGCCATTCATCTGCCATTTTAAGGCAGCTTTGTAAAAAACCGTTCCCAGCGAGGCAAATAATAATTGTTGATGTCAAGAGAAGCCACTATAATTGTGGCTTGACCGACAATACGGTTTCGTTCAACGAATCCAAAATATCTTGAGTCTGCGCTGTTATCCCTGTTGTCACCCATCATAAAATAGTGCCCCTCCGGAACGGTAATCGTTCTGAATGAGCGAAGTGATGAACGATACGGGGAAATCATCACCGGATGTTTTCTGCCGGAAAGATCTTCAATAAAGCAATGTTGGTTATTGCTATCCTTGTTGATGATAGATTCATATTCCATCGATTTGCCATTGATAAATAGTCTATTATTAAGCATGGCTATCAAATCTCCCGGAAGACCAACAACACGCTTGACCAAACGCTTATTGTCCACCGGTGAATAAAAGACCACGATTTCTCCTCTTTGCGGTTCGCTCCATTCTGCGATATGCCATGTAGTGTATGGAACCTTGAGGTCATACGCCAGTTTGTTTACAAAAATTCGATCCCCTTCCATAATTGTAGGTTTCATAGACCCGGTCGGAACGATATTCCAATCGGCTATAGCTGACTTAAATGATGTTGCAATCATTAAAGCTATGAAGATAGAGTAGCCCCATCCTTTCCAAAATACCTGCAATTTGTTCTTCCAGGATTTTTTCATTTCCCTTTCCCTGTGCGTTTAGGTGCATTAATAATGCTTTCTACTTCTGAAATAGTGCAGCACGACCGGAAAATGTTCGCGATCTATTGATTATATGGAACCCTTTTTGCTCAGCCAGGGAAACGGTTGCATTGAAATCGCTTTCAGACACATGTCCTTTTGGCTCAACAACCAAGAATTTCCCATCCGGTTTGACTACCTCATGAACTTCGGAAAAAAAACTGCCCGCATCCGGGACTTCGTGAACAACAGCAGATGCAAGCGCAAAGTCGATCGTGCCGGAAAATTTTTCAAGGCCAAGAGAATCCCTGCCGCAAAGACGGGATTCTATTCTCTCAGACAATCCCGCTTTGCGTGCACGTTTTTCAAGGACCTCGATCATCCTCTTTTGCAGATCTATACAGATGACCTTCCCGTGAACCCCAACCATTTCAGCCAGTGGCAAACTGAAGAATCCCATTGCACAACCTATATCGAGAGCTGTCATGCCATCGGTGACATGCAGCCCAAGTATTGTTTGGGGATTGTCGAACAGTTTCCTAAGCGGACTTTCAAGAAGGTGTCCAACCCAGACAGGACAAACGTGTTCAGCCATCAAGACCTCTTTTTCTTATCATAGGAACAGACAGAAAAACGTTAATAAACAACGGTGTCTTGTTCCCCGTTTCGGGTTTCAAAAACTACTTTTAACATCAATTTTCCCGGGCTTTTCCGCAAAAACATAGGCCCTTCGACTTTCATACTCCACTCCGGGATAAGGTTCTCTCTCGATTATCTCTATTTTACTAAATCCACTCTTTTTTAGACAACTGCAAATAAAATCCGTAGTGAAGAACATGAAATCAATAGAGATTTTCTTGCCGAGGAACTCTTCTATACAGATTGTATCCTCACCAATGTGGTATGTGAAAAGGAATATTCCACCCGGCTGTAATACGCGGAATACTTCACGAAAGGCTATCTCCACCTGTTGTTCTGTGAAGTGAACTATAGCGTAGAAAGCTACAGCACCCGCTATTGAGTCGTTTTCAAGTTCGATCTCAAGAATATTTCCCTTTCGGAAATGTATCTCTGGGTGAATTGTTCTAGCCTGCTCCAGTATTCTTTCTGACAGATCCAGACCTGAGATTTCGATATCAAGATTTTTTAAGTATTTTGTAGTCTGGCCGGGGCCACAACCAAAATCCCAGACCGGTCTTCTGCCCCCGATCTCTTGTGAGAACCTGTGGAGCACTTCTTGGTCTTTCGGCTTCTTTTCGTGTTCACCAGAGAATGTTTCTGCATATTCTTTTGCTACCGTATCGTACAGGTTTTCTACTTTATCTAAATCCTGCCCCATAATCATAGCCCTAACGCCCCGCCCGAGCAGCGGCCCTACATAGGATCGGACCTCTACAGAGTTTTTCGTTAAACCGCGATTTTCCTTCCGTCTGCTCCAGGCGGATATTGTACGAGTTGCTACTCTCTCCTATTATATTTTGAGCTAAAACTTGGGAAAAACATAGGTGTTATTTTCCGATATTCAATATACTCTTGACCCAACCGTTTCACGAGTTCTGGTTCCTCAATAGCTTTTAGTTCCCAGTAGTTAACAAAAATGAAAAGCGGAGTGAAAACAAAGAGAAGAGAAATAGATCCAAAAAATATCCCAATTCCGAAGAGCAAGGCAAATACTCCGGTGAGCATTGGGTTTCTGGTATAAGCGTATGGTCCAGATGTGACTAATTGGGGTGGAGGATTGAAAGGAACAGGAGTGCCCTTTGCTTTAAGAAAGTTTTGAACCGACCACCCTATTAAAAACAAAGCAAGTGAAAATAAAGGTAAAGACAAAATGATATTAAGCTGCCCTGGAAATATATCGGTAAGGGCTAATAGCCGGTCTAAATGCAAGGCCGTGATAACAAGGACAAATGTTAATAGACCAAAGAAGATTGCCCCTATTGGTGTAAAAAAGTTGCGGACTCGTCTACTGCCTGTGGCAACATTATACAATACATCAACCCATTTGGTTTTAAGGGTCATGATTCAAATCCAGTTTAAAGTTGAAATCCATGTCGTATAACGGCAGGCATGTGTGGTTCCCGGAACGCGCAGCGTGGCAATCCGAACCATGCTATTGTTAGGTCTTGTTATTATGTTCTACAGTTATTACTACTTTTCCTTTGAAATGTCCTTCTCCAAAATACCGGAAAGCTTCAGCAGTCTCGCTTAACGGGAAACATCTATCTACAACAGGTTTTACTTTGCCGGATTCAATAAGTTCGTTAAGAATGTTTAAATCTTTGTTTGGTTTATGCATTATTAAAGTCAGTTTCTTACTTCCGGTCATGGAAATCAATGGTCCAAGGAACACGACTTGTAAGATTCGAGCAGATCTGCCTCCGACCGTGACATAAATTCCATTAGAACTTAATGCACGCCTATAATCGAAAATAGAACGATCTGTTTTAACATCAAGGATCAGATCGTAGCACTTCCCATTTTTGGTAAAATCTTTTTGAGTGTAATCAACAACATGGTCTGCACCAAGAGAGCTCATCATGTCCAATTTGCCTGTGCTGTCCACGCCGGTCACTTCAGCGCCAAATGATTTGGCCATCTGAATTGCGAATGTACCTACACCGCCACCACCACCATTAATCAAAATTCTTTGTCCAGGCTTAATCTCTCTTTTATCGCAAAGCCCCTGAAGTGCGAGGAGTCCCGCTTGGGGTGTGGCCGCTGCTTCTTCGTATGTCATACCGGCCGGTTTCAGCGTTAGTTCGTTTTCGCGAGCACATACATATTCGGCAAAACCTCCCCAAGAACCCTCGCATAGGTCTCCGAATACATCATCACCTGGATGAAACTCTTTTATGTTGCTCCCGACCGTTTCGATTCGTCCTGCTATGTCACATCCAAGTATTTTAGTTTTTTTTGGTTTTAGAAGCCCAAAAAAAAGGCGATACTCTAACGGCCTGCCCGTTAACATATCCCAGTCCCACGAATTTATGGATGCCGCATGAACTTTTATCAAGACTTCATTGTCTTTGGGAGCAGGTTTTTCTACCTCTTTTAATTCAAGAACATCCGGTGATCCGTATTTTTTGTATACAATCGCTTTCATTATTTTTATGACTTTCCCACAGAGATTACGACAGGCCCCAACCTTTGTTCAGTCTCTACTCTTCGATGAGCTTCGGCAACTTGCTCAAGCGGATAGATTTTATCGACGATTGATTTTATTTTGCCCTCCTCAATCATTTCCTTGAGTGCGAGCAGTTCTTCCTCCTTTTCTCCGGCAAAAACAAAAATCGCTGTCTTATCAGTAAACTTAGACGTCAGGACAGACCTTAGCATGTCGGATATACGCGGATTTGCCATTAGATAGCGTCCCTTGGGGTTGAGTGCTTTAACGCATTCGGAATAGGAACTTTTGGCAACCATGTCAAAAATTACGTCATAGGTTTTGCGGCTTTTTGTGAAGTCTTCTTTGGTATAATCAAAGAAATGATCAGCCCCGATCCGGCGTAGCATTTCCTCCTTGATGGCGCTGTCAACTGC
>JBHPCZ010000081.1:0-15598 GCA_042573625.1 Thermodesulfobacteriota bacterium
CGAAATTGTCTCCGAATATCTGTGTGATCTGGTGCCAAAACTTGATTAATTACCTTTATCAATATAATTTTCCATTAACATAGATTAAACGGGTTTCATGCTGTATCCAACAATGCCGAGTACTATCAAAATTATGCCGATACCTCCGGTTAATTCAGGTAGAGCGCCACTCAAAAGCAGTATTTCACCACCCAGAGAAAATATAACCTCGCCAGACTGAGTCGCATCGATTGCTGATATCGCATAAGGTGACGTTGTTGAATTTCTTGCCTTGTAGAATATCGATGTCGCGATGATACCTGATGATATGGCGACGATACCGGTGTGTATTATTTGACTCTTGAGCGGTGGTGGCGGGGCTGAAATGAGCAGCAACACTATCCAGAAAGGAATCGATCCCATGGTCATAAGCAGAACACATGTTGGCGCATCCTGTAGAATTGAAGAATCAATGTGAGGTATTCGTGAATGATTGCCATGTTTGGCGAAATTCAAGAGTTGATTTCCGGTCGGATATGCAAAGGCCGCAATAACAACAGGTATAACACCATATAAAATGTTTGTAATCAAAAACTCGGTTTCTTCCTTAAAGAATTGGATCAGCACAATACCCAAAAAAATGAGAACGGAAAAAAATACCCCGCGCCGAGGAATCGTTTCTTTAAAAAGAAAAAGAACGATGGGCGTTGCGATGACGGTAACCTGCCACGTGCCGGCGACAACCCATCCCGGCGCGTGATCGGCCGCATAACACAGCATGCTATAGAATATTCCAAACCCGATACTCCCGGCCAAAAGCCAGAACCTGAGGTTGTTTATGAAAATTTTTATTGTCTCCAACAAATGATTGAGACCTTTCGTTATTGTAATTAGAAGCATAAGGAGAAAGAACATATGAACGAAGCGTAAAGAAGACGTCCAGACCCAATGGCCGCCGGACAAGCTCATGGCCCGATTCAAAACAAATGTCACACTAAAGAAAGCTGATGATAAAAGACCAAGCAGGATGAGCTGAACCATAAAATTTAACCTCTTTCATACACCGCCACATAACGACAAACTGAGCGGAAAGCTTTGCGTGTCCGCTGCAGTGATTTATATTGTCTGCTCTTCCAGCAAATCTTTAAGATGGTGCCGCAAATGACGAAGGTAGTCCTTTATAACAAAATCCAAAGGGACGGGCTCCTCTGTTCCGATGTTACATGGGGAAGACTCGGCATCCCCTGGAATGCATTCGACGATATGACTCATATGATTGTTGTATGCAGACCAAAGTGTGACCAGGGAAGACCAAGGCGCTTCATTATACCGCTGGATTCGAACCCATTCATCTGGGTCATAAGTTGGGAATTGGTCAGCAGCTTTGTTTACAGCTCTTACAAACCGCTGGTGGTTGTTCGCAGCCGAGTCGATTAGATGCCCGAGGATCTCCTTTTTTGACCACTCGTGTGGAGCGGGTTTGAATCCTGTTTCATCATGATTCATTCGGGACAATCGAGGTTCAGCCGTGGAAATAATGGAGCGAATTTGCCGGGCAATATCTTTCATGTCAGGTTTCCTTCGGGCATAACCCTGCGCTTCAGCAGCGCCCGGCTTTTTGCGCCGAGTTGATACGGTTGTTATATGTTTCCAGCAGAGAAGCAGGATTCATCGCATGGTCTGATTATTTATTGGTTCTTCTATAAATTGTTTGAATACTGTAAGTTGTCAAAGGCCTTTCGAACAGCCTCGACGCCGTGCGCACGCTCCAGTCTGCGCACAGTGAAGTGTCCCCGGCCGATATCCTGAAAATGATCGATAAAAAGTGTGTTCACCAGTGCTCCCGCACCGGCGCCCACGAGCGGAACCGCCTGTGCGGCGGCTTTTTGGGACACGGCGATTCCGAATCGTTCGGCAATCTTGCCGATCAGCCGGGCAATTGCAGGAGCGCCTTCACGGGACAGACCCTTCTCCGCAATATGTGCGGATGCATCGGAAACAGTCTTGGCCAGCGCCGAGCGAACGGCAAAATAGCCGGTTTCAGCGGCATCATCGATCGTCGAAGACCCGCCCAGTGCAAAAACCTGCAGACAGGCCAGTTTCGAACCGATATCGCTGAGATCCTCACCCTCGGAACGGGCCACATCGGCAATGGAGCGGAGCATGATCGTCGTCGATATCGGCAACTCCACAACCAGAGCCGGAAGACCAAATGCACCGCCGATCGCACCGGACGCGATCCCGAACAGTTTGTGGAGCTTGGTGGACGCCGGAATGCGGGGTTCGTTTTCCATCGTTAACAGGGCGATATCCAAGGCTTCCACCAGCGCCTTTCGCGCCAGTTCCTGTATCTTGACATTCCAGTTGTCGGGCAGCAGTTCAAACCCTTTTTCGATCGGAGTACCCAGTGCGGCGGTGATCTTCGAGGCAAGGCTCGGGTTCTCCAGAAGGCGTTTTGCTCTCTGCAAATCATTCAGATCTTGCTCTGACAATGCCATGTATCGCTCCCGTTTATGGATCTCCCTAATTATTCACTATTCACGATTTAAAACCAATTTCATTCCCTGGCTCCGTATTGTCGCAGAAGTGTTATCACCTGCGTATGGTTTCTTTCGCCGGCCAGCGTCAAGGCTGTCGAGCCCTCCTTGGTCTTTGCAGCAACATCCGCCCCTTCACCCAAAAGGAGCGCCACAACACTCATGTGGCCGTTCCAGGAGGCCAGGATTAAGGGGGTCATGCCGTTATCTGAGCCGGCATTGATATCCGCCCCTTCGCCGAGAAGGCGTTGCACCTCTTCAAGGCTGCCATTGTTGGCAGCCACCCTTAACGCTATATTGTTATTTCCGGAATCATTCGCTTTTTCTTTGGATTCTTCGCTTTGTTCGTTGACGCCGGTTTCATCGAATTCTCGGCTCTCTTCATTGACGGTGGTTTCATCAGATTCGCTTTTCTGTATTTCTTCGACGACTTCGGCATCTTGGCGGGATGGGGGGGTGTTGCTGTAATGTTTCACTCCGCTTTCATCCGTCCAAATATATATTTTCGCATCAAGGTTTGACGTACAAAAGCAAATAACTAAAACAACAGACAATAGTCTTAACAGTTTCATAACTCCTCCATTTCAAAAAAACACGCGCAACAGCGGATACCCCTTGCCATGGATTTACGCTATATTCATTTTTAGACCCCAAAAGAGCATTATTAGGCCGAAACTGGAGTATATTTCAAACGGTTTTTACATAATTTTAATTGATTATCGTGGCCCGACCCCATTCGCCCCTGTTTTTAGCCCGTCTGCGTCCAGGCGCATGTTGGGCGTCAGCTCAATGGGGGTCCCCAAAAAAGCAGATACATGCTCAGTGCCAGGCACCCAAAATTGACCAAGAGACTTGCGAAACCTGAAGCTATTTTGTCACCTTCGGGAACTGAAATCAGATACAGGGCTGATACAAAAATTGCCAATGTAAACGTAAGTGGCGCGATAATGATGGTGGAAAGTATAGGCTTGCCTGCGTCATAGTAGAGGAACTGGTTGCTGAGCTTGGCGAGGAGTATGATGACAAAAGGCAAACCCGGCAATATAAAGCTCCAAACCAAAAGCCGTTTCCAGCCGTAAAAGCCTCTCCCCCCACTGACACGTTTAGCGAGAAAATAAGACAGAATGCCTATAGATAGCACTACCAGAGGAAATAAGATCACAATAAAAAACGCCGGCATAAATATTTCCCTGCAGACCAGTTTCTGTTTATAATCCCTGCGGTTCTTTGATTCTTTCCATTTGGACACCCTCCTTTAGTTGGTGTCCACTTTCTTTGGGCAAGTTTTCAGTCCCACTTAAGTGTGATGTTGGCTGGTAGACTTTTCTTTCATCCAGCCATCTGTTCCAATCTCAGCCCTTCTTTTTAGTTCTTTTTGTCTTAAACCGAGTGATTGTGCAAATTCATCATCACTCATGCTCGGGTCACGTAATTCAAGAAACGTTTTACATGGAAAATCTTCACACAATCCACAATGTTCTAACTGTTTCTGATTTCGGCAGCAATCATGCAATGGACAAACTTCTATTTTCATCAAAGTGGTCCAAAACGGTTTGCCATCCACATATCCACAGCCTGTACATTCTTTCCCCAGAAAATTGCAATCACCACAATAAATACCGCAAACGGGTGCATAATTGATATCATTCATGATTATTCCTTCAGCTAACAGGTATTAGTGGGATTCCCCATATTATCATATTGCGGGCTAAGCCGAAATCGTAGAGAAACAGTGTCGCATTTTAATTGTGGCTTTTATCCCGAAGATATGCCTTCTGTCGTGCCTTGAAAAAAATGACCCCACGACGCATAATTTTATATAGTATCCCATAGAGAAGAACCTGCATGATGCACGCCATTATCGGGAAGGGAACCGGAAGAACACTACTTATTATAATCCCGACAATCCATGCAGGCATACTGGTAATTATATAAGAAAATATGAAAACCTGTTCCCTGAATGGAAACCGGTACGACCGAAGCTTCCACAGGATTAATATCGAAATGAAGCGTAAGCAGCATAAATACCAGCCCAACAATTGCTGTTATCCAGAAAAATTTATCTTTGAAGAAGTTTTTTAACACCACTGTCTTCTTTCTATGGCATAGCGCCCGGCAGAAGCGGCTTCCAAATACAAGCGCCTAAAGCGCTCTGGCTTTGCAAGTCCGTTCTTAATACCGATGTTATATTGATAGCTGTTTAAAACATATATTTATAAAACTTGGTATCTACCTTCATTATGGGAAAAGTTTCGGGCAAGTCCATTTTCGAGATTTCTTTAAAACCATTTTTTTCGTAGAATCGGTGCGCTGCTAAAAATTGGGGTGTAGTTCCAAGATAAATCACATGAATGCCGCTGGTTATAGCCCAATCCAAAGAGATCTCCAACAGCTTTTGGGCCGTACCTATTTCACGACCCCTATAATCTTGATTGACGAACATTTTACGTAATGCCAACAGATTGCGGCCGATATCCAATAAAGAAACAGTGCCGACTACTTTATCATTGTGAAGAGCCACCCAAAAATTGCCGTTACCTTTTTGATAGTATTCCGGGATATTCTTCAAGTCGGGCTGATCATCTGCTGTGATGGGAATGTCAAATTCTTTCCGTTGAATGGCAACAATAAGATCGACAACTTGTTTTTCGTAAACGGGAGAAAACGGTCTAATCTCAATTGGTAGCTTGCTTTCCATTATCTCAAATCATTTTCTATTGTTTTTTTCACAGTGCAATAAACTTATTTCATTTCCAGCAATCTCTCAATTCTTTTGTTGAGCGATCTCTTTTATATTTTTAATTGATTATCGTGGCCCGCCCCCATTCAATGCAAATATGCTTCTTGGGCTCATAGAATGATCCAGAGAGACAAACCGACCAAAGCTATGACTATGATCCATAGCAATATCCACCCGACCGGTACGACCTGAGATTCATCGTCCGGGGACCCGACTGTAACGGGCATGGCCGATAAATCGAAGAGTCGAAACTTTCTCTCGGTTTCATTTGGCTTAGGGGGATCATCGGTTGCGGTTGCGGTTCCGCTCTCGGCCGGCCAGGGCGGAGGGATCTGGACCTCTGCATATTCGCGGTGACCGCATTTCTGACACTTGACGATCAATGGGCTGGCGTTCTCTTCCGAGACTCTGACCATGTTGTTGCCGCATTTGATACACTCTGAAAAAGGTTCAGACATTGTTTTTCTCTCTGGCCAACGGTTTCATATCTAAATACATTCAACAATTAAGATGCGCCCCTGTTACTATTTTTAATGAGTTGTTATAAATAGTTAGTGCCCATCCAGAATTGAGGATTTTTGTCCAAGATCAAGGCGTGCGAAAAAAATAACCGCAGGTGCCCCGCAGGAAATGCCCTGGGGTTGCATATGTGTAATATTCCGAGGAGTTATCCGCCTCAGGGGGGATTATTTTTTGAGCATAACACAGAGACTTGCACGCCTTTGGCGGGTTGGGCCCCGGTTAAATATTAAATACGGATTTAACTGGGCAATCAAAAAGACGATTTGTGGATGAACACTGTTTAAAGGTCTACTGGTGTGAGGTCTTCATCCTTTTTCATCCATTCTTCATCACTCTTTACTGCCTTATCGGTAAATACTGCCATTTTAATTGCTGTTTGCACAGCTTTTCTTATGTATTGATTCTCATTATCATCATTAATGTCATTTGTTTTCAAATATGCAGCGAATATTGTGGCTGCCATTTGAGCAACTACAGATTCACTATGCTGTAAGCTTAGGTATTGTTCTTTCGCCATGATACCCTCCGAGCGTTTTTTAGTATTTATGTGAATATAACACCAGATATTGATTCGCTGCAAATAAGTTTCAGCTTTCAGCCATCCGGGTGCAACGAATGGTTCGCCTCTTCTATCGGCTTTGTAAATAGCTTTTTAAGTCTCTGTAGTAGTTTTCATGAGGCCCAATCATAATCAGCTCCAGGGTTTCGCCGGCGAACCGGTAAGCCAAAAGGTATTGAATCTTCTGAAGCTTGAACTTGTGGACATAAACGCCACGAAGATCACCTCTTTTTTCTGATCCGATAGAAGGATCATCAATAATTTTTTGGATCAGGTCGTCCAACCTCTTTTTATCTTGTTTCGAAAATTTTTTGACTTTTCGTTCAAATGATCGTGATTGAAGGACTTTCATTGGCTATGATCCGAATCTGTATTCTGACAATTCCCCATGTTCAAGCTCTGCAAGGCCGATAAGAATGTCCTTGATTAAGCTATACGTCAAGTCAGGGTTTTCTTCGGCGCACTTGCCAATTCTTGCCCAATGTTCGATCTGCCCCGTCAATGATCGTTTGTCTATTTTACTATATATCTTGGCTTCTCGCACCAGGTCATCTGATACTCTTACAGCGGTCGTCATGGGTAATACCTCCTGAATTATATTTTGTAGCAATATAAAACAAAATGTTGCTAATTGCAATCTTTTGTTTGTTTTTGAAACATCGAGCAAAGGCGAGCGGGGAACAAACAACGGGGGCAGGTCTTCCAAATTAAACGCATAATTTCATGGGCGTGCCCATTGTCCCAAGATCGAATTCAAGAGTATAGAACCTATTTCAAAACTAAGATAGGGTTCAGGGCAAGCCCGCCGGAGGCGGGTAAAGCGCGAAACAGTCGAAAAAACGGAGCATACACGCGCACGTCGTATGTGAGCCCTCCTGAGGCGGACGAGCATTTTGAACGTTTTGCAACACCGTCATGGGCGCTTAGATTGTTTTTGAGATAGGTTCTATTCTTATTCCTCCGACGCGCGCTCTACCTGCATGTCCAGAGCCTTCTGGCAATGTTCCACAGAGGCGGCACTGCCGTCTATAGGCTGTCCCCAAAAAACTTCAATTGATGAGAAGGGTAAGGGAAAACTAAATTTTTTAGGCCATTTCAGGATGACCGCTGGACGCGCGCTTATGGCAAATGGGATCAGCACAGCCTCGCTCCGCCGTGCTACCTCGGGCAGCCCCGGCCTGACAATGCCGTCCGGTCCGCCTGAATCAGCGAACAGGCCGACAACGTGTGGCCCGCTTCTCAAGAAATCTACCAGCTGATCTTTGGGGCGAACAGAGGACTGCCGCCGATACACCCAGATCGAGTAGCCGAACCACGCTGTAGAGTGCTGGAGAATACGAGACAGTATGCCATCGTGTCCGATAGGCATCGGTCGCACATCCGGGGGATTGTTCCGAAATGTACAGACAGCAAGCAACTCATGCTCATGCCACGAGTAGTAGATTACGGGTTTCGATCTTGCCCTAACAACCCGTAGAAGGCTCTCCAGGTCCGGATTCCAATTTATTCGAGAAGTCCGCAAGCTCGGATAAACCCAGGCTGCCATAGCCAGGTTGCAGACAGCAACCAGCGGTGCCGAAGCCCGATCATACCACCGGTCTTCGTGGGCCACCGCTGAATAGTGAATGGTGCCTCGGGTAGTCATTGGAAGTCCAAGGTCATATGTTGAGAATGGAACCTTTTGCCAGCTGACGTTGCGGGTAATCAGCGAGCATAAATACCTACCGAGAATTGTAAGGGACGTCCATTAACTCATAAATAAGTGTTCTATTTCGATTTATCAACTTTGCGCATTTATATTTATGGACGTCGCTATTGTCCTATATTTGCCTGGGAACCGATCAGAAACGCATAATTTCATGGGCGTCCCGCTTTTCCCACCAGGCGGAGACTCCTGCCCGTGAGGGGCTCGATGAGCTCCCCGGACCGTAACTCCGAGACCCTTTCCCCGTTTACCTCTTCCACCCACGCTGTCGCTATGCCGTCTTTGACCACCGCGTTCGGACGGTAGTACTTGCCCGCCGCTACCTTGATCTCAAAAGGAATCAACGCCCGGTAGACGTTGAGCCCGCCGCCCAGTGCCGTGAACCCTTTGGGCGCGTGAATGATGCGCAGCACTACGCTCCGTCGCCCTGGCGGCACTCTGAATCTCAGATTAACAGATGCCCTCAGAAGGTCGTTGTTCACGTACTTCCCATCGATGTGATTCATGAAGTAAGATGTCCGCACGACGCCTTCTCTGGTCTGCCAGTTCACGAACGTCGCGAACGCCCCGTCGTGGAGCGTGAACGGCGTGCGGGTGGTAGCGCAGCCGACCATGAGAACGACAAGGAGCAGACAGGCGATCGCCCCACTTCTCTCCACGTGCAGTTCCATCCTAGAATCCCGTTCAGGCGCATCTGCGACGCACCAAGTCTCAATGCGACGCGTTTCACTTCGATCAATGGAGTGATATCCACTGCAGTGCATCATCTTCATCCCCGAACAATTACTATGCAGAATTAATTCTGTATATCCCAATATATCATTGCTTTTATAGAAATTTTCTTTAATCGGTAATCAAAACCTTCTGATTGCAGATTGCTTGCCTTAATCATGCATTTCCGAAAAGTGAAGATTTCTAACCGTAATCAGATTTGCGTTATCTTGCCGATATCGTTTTTAAAAATGGTTACATATATCGTCATCTGTTAGATCGTTTCAATCCTCCGGTTTTTCCGAATCTGTCAAGAATGATGAGGGATGTCCTCAATCCAGAATCCCTCTTATTTTCTTTGACAGCGTCTCCATGTTGAAGGGCTTCTGGATAAAACCATCACAACCCCGTTCCAGTATCTCGGTCGCCTCACCGTTAATACTGTAGCCGCTTGAAAGGAGAACCTTGATATCGGGATTGACTTTTTTTAATCTGTCATATACTTCGCCGCCGCCCAACTCCGGCATAATCATGTCCAGAATAACCATATCGATTCTGTCCCGGTTCTTTTGGTAGATTTCTATGGCCTCTTTCCCGCCCTTTGCAATCAAGACCTCATAACCCAAACTTTCAATAATTCCCCGGCCGACTTCTATGATCATGTCCTCGTCATCAACCAGCAGAACGGTCTCCGTCCCCTGCAGCACTTCTGTATGAAGCTTCTTTTCTTGAACCGCCTCTTTTTCCGATGCCGGCAGATAAATATTGAACGTCGTCCCCTGACCTTTTTCACTATAAACGTCTATGCCCCCCCCATGGTTCTTTATAATCCCATATGCAGAGGCAAGACCCAGCCCGGTACCCCTTTCCCGCTCCTTGGTCGTAAAAAAGGGATCAAATATCTTTTTCCGGGTTGGTTCGTCCATCCCCACACCGGTGTCCGTTACGGAGATTTTCACATAAATGCCCGGTTTCACCTGATACGGCTTGCTATAATTCTCGTCAAAGACGATATTCTCCGTCTGGATATAGAGATCCCCTCCTCCGGGCATGGCCTGCCAGGCATTGACATAAAGATTTAACAGCACCTGTTCGATCTGCCCCTTATCCATCTCTACCGCACAGATAGCCTCCTGGTATTTCCTGTGGATCTTTATCTCCTTCTTTGTGCGGCCGAACATATGAGAGCTTCCATCGATCAACGCGTTCAGGTCAATGGGTTTGACCTCATATTTACCCGACCGTGCAAAGCCTAAAAGCTGCTTGTTCAGATCCGCGGCGCTTTTCACATAATCCTCAATTCCTTTGAGATGTTCAAAATGGGAATGGGAGGAATCCGTATCCACCAGCATCAAAGAGGCGCGGCCCTGAATACCCATGAGCAGATTATTAAAATCGTGGGCAATGCCGCCGGCCAAAGTGCCTAAGGATTCCATCTTCTGGGCTTGCTCCAGCTTGCTTTGCAATCGTTTCTGTTCGGTCAAGTTAGGAAATATAGTCAATATAAACGGCTCTCCTGCGATCTGAATGATTCTGGCAAACATGAGGGCATTGAGAATTGACCCGTCTTTGGCCTTAAAATCCATCTCCAATCCATTGACCTCACCATTTGTTTTCAATTCCGATATGAAACGAAACCTGTCTTTTTCAGTGTAGAATCCCAACTCTGTTGTGGTAAAACCAACAGCTTCCTCTTTGGTGTATTGGGTTACTTCGCAAAATTTTTCATTAACATCGATCAGCCTGCCCTTCTCTATGTCGGTGAGGGCAATGGCCTGGGGCGACAAATTAAACAGAGAACGAAATTTTGTTTCACTTTCCTTCAGTCCCTCTTCAGCCTTCTTGCGCCTGGTAATATCTCTTATTGATGCGATGTGAACTTCTTCACCTCGCCAAACAAAATAGTTTCCGGTTATTTCAACGGGGAAAACAGTGCCATCCTTTTTCTTATGAAAACGGGTCGGAATTTCTTTCTTTTTTTTCAGAATTGCCTTTCGAGTTTCATCAGGCTCATCTGAAAGATCTGTATTTTTCATCTTTAACAGTTCTTCTCGACTGAATCCATAAAGCTTAACTCCAGCATTGTTCACTTCAAGAATCTGTCCGTCGCTATTTCGAATAAGAAAGATCGCATCAGATTCCATTTCAAATAAATGGCGATATTTTTCTTCACTTTCCCGAAGCGAATGCTTGACTTTCCTGCATTCTTCCAATTGCTCGTTCAATTCGCTATGGAGTCTGGCATTTTCAATCGCCACCGCGGCTTGGGAGCCAAACATATTCAAAAGCAATTCATCATTTTCGGTAAAACTGCCGCCGTCAGTTTTGTTGATCACCTCCAGAACCCCTATCATTTTTGTTTTTGCCTTAAGGGGAACACAAAGAACAGATTTGGTTTCAAATCCACTGGTTTCATCCACTTTATTATAAAATCTGGAATCCTTTTGAACGTCATGTACCAAAACAGATTGCTCGTGTTTAACAACCCATCCCGCAATGCCTTGACCGGACGGAATACGAATATCTGTCAATTCATCGGTCTTGGGTCCTGTGGGGATACTGAATACCAGTTCATCGGTTTGTTCATCTATCAGCATCATTGTGCTGGCCACTGAATTGGTTAAACGGTTTACATGTCTCATGATGAGATTTAATACTTCAGCAAGGTTAATCGTGGAATTGATGATGGAGCTTATTTCAATCGCTGTACCCAACCTCTCGTTTTCCAATGACATATGGGCTTCAAACGATTTTTCCTGTTCTATCAGGGCCAGTTCAATTTGATCTTTTGAAACATACCCCATATCAGTCAATACCTGGCCCAGTAATGTCGCCATTTCAGCCTCTTTAGAAAGGCGAGCTTCAGAGACCAGGCTGACCCTTTGCGATCGCTCGGACGACATACTTCCTCTCATTATCTCTTTCTGTTTCTGCAATGCTTCATCGAGCTGCTGCTTGGTGACAAATTCCATCTCAGCCATAATTTGACCTAAATACTTTTTTATCAGCATGGTGATAAGCCCCTTGAAATTAGGTTGTTCCTGGCGGTCTTCTAACGTGCGTGACCTGAAGGGTGCACATAAAAATATAAGTTCTCGATGGTTAGAATGTATGCAGCCAACTCTGTGTTGATGCGAGTGTTATAATTTTATGGACGCCTCCTATTGCCCATTGTCATCAAACAGCAAATTATTCGGATGGATCAGGAACAGTAGCGTGCGAGTTTCAGTTTGGAATTAAAAAATTAGATAGCTCTGCATCAGGTCAAGAATGAGGATCAACAGCAATGTGAAATATTCAATATAATTAAGAAAATTGGATACAACATTACAGTCGGGAGGTCAAGGCTGAATTTTGAAGTTAAAAATGCGGATATAGATTAAGCATACCCCGATCGAAGTGAAACTCGATTGGGTGTTATTGGTTAATGGCTATCAGTTAACAAGCAACTCCTAATTGTCGCATTTACGTTCATTTAGGGCATTATAGAATATTGGAGTAAGAACGAATAAGTTACGAATTCATTTTATCTCTTTTTCAATTTATCCGATTCTATAAAACCAATCGACCGTCTTTTTCCTTTGGGTTTTGGGGCATCAATAAGCTTGCGAATCTCTCGAACTAATACAATCAATATCTCGTCATGATCGCTTACGCGGTTTTCAAGCTGACCGACTTTTCTTGACAGTTTTTCATTTGCCAGCGCCATTTCACGAAGTCGAACAAATGTTCGGACGATAAAGACACTCATTTTATTTGCCTGGGATGAGTTCAGTACATTTGCCGCTTGCAAGGCTCCGTGTTCCGTGAAAACAAATGGGCGCTTTCGCCGGCCACCTCAACCGGAACTTGATGTCGCAATTTGCGATTTCAAGTTTTCGAATTCCTCTTTTGTCAATTGAAACATAAAATCATCAGGGAACTTTTCAATGTTACGCCGAACTTGTTCGTTCAAGCGTCTAGTCTCTACACCATATAGTCTAGCCAGATCGGAGTCCAAAATCACTTTTTCCCCGCGAACAACATTATAATTTTCAAAATCCGCTTTTCTGGAATGACATCTCTCGATTTAGCAGACATAATAATTGTTATCCCTTTTTTTACTGAGAACATTTATTGTTTCGGCAAAATTAGTGCCAAAAACAACGTGTTGGAATTGTGTCAAAATCTATGAGAAAAGTTTTTGATATGCACATTTTTTTATGCATGGCGCACAATTTTTTGTGCATTTACAATTGCCGGGTGACTGGACCCTGAACATGCTTTAGGGTACGGAGCAGGTTTTAGAGACAAGGAATATCAATAGGATTTATCCCCAACTGGCTGTAGAATTTCCGAGATGTTTAATTAGAGGGATTGCTCTTTGAGCGAAAGTCGAGGGTGCCCCCCTAAGTGAAATAGGCTTTTCATTTCACAGGGCAGGCAGATCCAAGGCGTCAAGGGTGAAGCCGTAGTAATTTACTGCGAACCCTTGACAACATAGGAGGTGGGGTATCATCAGCTTTCCCGAAGGGTAAACAAAATGAAGATTTAAAAGAAAAAATTATAGCTTGCAGATAGAAGATATATCAAATTACAAATACATCTAATATGTCCCGACCTATACTTGATTTGACAGTATCGTAAGACGAGTCAACACATCACTTGACAGTTCGATTCTCAGAGTTTGATATCACAACATTTTCGAGGCTCTAAAAACTACAGTTTAATTGCAGTTATCTGCAAGCGGGTTGATTTGATTTTGAAGCATACTTTAACTATTCTTCAACCCTCTTCAGTAATGTTGTGCGAGAACTAATAGCCGCTATACTCTTTCACTAAAAACGTCCAAACAACAAAATATAGCCATGAAGAAACAGGGCCATTTTTGATCCCACCTATCAATGATTGCAGCTATGATTACCCGGTTTTATTTTTTCGCCTAATAACAGCCATAAGTACAGCTGTCATGATTAATAAAAGGTTACTTTCCAAGCTTCTGTTAAATTAGCAGAAAATTTAGGGGCCCCATCCTTTAATATTACAATTTTTGAAGGTTCAAAATACCAACTTTCACGGTTAACGGTTCCAACAAGTGACATTGTAAGACCCTTTAATTTCGCTAATTCTAAAAATCTTTTAGCAACATTAAGTGGCATGGGAAAGTATCTTAATACTATTTTTCCATATTTTAAATTTATTTCAAACACTGGACGCGCCCTTACACCGTGAGGATTATATGCTTTCATAGGAAGGGAATATGTTTCACCTTCAAAACCATACGACTCTCCATGAGCCTTTAACATGGCAAAGTAGGAACAGTGGCTAACCTTACCAAAAGGTATACTTATATAATCCCACACCTCCCTATCTGCTATGTATTCAGCGTTAATTTCCTCATTCGATAAAGGAAAACGTATGTCATATAAATTTGACAGATATTCATCCAATTGTTGTTGGTTTTTTGTACGAACTTTCTTTGCGTTATTAATTATAGGTGAAATTCTCGATTGATATTCCTCAGTAGTTTCAAATATACTTTTTTGGGGTAATCTTATCTTTATCATGTCGGATTGTATTATTTTATACATGTCACTAATATCTGTTGAAACTCTTGAGCACCAATTGTCTGCGCTAAAGACTTTTGCTCCCCCCTGCATTGATTCAATTGCGTAACATAAATGCCCAGAAATAAAGACAAAAACTAAGGGCGAAAGTAGATACCCAAGCAAAGAGAAGCACTTTTTCATGGTTGATTCTCCTTTTTGGTTCTTAAATTTGAAATGGCCCCGATAATGATAACCTCCGAATGAGGTTAAACGATTAAGAAATTAATGAAAGAAAGAATAAAATAGAAAATGAGGAGCAAGTCGAAAATAAGGTCAGCAGAATAGATGTTTCACAATGGAAACTTAGCAGAGATTGAGACCAGATTTCAAAAAAGATCCAATATTTAGTGCTTTATTATATGAGACGTTTCAAGTCAATTGATAATTCTAAATCATATCAGAGATTTATATCCTACTATTGTGGTATGAATTGGTAAGATGTCTTGATGGAGAAAATGAGTGAGAAAAACTACAGATAACTTACTCACAACAACAGATGAATTACAGATATCATATCTTGCTGATGTCAAGTCAAGTAAATCTCGATTTAGACTATTGTCAAATCATCTTCGTCCACCGACATCTAATAATATTGCCTAATTTTAGTATAAACCCGTGAATATTCATTTTGTTTACGCTCAAAAGATGTCTTCCGATTTGACCATAATGAGCATCATCTTAAATCTTTTAACCGCATTCAACGCATGCGGTTCATTGGCCGGCATGATGATCATTTCGCCCTGCTTTAAATTAAACGGTTTGCCGGAAATCTTAATCTCCACCTCGCCGTCCAGAACTTGCACCATGGCGTCAAACGGCGCGGTATGCTCACTCAGGCCCTCCCCCTGGTCAAATGCAAACAGCGATACAGTGCCGGTCTTCTTTTTGATGACGGTTCTGCTCACCACGTTACCATCTTGATAATCAACCATATCTGCCAAAGAAACGGGTTTTAAATCATCACTCATCTTTTTTCTCCTATACCGAATCGAGCTAAACCTCTATTCGGCGTTATCGGTTATTCCTTTATCCGCTATCCACTTAAAAGATCCAAGGACGAGATTACATCTCGCACCTATTAGAGATAATTGGAGACTGCTTGTGTCACATTCAATTAGGCTCTGTCTAATCACGGTGTTTGTGAACGGCCCCTGGTTTGTCAGATATATTGCCGGAGCAGATTGTCTCGAAGGGGGTTGTCACAGTTCTTTACCGCTTCATACAGCGCGTTTTTGTCCAGAGTCAAACGGTGCAGCG
>JBHPCZ010000082.1:0-15582 GCA_042573625.1 Thermodesulfobacteriota bacterium
ACCTGTTTTCTATTAAAAATAATTGTATCATCAATTTTGTTAGTGGACTACTTGCCATAGTGCTCCGATTCTATAACACAAATTTGCCAAGGAATTCAAATAGTAGTGTTCAACATCAAAATTTTATAGAAAAAACCTGGAATTCGTAATGGGCGGGACGGCTGAATGTTTAAGCTTAAGTTCAGAGGCGACTGCCACTCCATCGCAGTTTGTCTTTCAGGATATCGATATAATGCTGGTCCGGCATGGTGATCATGTTGACGGGATGAGATCCTTTTTGAATAATAATCGTATCTGTTTCATCGATCTCGAGACCGCCCTGGCCGTCAAAAGTCAGGACGATATCTTTGGGTTTTTTCGCCAGCTTGATCTTTATGCATGCCGAGTCGGGCACAACAAGCGGACGGTTGGTCAGCGTAAATGGACATATCGGCGTGATTAGTATGCCGGGCACGGCAGGATGGACGATGGGACCGCCGGCGGCAAGTGAATACGCCGTCGAACCGGTGGGGGTTGCGACAATCAGGCCGTCCGCACTGTAAGTGGTCGTATAATGATCGTCGATATAGGTTTCGATGTGAACAAGCCTGGAAAGCGCGCTCTTGTTGACGACGATATCGTTCAACACGGTTTCGCGGGCAACCTCTTCATTTTCCCGAACGACCCTGACCAGCATGCGCATCCGGGTCTCTGTGGTAAATACGCCGTTCAAAACAACCTCGGCAGCCGAGAAAAGACTCTCTTCCGCGGTTTCCGCCAGAAAACCGACTTCACCGAACTTGACGCCCAAAATTGGGATATTCTGATCCCCTATCCAGCGGACCGCGCTTAAAAAGGTCCCGTCACCTCCCAGCACAAAAACACAAAACAGATCCGGCGGGGCAGATGACGGGTCTGTGTCCTCAACTCTGCGCCTCGGCCTTATGTTTTCCTTTCGAACAACATCAATGCCCCTGGAACGCAGCCAGTCTTCGAGCTCCGCAGCTTTCTTGCGCGCCAGGTCATCTATTTTTACAACGATTCCCACTTTTTTCACAGCCAAGGTTACTTCCTTTTGTCTTGCTGTTTTGAGCCCGAATCGCGGCAGGCCCTCTTGGTATCATTTTTTCCCCGAAACAATTCTTTTTTACTAATATCCCGATGGAACAGCAAGAAATTTTTTGAAAATAAACATTTCAAATTATTCGAAACAACAATTGCTAATTGACAAAACAGCTCGCATCCGGTATCTGATCTTCAATCACAGGTAGCCGGATAATGATCGCAATCGCATAGTAGGCGGCTTTTTATCAGGTGACCGACCCGGTTTTCGCGTATAATTTGGTTTTTCATTTGCTTTACCTTTAAAAAACAAGTTATGATCCAACGTGTCGAAAATGGGGACACCCGTTTATCCCTCTCCTTTTGTTTATACAGACCAACTAACCATGATGATACAATTATTTTTAATAGAAAACAGGTTTGATCCGGATGATCCGTTTCGCGCTCGCCCGGTGAAGAACGCGCGGCCAAATGAAGTGATTTAAAAGGAAATGGTATTTAGAGGGGGTGATGCAAATAAATCATGCTAAAGGTGTGGTTGCCAATTGAGGCTTAACATTTGAATTCCAGATATTATCCTAAAACATTTTCACGAAAAGCCTTATACTTTGTCACAAGAAGGAGGATTGCTTATGAAACGGATTTTAACTCTATTTATTATTTTAATTGTAGCATTTTGTCTGGCCCTGCCTGCTGCTGCTGCTGATAAGGGTGTCGTAACAATCAAAAAAGGCGCCCCTGTTCACATTGCATACTGGTTTGTTGTTTCCGGACCGAACACTTCGCTAGGTATGGACACCGTTCGAGGTATTGAAATTGCCATTGAAGATTTCGGTGGGAAAGTCAAAGGCCATTCCATCAAATTGAGCGGCCAGGACACCTCGTGTAACCCTGAAGGCGGCCAGGCAGCGGCTACCAAGATCGCTTCCGACCCCACTATCGTGGCGGCGATCGGCTCCAATTGTTCAAGTGCGGCCAAACCGGGCGTTCCGATTCTGTGGAATGCCGGCGTCCCCACAATTTCACCGTCCAACACAGCGCCTTATCTAACGGACCCGAACCGGGGAGACGGCTACGGCGGCTATCTGCGAACCTGCCACAACGACACGGTTCAGGGTGCCGTGGCGGCCGAGTTCGCCAAAAATGTGTTAAAGATAAAATCAGCGGCTACCATCCATGACGGCAGCGTTTATGCCGAGCAGCTGGCCACGGTATTTGCCGAAACCTTCAAAAAGATGGGCGGAAAAATTACCGCTATGGAAGCCGTCGGACCTGGCGACACCGACATGCGTCCGGTACTGACCTCCATCGCAACCGGCAAACCGGGCCTCATCTATTACCCGATTTTCATTGCCGAAGGCGGCCACATCACCCGGCAGGCCAAAGAGGTTTCCGGCCTGGAAAATACGAATTTGATGGGCGCTGATGGAATCTTCTCCCCCGACTTTTACAAAGCCGCGGGCGAAGCTGCTGTCGGCATGTATCATACCAGCCCGGACTTTTCCGCATTCCCTGCCAAATACAAGAACTTCCTGAAAAAACATCAGGAAAACTACGGAAAAAAGCCCGAGGCACCGTTCCACGCTTATGCATACGACGCCACCATGATGATTCTAAACGCGATTAGAAAAGTTGGGGGTGTGCATTTGGACGGATCTCTAACCATCGACCGCATGAAACTTCGCGACGAGTTGTACGCCACCAGGAGCTACAAGGGAATGACCGGCACCCTGAGCTGTGACCAATATGGCGACTGTGCGGATCCGGCCATTGCTGTGTATAAAACCAAAATAGAAAACATTAAAAAGGGTGAAATGCCCTTCAAGCCTTTTTGGAAGCCTTAATAAAGTGGCTGGATAAGGAACCCGGTTTCAGCAATGAAACCGGGTTTCTTATATGGAAAAATATAACCAAACACCCCACGTTCTGGCGGGTCTGAAAATAATAAATGTTTTGTCTACCCTGAACGTTGGGCCTGACCCCAGTGAAATAGGCTATGCAGTTCACGGGGCAGGCACCGAAATTGGGCAAAAAGGGACGTTTTTCAAAGGTTTCTCAAGTAAGACTCGGAGATTGAGGACACTATGTTTCAACGCTGGAAGGAAAGTATTACGCACACGGATATCGTTATGTGGCTGATCGGCGGTTCTCTAATGATGATGATCCTATGGGGCTCCGCCGCCACCCTTAGCGCAGGCAAGTATACCGGCCGTCACTGGATCGACTTCATTATTTTTGGTCTGGCCCAGGGCAGCGTCTATGCCTTGATTGCCACCGGGTACACCATGGTATACGGCGTACTTAAAATGATCAACTTCGCCCATGGTGAGGTGTTTATGAGCGGGCCCTACACCGCTTATTTTGTAGCAGCCGCCATGTATCGGTCTGACTTCCTGGACAAGCACCCGTTTACCGCACTGTTCGTAATATTCGTTGTCGCCATGGCCGTATCCACGATCATTGCCTACTTTCTGGAAAAAATCGCATATCGCCCACTGAGGGGCGCTCCCCGGCTGATCCCGCTGATTACCGCCATAGGGGCTTCATTCTTTCTACAGTACATGTTTCGGGGGCTTTACGGTGCTGGTTTTCAGGCGTATCCGACGATTAAGATGCTTGAGGGTTTCTGGTTTATCTTTGGCATACGCATTTTGAAAATTCAAGTTGTGGTGATTTTTTCTGCAATACTACTTATGGCGGCACTCTACGGGTTTATCATGCTCACCAGGGCGGGCAAGGCGATCCGGGCTGTTTCCGAAGACAAGGAAGCGTCGTCCCTGATGGGCATTAACGTGGATGGTATGATTTCCACGACCTTTGTTATCGGAGGGATGTCCGCTGGCGCGGCCGGCGTCCTTTATGCCCTCATGTTCAAACAGGTCCACTTTTTCATGGGATTTATACCCGGGATCAAAGCCTTTACCGCAGCAGTCCTGGGCGGTATCGGCAACATCCCCGGAGCCATGCTGGGTGGGATTTTTTTGGGCCTCATCGAATCGGTTGGACCGAGTCTCTTCCTTGACGGCCTCGGAATCCCTGCCCCGTACCAGTTGAAAGACGCCATTGCCTTCACCATGCTCGTTCTGGTGCTCATCTTCAGACCCACGGGTATTTTGGGCGAACGTCTCGCCGAAAAGAAGGCCTAAACGTGAGGAAAAAAGGAACTATATAGGGTTATGACAAAAACGCGCGCTTTATGGGAACACGGAGTCAAAATCGGCGTTATTGGCGGCGTTTCCGTGCTGATTATCGCACTGGTCGGGATGGTGGAATCGTTTAATCGACGCGACATTATCGCCGAAGTCGTGACCATGGGGCAGGTCCTGCTGCTGTTTGTGGGGATTATGATGGGATACATTGCAGCAAAGCGAACCACCCGCCCGGAACCGCTGATACGCTGTCTGAACGCCGTTATGGGAAGTCTGCTCACAGGCGGGTTTTTAGCCTTGCTGGTCATTATGGGCCGTCTGATCAATTTGCGTTCCGTGCTGGTGAATGCTTCCCCTGCGTTATATAAATTTTTAACGCTCGGGCATAAAGGGGCTGCCGGCATTTTTATTATGCTATTGATCAGTATTGTTTGCGGCGTATTTGCGGCCGTTCTTTATCATCTGCCGCAGCTGATCCGACGGGTAGCCATTTTATCCATAGGAAGCATGATTATGGCCGGGGTTTTGCAGGATCTCATACGGCCGGTCCTTGCCGCCTGGGGACCGATGGCTTTCCTCAGCGACTTTTTCTTTACCGGAAACGGTCTCACCGTTTCCGGTTCGATTACATTTGTTATATTGGTTGTCATATTGATGACAGTTTGGGCCATCAAGGGACAGGATATCAAGACAGGATACGCAACCCTTCCTACAGGAACCCAGCGAGGGGTTAAAATCGGCGGGTTTTTCATGCTGGCGGTGGTCTTAATCGCATTGCCCCATGTCCTCGGTCTCTTTCTCAGTGAGGTGCTCACCATCGTAGGCCTTTACGTTCTATTGGGGCTGGGGCTCAATATCGTCGTGGGATACGCCGGCATGCTGGATCTCGGGTATGTCGCCTTCTTCGCCATCGGTTCTTACGTGACCGCCATTTTAACCTCCCCTGAACTGGGGTTTTTCAGTTTTAGCTTCTGGGAGGCGCTTCCATTTGCCGTCATTCTGGGGGTTTTTTCCGGTGTCCTGCTGGGGGTTCCGGTTCTGAAGATGCGGGGGGATTACCTGGCCATCGCCACCCTGGGGTTTGGCGAAATCATTCGGGTCCTCGTCCTTTCAGACTTTTTACGCCCATGGCTGGGGGGTGCCCAGGGAGCCGGGGGAATCCCCAAAGCCTCCATCCTCGGATATAAATTCGCGGGCCCGCAACAGATTTATTATCTTATTCTGGCAGGTTGTATCCTCGTGGTCTTCATTTCGCTGCGCCTGAAGGAATCCCGGCTGGGACGCGCCTGGATGGCCATGCGCGAGGACGAAGACGTGGCCCAGGCCATGGGCATCAATCTGGTGTCCACCAAGCTGCTGGCTTTTGCCACAGGTGCCGGATTCTCCGCCTTGAGTGGTGCTATCTTTGCCAGCAAGCTCGGTTCGGTGTATCCTCACAGCTTCAGCGTGTTTATCTCCATCTTCGTCATTTGTTTGATCATCGTCGGCGGCATGGGAAGCATACCCGGCGTTATCGTTGGTGCCGCCGCTCTGGTGGGATTGCCGGAGCTGTTGAGGGAGTTTGCAGAGTTTCGGATGCTGGTCTATGGGGCCGCCCTTGTAGCGATGATGATTTTAAGACCCGAAGGGCTCTGGCCGGAAGCCAAGCATAAAATAGCGCTTCGTGCAGAGGAAAACGATGTGGGAGTGCATGAACTGTCCACAGCGACCTAGCCCGCATTTCTCATGAGAAAATCGGGCTAAGCTCGTAATCAGGAAAACATATGACAGCGATTCTCACAGTGAGCAATATGACGAAACGATTCGGCGGACTGGTGGCCGTGGACACACTGAACGTCACAATCGAAGAAAACAGCATTCACAGCATCATCGGGCCCAACGGTGCCGGCAAAACCACCTTCTTTAACTGTGTTACCGGGTTTTACAAACCTGAAGAAGGATCGATTCTATTTGACGATCATTCTTTGGTGGGACTGCTCCCGGACCGGATCGTTCAGAGGGGGATCGCTCGAACCTATCAGAACATACGTCTCTTTCCCAATTTGACCGCCAAAGAAAATATTCTGGTTGGCCTACACTGTCATCTCAAATCGGGCTTTGTCGGCATCGTGCTCAATCTGCCAAGCACGCAGAAGGAAGAAAAAAAAGCGGCAGAAGAGGCGCAGCGTCTTTTAGAGTTTATCAACCTGAACGGAAAAGGCGAATTTTTAGCCAAGAACTTTCCTTACGGCGAGCAGCGGCGGCTGGAAATTGGTCGTGCGCTTGCGGCCAGACCCAAACTGCTGCTTCTGGATGAACCTACAGCCGGCATGAATCCGAGCGAAACCCAGGAGATGATGGATTTCATTCAGCACTTGCGTGATCAACTGGGGATCACGATTTTGTTGATCGAGCATCAGATGCGCGTGGTAATGGGGATTTCGGAAACTGTGACGGTGTTGGATTATGGCAAAAAGATTGCCGAAGGGACGCCGCATGATATCCAGAACGATCCAACGGTTATTGAAGCTTATTTAGGGCGGGGGAGTGCTGCCGAAACCCATTGATCGCAAAACCACTGAAGATGATTTTTTAAGGCAAACACCATGGCAATGCTCGAAGTCGATAATGTACACGCTTACTATGGAAAGATCCATGCCCTGAAGGATATTTCCCTTAATGTCGACAAAGGCGAAATCGTCACACTGATTGGTGCAAATGGGGCGGGTAAAAGCACCACCTTGAAGACCATAAGCGGCTTGCTGCGACCCCGTCAGGGAGCTGTCCGACTGGAAGGAGAGGATCTTACAACGCTGCTGCCACACCAGATTGTGACCAAAGGGGTCGTTCAGGTTCCCGAAGGCCGGCGTATTTTCGGTCAGCTCACGGTAATGGAGAATCTCGACATGGGGGCCTTCACCTGCCGGGACAACCAACGAATAAAAACGAACCTCGACAAAGTGTTCACCCTCTTCCCTCGTTTGAAGGAGCGGCGCAAACAAATCGCCGGCACCCTGAGCGGCGGCGAGCAACAGATGCTGGCCATGGGGCGCGCTTTGATGGCCAACCCGGAAGTGCTTTTACTTGATGAACCTTCCATGGGCCTGGCGCCGGTGCTGGTGGACAGTATTTTCGATACGATCCGGCAACTGCACGCGGAGGGAACAACCATCCTTTTAGTGGAACAGAATGCGCGGATGGCGTTACAGATCGCAAGCCGGGGGTATGTGATTCAAACCGGTGAGGTCGTGCTCAGCGACACAGCGGAAAACCTCCGGAAAAACGAAATGGTCCGGAAAGCCTATATGGGTGAAAATTAATGTGACACCCTCAGCCATCTTAATCTTTTCACGACAGCCCGCTAATTTTGCAATTTTCTGAAATTGTCCAATAATCTCCCCTAAAAACGGGAGCTTGCTTGAGATCCTAAAAGGGCCAATAAATATAATTCACTTCCAAACAACCAACCATTAAAGGAAATCATGCAATGATGCTGAAAAGATGGTGTTTGGCTGCATCCGTGTTCATGGTCGCAAGCCTGGTGATAACGGCTCCGGTTGTTTCAGCGGAGTCTTGCCGGGACTTTAGGCAAAAAAACGGTCTTCAGGCCTATGTCCCGCCCGAGTGGTTTTTAAGGGGGCACTTCATTGCCCGCGAAAAAAATCCAGGTTACGTTTTTGGCCCGGTTCAGGATTTCGTCAAGGCACTTGGCGGCACAACCGCATGGTTGATCGAGGATATGGAGTTGGAACGCCTCGAAGCGGCCGCTGCAGACGGAAAGAAAATCGAATATTCATTGTTTCTTGAAGCGGTTTCACCTGATCGCGCGGAGTACTGGGTTTTCGTGGTGCTGCCCCATGAAAACGCACAGGCGTGGTACGATGCGAGGCGGGCCTATCACGGAAGAAAGGCCGAGGAATATTACGGAAAAACCCAAAAAGAGCTTGAACGCGCGCTGAGCCAAGGGCTTAGCATTAAAGCTGAGCTTCGCTTTTGGATAGAGAACGGAGAGACCCGCCTGCAAACTCCCGAGGACGTGATCATGGGCAGATACAAATTCCAGCCGCTTTTCGACCTCGGCACGGGTCGCCGGCCGGACCCGGCCGCCAAAACCAAGTAGCTCGATATCCAAGGAGGTATGAATCATGTCGTTTGATGAAAATAAAAATGATACGCCCAATCGCCGCGACTTTCTTAAAAAAGCTGCGGCCATCGGATTGGGGGCTGTGGTGGGTGGCGCCGCTCTCCGGCGGCCCCGCCAGGCTTCGGCCCAGATCGCCCTTCCCAAGGCGCCGATGCCCCGAAGACCCTTCGGCCGGTCGGGCATCAAGGTCTCCACACTTTCACTGGGCGGAATGTTTGACATTTTGAACAACCGGCTAATGCTCGCCAAAGCGCTTGAGTGGGGAATCGACTATTGGGACACCGCAGAAGGCTACGGCGGCGGCCGAAGCGAAGAGGGCATCGGTCGCTGGTTTGCCCGAAATCCCGATACCCGCAAGCAAGTGTTTCTGGTGAGCAAGCTTTCACTGAGAAGAGGATCCGATTTTACGCCCCGGCTTGAAGAGTGCCTGAAACGGCTGCACACCAATTACATTGACCTGCTTTTTGTGCATGGCATCAGGGGCATCACTGAGCTGGACCCCGGTCTGGAATCCTGGTCCCAGGCCATGAAAAAAGCCGGCAAGTTGAGGTTGTTCGGCTTCAGCACACATTCCAACATGGAAGACTGCCTTGAGGGGGCCGCCCGGCTGCCGTGGATAGACGGCATCATGCTTACCTACAACTACCGCCTGATGCACGAGCCTCGAATGAAAGCGGCGGTTGAGGCCTGCTATCGAGCCGGTATCGGTCTCACGGCCATGAAAACCCAGGGCGGCGGTCCGGTCCAGAGCGATTCCGAGTCTGAGATAGAAATGGCCGGCCGCTTTATGCAGAAAGGATTTACAGACCATCAGGCAAAGCTGATGGCTGTCTGGGAAGATAAACGTATCGCCAGCATCTGCTCTCAGATGCCCAATCTCACTATTATGGCGACCAACGCTGCTGCTGCGGTCGATCAAACCCGACTTTCACAGTCCGATCGTGCCGTATTGGCCCGATACGCCAGGGAAACCGGCAACGACTATTGCGCCGGATGCGGCAGTCTCTGTTCAGAAGTGCTTGGCAAAAAGGTGCCGATAAACGACGTTATGCGCTGCCTCATGTATGTTCATTCTTACCAGGATTTAATGCTGGCACGTTCCACCTTCAAAACGTTTCCGGCTCAAACAAGAGCGCTTTTGACCCAGTTGGACTTCAGCGAAGCGGAACGGTCGTGCCCTCGAAACTTGCCGATCGGACGGCTGATGCAAGAGGCGGCGAATCTTTTGGCCTGACCGAACCCATCTCAGACTTATCACCGGTTTTTGAGGTGGCTGATATCTTCATCTTCTGGCAAGCAATCTCAGGAATCTAAATCCCGATATTTGTGTGGTCACCATTACACATTTCGACTAGTCTTTATTCCGCTTTTTGATAGTATCACAAATTGTAATTCTAAAAATAGTTGAAGATGAACACGGCAACTGTCGTTTGGAGATATGATATTGTGGTATCACAAAAAAAACAGGCCACTGATAGCTTTTTTTCATTGCAGGTATGTCAGAAATGGGACAGGGTATAATTTTTAAGATACGATATTATCGTATCACGATATTACTTGAACTTAGGTACTGTAGAAGTGACTGTATTTTTGACTGCCTAAAAACACCAATATATTTTATTCGCCTCTCTTCATAGCCTAAAAAATTCCAGATTATAAATCCAAACATGCCACAATGTAGCATAATTGCCTGATATAATAGTTATTTTAATTATTCCACTTGACAAATCTACAAATATTTTAAAGAATTGCCATATTACCAAATTCTCGGCAGTGCTGATTTCCTCTTGCCTGTTAATTCTGCCGGCCAATCACACTCAATAAATCCACATTTGGCACTTGGTGTTGACTATATAAGTTTACGAACAGAACTGACGCCAAAACCTTTCACCTACAAACATAAAAAAAACGAACCATCAAACAGATAGTATTCAAGGCTGCTATGGATAGAAAATTTCATATCAAAGCGATGGGTGTCGTTTTTCTGGTGATTTTGCTGCTGTTTTGCAATACCGTGTATGCAGAGAATATAGACCCGGACAATGACGACTCCCAATATGCTTGGGGTGAGAACGTGGGGTGGCTGAATCTCGAGCCTGACGCTGAAGGTGACCCCGGTGTGCAGGTCGGAGGTGATGAACTAACCGGTTACATCTGGCACAAAAACATCGGCTGGATCAGCCTTTCATGCACCAATACCAACTTTTGTGAAGAAGTGGACTACAAGGTAATCAACGACGGCGTGGGCAACCTGTCCGGGTATGCATGGAGCAAGAATGCGGGATGGATCAGTTTCTCGTGTGAAAATACCGGGACCTGCATCACTGCGAGCTACGGTGTTTTCATCGACCCGGCCACGGGCGTATTTTCAGGCTATGCATGGAGCAAGAATGTGGGGTGGATCAGTTTCTCGTGCGAAAATACCGATACCTGCGGCACCGTGGACTTTGGTGTGAAGACCGCGTGGCGCGACAGCGACGGTGACGGCTATTCACCCCCGGACGACTGTGATGACGGCAACGCTTCGATCAATCCGGGCGCGGTCGAAGCCTGTGATAATGTTGACAACAACTGCGACGAGCAAATCGATGAGGGACTGCCGCAGTACACGTATTATGTGGACAGCGATGGGGACGACTACGGCGATACCGAAAACCCACTGGTGACCTGCCAAGGTACACCGCCGGCCGGGTATGCAACCAACAGTACGGATTGTAATGACGGCAACGCTTCGATCAATCCGGGCGCGGCTGAAGCCTGTGATAATGTTGACAACGACTGTGACGGGCAGATCGATGAGGGATTTGACGCTGATGGAGACGGGACAGCAGACTGCAACGATGGTTGCCCGAATGATCCCAACAAGACCGCACCGGGCGACTGTGACTGCGGTACGCCGGACACGGATACGGACGGCGACAGTACGGCAGACTGCAACGATAACTGTTCGGATGATCCTGACAAGACCGAACCCGGCACCTGCGGTTGCGGTGTGGCGGATACGGATTCAGACAGTGACGGCACCTTGGACTGTAACGATGGGTGCCCGTGTGATCCGAATACAAATATCGCGGGCCGGTGGTGCAGTGGGGACCAGACAGATTCGGATGGCGATGGTACGCCGGACTGCGGCGACAACTGCCCGTACGACCCGGAAAAGACCGAGCCGGGGGATTGCGGCTGCGGCGAGTCTGATGTTGATTCAGACAAAAACGGTACGCCGGATTGCAATGATCCGGATTCGCGGCCATCAAAGGCCATGCCGTGGATACCGCTGTTGTTGCTGGATGAATAGAGCGGTTAAACAGATACGGGCGAATATATGATGAGAGGCTGAAAATGAGCAGTAGTAAATATGCTTTTGTCGTTCTTATCGCAATGGTTCTGATATTTTCACCGCAACCCGGTGTTGCAGAGGATACCGGGAAATTCGGTTTTGGCGTGAGGGCCTCCTTTTACGGCATTCAGGAGGATCATTTTTCCGGTTTTACGACATTTGCTTTTGATGTTGAATCGGAATTTGATGCAGCCGTCCTGATCGAGCTTGATCTCACCTATTTTTTCTGCCGCTATTTCTCTCTGGAGCTGAGCGCCGGGTATGTCAAGACCGATATGGATTATTCCTCTAGCGGGTTTAAAGGGATGTATGGAGAGCTCGAACAGGTTCCGATTTTGCTCACCGCGCGCGTTCACTGGCCGGTCACGGAAAGGCTCCGCCCGTACATCGGCGGCGGCGCGGGATATTACATTAACGATATTGACAAGGTCGAAGGGCCTGCTGACTTTTTTTTCGGCGCACCGCCTGCTGTGGAGGCACTCATCGATGAAGTTTTCGGATTTCATGCCGCTGCCGGCATCGAGTTTTTCATCAGCGATCATTTTGCTTTCAATCTGGACGTGAAATACATCTGGCAGGAGACCAATATCGGATTTGACGGGGCCGGTTTTGACAGCAGCGATTCATCGAATCTGGATGCTTTGGTCGCGGGGGTAGGGGTGAAATACTATTTTTAGAGGCTCATGGAGTTCAAAAACAAGTATAAAATATCTCACCAATGATAAAGAGGGGGATTAAGTGATGAACGAACAGCAGAAATCAATTTTGGTGCTAATAGTGACAACGGCTTTTGTTGTTGCGTTCCTTTTGTTGCCGAACATTGTCGGAGCCGGGGATCTGGATCCTCCACCGGAGGCAGTGGATGGAGGGAATCCTGTGCCCACGATGCACACGCTGGAGGAGATTTACAACAAAGTAGATCGGTTGGAAGGATTCTTGGATGCAATTTCAAAGACACCTGAAGAAGTATGCCAGGGCATCACATTTTCTGGAATGAGAGATGATGGATTGATAGCTGAAATGATGGGTACGAAAACTTGCAGGTTTTCTGATCTGGGCAACGGCACCGTGCGTGATAACAATTCGGGGCTGATATGGCTGAAAGATGCAGAAGCATTTGGGCAGAAGAATTGGGCTGACGCCAAGGCAGCGGCAGCTACGCTGAACAGCGGAGAGCAAGGGCTGACCGACGGGTCATCGGAAGGAGACTGGCGGCTTCCGACAAAGGCAGAGTGGGAGGCGTTTGTGGATACCAGTTACACTAACCCGGCATTGTGTAATGCGGCTGGAACAGCCAAGTGGGCACAGGGAAACGCGTTCATCGATGTGCAGTCCGTCTACTACTGGTCGAGTACTGAGTTCGATTCTGGCAACGCGTGGGTCGTGTACATGTACGACGGTAACGTGGACTACAACGTTAAGGGCTACAACTACTACGTGTGGCCAGTTCGATCAGACAATTGATTCTTTGGATATTTGAGTTATTTGATTATTTGTTTTTATGCACGGTGTTTTTGAAAGCACGGCACTGTTTCATGTGAGATAGATATTAGGGGGGATACAAGGGGGGATTTATCCCCCCTTGTTTGTCGGGAAAATGAGTTTTTTAAATATGAGGCACGAAAATGGCATACTACGAGCATCTACCGATTTACAAAAAGGCCATGGAGACGGCGGTATATTTTGAAAAGATCGTGAGAAACTTCAGCCGCTACAATAAATACAACCTCGGCGCCGAGATGAGAACAAAGAGCAGGGATATCGTAAAGCTCATCATCAGGGCCAACTCCAGCAGAAACAAGCTCCCCCTGCTTTATGAGCTGAGGGAGCATATTGAAGAGCTTAAGGTTCTGATAAGAATTTCAAAAGAATCAAAAGCCTTTAGCAATTTCAACTCATTCAAGCACGCTATTGGATGCGTGGTTTCAGTGGGCAAACAGAACGAAGGATGGATAAAGAGCCATGCAAAATGACGGAGAGGGCCAGAATCGCCTGTGGATATCCGCAGGCGAGCGCGCCGACGAATCATTGTGCGTCTATCCCGCCCTTAGGGCATATTTGTTCAGGCAGTCATACCGCAGCAGGATTGGCTGCCGGTGGGGCCAATTGGCCATTAAGTGGATAGATATCATGTGCAGTCCAACAACTACTGGTCGAGTACTGAGTACGATTCTAACAACGCGTGGAACGTGAACATGAACAACGGTAACGTGAACAACAACAATAAGGACAACAACAACTACGTGTGGCCAGTTCGATCAGATAATGATTCTCTTCGTCTGTTTTCGTTTGAAAACATTTATAAACAATACCTCAAGTGCCGTAAAAACAAGAGGAATACGGTCAATGCGCTTAGATTTGAGATCAACTGCGAGGAGAACCTCTTTGATCTTAAAAGGCAGCTTGACACCGGCTCGTATTATCCATCCCGTTCTGTCTGCTTTATGGCCGTGAAACCAAAGCTGCGGGAGATCTTTGCGGCCGACCTTAAAGACCGGATCGTCCATCATATCCTCGTTGATTATCTTGAGAAGATTTTTGAACCGAAATTTATATTTGACTCCTATGCGTGCAGGAAAGACAAGGGCATACATGCGGGCGTAACCCGGCTGAGAAGTTTTGTGCGGAAAGCTACAAAAAACGGCAGCAGAAACGCCTTTTATATGCAGCTTGATATCAAGAATTATTTTATGAGTATTGACAAAAAGATCCTGTTTGACCTGATTGCGGCCAAAGTAACGGATGAAAGGGTATTAAACCTTGCGTCAAAGCTGATTTTCCATGACTGCACAAACAACTATGTGCTCAAGGGCGACAGAGATTACCTGAAGAAGATCGCATCGCAGAAGAGCCTTTTTTTCACCGGAGGAAAAAAGGGGCTTCCCATCGGCAACCTGACCAGCCAGTTTTTTGCCAATGTCTATCTGAACGAGCTGGACCAGTTCGTAAAGCACCGGCTGAAGTGCAGGTATTACCTGAGGTACTGCGATGATTTTGTGATGCTTTCAGACAGCAGAGAGGCGCTTCTTAAATGGAAAGATGAGATAACGGTATTTCTTGCAGAACGGCTCGGGCTGTCCCTGAACGAGAACAGGCAACGCCTTCAGCCAGTAACCAACGGCATCAACTTCCTGGGATACATTGTGAGAAAAGACTATCTGCTGGTCCGGAGGCGGGTTGTCAACAACTTGAGGGAAAAACTATCCTATTTTGAAAAGAGGCTGGTCACAGACGACAAACCGCCGTATGTCCGGGTGATGTATGATTATGAACTGCTTGAAAAGCTCAGGGCAACACTGGCGTCGTATTTCGGGCATTTCAGATGGGCGAACACCTTCAGGCTTAAAAAGAGCCTGCTTGAGCGGTACGGTTTTCTGAATTGGTTCTTCACTATAGAGGGCTGGAAGATTATCCCGAAATATAAAATGCCTGTCAAAATTCCCACACTCAAGCTGCAGTACAGGTATTTTAAGGGGAAATTCCCCGAAGATGTCATTTTTTTCAGAAAAGGAAAATATTACGAGTTTTTTGGAGATGACACGGACACAGCTTTGAAGCTGGGTCTGAAAAAAATGAACAGGCATTCTGATCGGAATACAAAGTACGGTTTCCCGATATGGCTTGAAAAATCCTTTTCGGAAAGAATAAAGCAGCTGGGCAGATCCCTGACCGTAATAACCGAGGGCGGAAGGTACTTAACAGGAATAAAGGAAAGGTTTCCAAAATACCGGCTCGTGGCGCAGCTATGATGGGTTTAGCTGATTATACATTCAAATTTGATTGAATAGTAGGTTGCGGATACTGCAAAACGTAGCGCTATCGAGGGCCTGATTTTTTTAGATACCTCAATGCCGTATCACCAAACGATAGTCGTGGCGATAGCTTGATAATCATCTAAAAGGCACCTCCCAATCGCAAAGAAGGATGCGATT
>JBHPCZ010000083.1:0-15481 GCA_042573625.1 Thermodesulfobacteriota bacterium
CAACCATCATAAAGGATACCCTTTCAGGCCCTGTCGAATCGCCCTCCAGACTTGAAAACGGTCGCCATTTTTGCAGTTATTGAATATCCAATATCCAATAAGGAATGTCGAATGATGAAGTCTTTTCGGCCATTGTAAAATGACAGCGCCTAATATCACGGAAGATTTAACCCGAAGGTAAACATGCTGTTTTCATTCTGTATTCGATATTGGATATTCGACATTCAATATTGAAAACACCTGTTGAATGATACCTCACGTTTCTGGCACCCCGGATCGGTTGTGAGACATGGAATCACCCATTCCATTGGGCTGTGAATTTTGGTTTTTCTTGACTATTTTGAGGGAGTTATCTATCAAAATACTGCTGGATGGCTTGGCACAAACCGGGGATGGTGAAAGACGCCGCAACGATGTGAACGTTGAAACCGAGTTTTTTCGCGGTGTCGGTGGTGATGGGACCGATGCTGGCAATGGTGACATCGCGCATCAGGTTCTCAAATCTGTCCGGCGGCAGCAGGGCTTTGAAGTTTGTAACGGTGGATGAACTCGTAAACGTTATGATGTCTATTGCGCCGTCTTCAAGTTCCGACAACAGGTCTTCAATATTGTTTTGAACCGCGTGTGTGCAATATGCGGCAATTTCATCAACGATCGCCCCCATTTTTGTCAATTCCACCGGCAGTATGGGCCGTGCCTCTTTTGCCCGTGGAAGGAGAATTTTTTTGCCTTTGATGTTTTCCGAGCTGAATGCCTCAAGGACAGACTCCGCCCGGTAACTCTCCGGAACAATATCGCTGTTTAATCCAAAATCAAAGAGCCGTTTTTCGGTTGCAGGCCCGATGACGGCCGTATGCAAATTGCTTAACGCCCGGACATCCAGGCCTTTTTGAAACAGGCGATCAAAAAAGAAATTCACACCGTTTACGCTGGTAAAAACCAGCCAGTCATATTCGGAAAGGGCTTCAATCGCTTTGTCAAGCGGCGTTACGTCATCCGGAGGGCGCACCTTGATGGTGGGGCATTCCAGACATTCCGCCCCCAGGTCGGAAAGGATCTGAACCATTTCGCTCGCCTGTTCCCGAGCTCGGGTCACCACGATCTTCTTCCCCATTAACGAACGGTTTTCAAACCACTTCATTCTTTCTCTAAATTGAACAACATGCCCCACGACAATAATGGCCGGCGGTTTGAGACCGGCGGCTTTCACACGCTCAACGATCGTATCGAGCGTTCCGGTAATGGTAACCTGGCGGGGTGTCGTCCCCCACCGGATGAGCGCAACGGGGGTATCGGGCTTCATGCCGTGGTTGGCTAGCTGGCGGGTAATGTGCGGCAGGTTTTTGACGCCCATCAAAAAGACAATGGTGCCGATACCGCTTGCAATCGCCGACCAGTCAATACTCGACGCTTCTTTGTTTGGGTCCTCATGACCGGTTACAAATGCGACTGTGGACGTGAATTTTCTGTGGGTCAGAGGGATGCCGGCATAGGTCGGGGCCGCTATTGCTGAAGTGATGCCGGGCACAATCTCAAAAGGGATCCCCGCATCGATGAGCGCCTCCACTTCTTCACCGCCGCGACCGAATATAAAAGGATCGCCCCCTTTGAGCCGGACAACATTCAAGCCCTCTCGAGCCTTTTCAACGATGAGGGCATTGATCCTGTCCTGTGACAGGGTGTGATCCCCTCCTTTTTTCCCGACATAGATAATCTCTGCATTTTCCGGGGCATGTTTTAAAAGCAATGGCGATGCAAGAAAATCATAGATGAGAACGTCTGCATTCCTGATGCAATCCAACCCCTTCACGGTAATCAGTCCTGGGTCACCCGGCCCCGCACCGACCAGATAGGTTTTACCATTCGTGGTGTTCATACCTCCGCCCTCAGGGTTTCTAATATCGGTTTTGCGCCCTTTTCCAAAAGACGATCAGCCAGACGAACACCGATGCTTTCGGACGATTCGACAGGGCCTGAAAGGGTATCCTTTATGATGGTTGTGCCGTTAACATCAGCAACAAGACCGCAAAGTGTAAAGGTGCTGTTCTTTATTTTACCGTGGGCCGCGATGGGAATCTGACAGCCGCCTTCCAGACGATGTAAAAAAGCACGCTCGCCCTTGACAATGGCTTCAGTTTCCCGATGATTCAGAAAGTTGACAACCCCCTCTATCTCCGGATCGCTTTTTCTGATTTCAATGCAGAGGGCCCCCTGCCCCACCGCCGGCAGCATGATGTTCTCATCCATGTATTCGGTAATCCTGCTTTCAAGGCCCAGGCGTTTGACCCCTGCGGCCGCCAGGACGATGGCATCCATATTTTCTGTCTCAAGTTTCCGAATACGGGTGTCCAGATTTCCCCTTAACGGCAATATCTCGATATCCGGTCTCACATATTTTAGCTGGGCAGCGCGACGAAGACTGCTGGTACCGATGATTGCGCCGGGTCTCAACTCTGAAAGCAACTCTCCTTTTCTTGCAATCAGAACGTCATTGGGACTTTCGCGTTCCGGTATCGCACCGATACACAGCCCTCCGGGTATTTCAGAAGGCATGTCTTTCATGCTGTGAACCGCCAGATCGATCCGGCCTTCTAAAAGCGCGTCTTCAATCTCTTTAACAAAAAGCCCCTTGCCGCCGACCTTGGCAAGGGGCACATCGAGAATTTTATCGCCTTTTGTTTTTATGGGCACCAGTTCAACGGAAAAAGAAGGGTGTTCTTCTCCTATAGCCGATTTTACCCAGTTTGCCTGCCAGAGGGCGAGTTTGCTCCCCCGGGTTCCGATTTTAACGCTCCTTTTCATCAGTCTCCACAGCTCGTACAGCTGGTGGCAGCACACCCGGTGCACGAGGGGGCCGAGGCGGAAGAGCTGACTGTCTTACCATGGCTTCCCTTGCTGTAGAAAGTGCAGGCAGACATCTGTTTACTTATATTTTTGCTGGCACAAGAAGGGCAGTCCGGCTGCTCACTTCCAAGAACCAGGAATTCAAAATCCTTGCCACAGTCACAACATTGGTATTCATAAATTGGCATATCTAAATCTTCCTCGTTTATTGCATTATTTATATTAGGTTCTTCTCCAATTAAGTTGGAGAAGAGGGTTCGAGGATTCCAGGGGTCAAGGGTTCAAGTGTTTGTTCTCCAACGATTTTATCAGCCTGCGATATTTGAAGGAATCGGCACAGCGGCCTTTCTGGTCCGAGATGTCAGACCGTATCTTCCTTCTTTTGCGAATTGTTTTGGTATTCTAGAAAAATCAAAACAGCGTTTTTACGACTTTTACCAGACTTTCAGATCGCTGTAATTTTTAAGCATCTCACTTGAATCCCTGGACCCTTGACCCCTTGAATCCTAAAATTTCTTAGCATTTCACTCGAACCGCTCGGCTGAGCTCGCCGCAAGCCCTTGGCCCCTTGATCCCTTGAATCCTTCCAAAATCATCCAATCCAACTGCGATATGGATTGTAATGCAAATCAGGCTGTGAAGCTTGAGTTGTCTATATCACAAAGGCACCAAAACATAATCATCCCAACTGCAAAATCAACCCTCCGCCGCTATCTTTTCGATGACCCCGGCCGCGATGAGCGGCACCATGATTTCATGATGCCCCACAAGGTTAAATCCCTGACCGCCGCTGGCCGTGGGCCTGGAAACAACATTGGTCATGGGACGGTAGTGCTGAATAAAATCCATATTCACCGTAGTGAAATTTTCCAGATGATGTCCCATATTTCGGACAAGTGTAACCGCTTTCAGAAAAACTTCCGGAAGAATGACCGCTGATCCCACATTCAGGTATACACCTTCTTGCAAGGCAGATATTACGGATGCGAACAATCGAAAATCCCTGTGGGTTGCGCCACCTGTCTTTTCCGGGTCGAACTCGGGATGCATATGAATAATATCTGTCCCGATGGCAACATGAACCGTAACAGGTATGCCCAGTCGTACACCGGCGGCGAGAATACTTTTGTCCAAAAGCGGCAGCCGCTCTTCAATCATGGTCGAACCGACCGCTTCGCCGAGCCCTAACGAATCCCTTGCCGCTTTTTTAATGGCGCTGCTTAAAAAAGAGCACGTCTCCTGGGCCATACCAAAGGTTCCGTTTCCGATGGATGCTTCGACATCTTCTGATGTCCGGCCTGACATTGCAAGTTCCATGTCGTGGATAATACCCGCGCCGTTCATCGCAACAGCGGTAACGATGCCGCGCTCCATCAGGTCGATGACAACGGGGTTGAGCCCCACTTTAATGACGTGCGCTCCCATACCGAAAACAACGACCTTATCTTTCTGAAAGGCCGCTGCAATGGCGGATATCACCGATTTGACATGGCTCCCGGCAAGTATGCCGGGAAGAGCGTCGAGAAAGTTTTCAAAACTGGATCCCTTTTCCCAGGCCCTGGCAAAATCGTCCGCGGACACCTTGCTCTTTCGCCCTGAAAGGGGGTATGTTTTCACGCGACTCAGATCAATGGGTTTAAAAGAGTTTGACATGGTGATTCCATTCTATGCCGGTTCGAATTCCTCGGGATACAGAATTCTGTCAACGAGTTCACACAGGATGTGTCCCAGGGTTGTATGCACCTCTTGAATCCTTGCCGTTACGTCTGATTCAACCGAAAATAAGAGATCAACGCATTCTGAAAGCTTGCCGCCGCGACCTGTCATCCCGATGGTAAAAATACCGATTGTTTTCGCCACATCTATGGCTTCGATAACATTTTTCGAGTTGCCGCTGGTACTGATGCCTATGGCGATATCATCTTTTTTCCCGAGTGCCCTGATCTGCTTGGAAAAAATTTCATCAAAATGATAGTCGTTCCCGATACTGGTGATGATAGACGTATCGGTGGTCAAGGCAATGGCAGCCATCGGCGGCCGTTCAATCTGAAATCGGTTTACGAATTCCGCCGCAATATGTTGCGCATCCGCTGCACTTCCCCCGTTACCAAAAAGTAAAACCTTATGGCCCGAAGCGATGCACGACGCGAGCCTGTCGGCGGCGCTCTGGATGCGGACCATGTTTTCTTTTATGGCCTTTTCTTTAACCGTAATGCTTTCTTGGAGTATTTTTAGAATAACCTCTTCCATAGTTAAACCGTCTAATCTTTCATGTTTTCTATTTTCTCGACATATTCCCTGGAGTCATGTCCAAAATGACTTGCCATCTTGAACTCTTTCATAGCATCATCGAGCCTATCCGCCTTGAGATACAATCTGCCGAGTCTATGCCTGAAAAGACCGTTTTCGGGCGAAATTTCAACACTCTGTTTGCAAAACGTCTTTGCAATCTCCGGATTCTCGCCCTGAGCTTCAAAGAGGTATCCAAGGGCGGAGAGTGAATCCGCATCATTCGGATTGCTTCTGATCGCGTTTTTGTAAGCCGAAACCGCTTCGTCTATCATGTCCATGGAAGCGAAACATTCACCAAGGTATCGAAAAGCGATCCCTGATTCAGGTCTGAGCAGCGTCGCTCTTTTCAGGAATTTTTTTCCTTTCTCAGGGTTTTCCATCTCCAGGTAAAGCCTGCCGATCTGAAACGCCACTTCAAATACATCATCATCTAAACTGTCTGCTTCATGGAAAAGTTGTAGGGCCTCCTCTTTATTTCCCATCAGCATGTTTACAATACCGGTGTTGTATACGGGCATGACCTCGCTGGAATCATTCTGCATGGCTGTTTCAAATTCATTCTTTGCTTTTTCGAAAGATCCCTGGATGCCGTAACAGACGCCTAAACTGTTTCGCACGTTTAAGTTGGACGGATCGAGCATGAGAGCCATTGTATATTCTCGGACGGCCCCGTCAATGTCTCCGTTCTGATACAATTTGTCTCCACTGATGTTCAAACTTATCGAATCAAAGGCAACCGTGCTGTCAGCGCCGAAAAACGCGGCGTGATCAAGCGCCTTGCAGGCATTATCGACAATCTGGGCTTTACTGAAGCTAATTGTAGGGTATGAAGCTATACCTATGGATACGGTTTTATTCCCTCGTTTTTCGAGCCGCTCTCTGATTTTTTGGGCCAGTTCAAGGCCTGCGTCTGTGCTTCCTTCCGGGAAAAAAGATCCGAAGATGCCGGAGTCGAGTCGCCCCCATACTCCATTTGTTTCTTTACATATCGCATCAATCGCTCCGGCAACATCCATCCGGAAACCTTTATTGGGATGGCTCTCAATTTCATCGTTTTTACCTTCGGGCCTGTCGATTCGGAAAACCATGACGCCAAAGTTCGATGATGCGTCAGTTCGGGTCAAGGCATGATCGATAAATGCTTTTCCAGTGAGTATATCCGGATACACCTCGGACAGTTCATCTTTGCCGACAAAGGCGGTTTCAGCCGTTTTTCTTTCCCTCGGCACGGCATCTGCCCTGTTAAACAGGGACTCAAGGTTATATTTGCTGTCGCCATGGTCGCCTTCCGGGCAATGTGTCATGTTCCGAGCCTCTTCAATATACTGCCAAAAGCATTACTAATGATCTGGAGTTCATCATCCTGTATGGTTCGAAGATCCATGATAAAAATATCCTCTTCTATCCTTCCGATGATGGGCGGTGTACTTTCGCGCATGGATTTCTCGATCGCATTTGCTGAAATTCCCTGAATCGTGACGCCCACGCATTTGCTGGGAAGTTCCAGCAGCGGGAGTGAACCGCCGCCAGCCCGTGATGAGAGGTTGAGAAGCTGAGCACTCATCCGGGAATCGCCAATACCCTCCAGCATCTTGAAGAGTCGATCCGCTTTCTTTTCAATATAATCATAGGGAAGTGTCAACATGCGCAGTGTGGGAATGGTGTCAACCGCCTTTCCCGGATCAATGTACAAACGCAGGGTACTTTCAAGGGCTGCCAATGTTAACTTGTCTATTCGAAGTGCCCGGGTCAGCGAATTTTGTTTGATCTTATCAAGAACATCTTTCTTCCCCACGATGATTCCGGCCTGCGGGCCCCCGAGAAGTTTGTCCCCGCTGAAAGTGACAACATCCGCTCCCGACGCCACGGATTCCTGTACCGTCGGTTCCTTTTTCAAGCCGTAGTCTGAAAAGTCTATAAAAGTCCCGCTGCCGAGATCTTCCATCACTGGAATGTTAAATTTAGCAGCCAAATCGACCAACGCCTTAAGCGAAACTTCAGCAGTAAAGCCGACAACGCTGTAATTACTTTTGTGAACCTTTAAAAGAAGTCCGGTGTCGTTTTCGATGGCGCTCTCGTAATCTTTCAGGTGGGTGCGGTTTGTGGTTCCCACCTCCTTTAAAATACAACCGCTTTTTGCCATTACATCAGGAATTCTGAACGAACCGCCGATTTCGACAAGTTCCCCCCTCGATACAACAACTTTTTTCTCCTTGGCTATTGTTTCCAGGCAAAGAAATGTGGCGCCGGCATTGTTGTTTACCACCATGGCCGCTTCAGCACCGGTTATTTCACACAGGATATCCTCGACAGCACTATATCTGGAGCCGCGTTTCCCCGCTGAAAGATCGAACTCCAGGTTCGAATACCTCCCTGCAATGTTTGAAATATTTTGGACAGCTTCATCGGCAAGTAACGACCGGCCGAGGTTTGTATGAACAACAACACCGGTGGCATTCACCGTACAGATTAGATTCGGTGTCATGGCTTGATGTGCAGCATTTTTTATCTTTTCAAGGATCAGAGAATGTGCCAGGCTTTCCTCAGTTACATCTTGGCCGCCGCCAAGTATCGAGGTTCGAAGATCCTCGATAACCGATCGTACAGAACGAACCAGAATCGCTTTTGGAACAGTCTCAAAGAAAGGTTCCGTTCCTGCGAATTCGAGAATACTGTCGATACCGGGCAGCATTCGTAAAAGCGTCTTCTGTTTTTGGTTTATTTCCATTTTTACTCTCTGAAGCTGTCCGATTTGAACATAAAAAGCGCGCGTATTTCCTGAAGCTTTCTTCAGGGTACGCTTCAATCCGTTAAAGAAAAATTGATTTGGAAAAAGATTCATATCATTTTAAAGTCAGTTATTTCAATAGATTTCTTAAATATTTAAGGGATCGGGAAGTTTTCTCTATTAAACGCTCCATGGATAATCTTTTTCAAATCGTGTAAACTCGTGTTAAAGTGATCATAAAATAACTTTATAGATAAAACATTTTGCGATATGTAGAAATCTTGTACAGGGTCAGGGAGACTGACTTGGAAACAGGGCTGTTTAACAATGCCTCGATCAACACTGTCGGTGTTTTAGCTTGAGCCTGACTCCAGTGAAATAGACTTCGCATTGCACGGGGCAGGCACCGGGATGGGGTAAAAGGGAGTGTTTTTCAAAGATCTCCGAGACCTTTGAAAAATGTTCAATTTTGTTCAAGGCCACGGAAGGCAAAAATTTTAACCACAGGAATACATTGAGTATTTCGAAGATTAAAATTTGAGCCTGACCCCAGTGAAATAGGCTTCGCATTGCACAGGGCAGGCACCGGGATTGGGCAAAAAAGGGGAGGGCAAAGGTCTCGGTCTCATTGCACGGGGCAGGAGGTTCTATGAACAATATCTTGGTCACCGGCGGATGCGGTTTTATCGGATCCAATTTTATCCGTTATCTGCTTTCAGAATCTGATTTTACCGGACAAATCATAAATGTTGACAGCCTGACTTATGCCGGAAACCCTGAAAACCTGTCGGGAATCGGCGAACAGTATCCCGGACGCTATCGCTTTATCAAGGTCAACATATGTGACCCGGAGGCAACGGCTGAAATTTTCGAAAAATATCAAATAGATACTGTTTGCCATTTTGCGGCGGAATCCCATGTCGACCGGTCGATTGTCGAACCGGACGCCTTTGTCAGAACCAATATCATCGGCACTTTTAACCTTCTCGAAATGGCCCGGTTGTATCAGGATCAGCTCTCTCTCTTTCACCATATAAGCACCGATGAGGTTTACGGTTCTCTGGGAGAAGAAGGTCATTTTACCGAAGAAACGCCGTACAGGCCGAGCAGTCCCTATTCCGCTTCTAAAGCGGCTTCCGATCACCTGGTTAACGCTTACGGTAAAACCTATGGCATACCGATCACCATTTCCAATTGCTCCAACAATTACGGCCCCTATCAATTCCCCGAAAAACTGATACCGCTGATGATACTGAACGCACTTGAAGGAAAACCCCTGCCGGTCTACGGTGACGGCCGAAACGTCAGAGACTGGTTGTATGTTGAAGACCACTGCAGGGCGGTCTGGACGGTGATGAAAGAAGGAAGACGCGGTGAAACATACAATGTCGGCGGCCGTTGTGAAATGCCGAATATTGAAGTCGTATGGATGATATGTGACCTTCTCGATGAGATAAGGCCGGATCCAGGCCTTGGACGGCGGAGAGGTTTGATTCGATTTGTTAAGGATCGACCGGGTCATGATCTGAGGTATGCCATGGACTTTTCCAAGCTGGAAAGGGAATTGGGCTGGGTTCCCAATGAGTCGTTTGAAACAGGGCTAATAAAGACCATCAACTGGTATCTGGCAAACCAAAACTGGGTTGAAAGGGTTAAAAGCGGAGAATACCTGTCCTGGATCGAACAGCAATATGACATCGTTTAATACAAACTCCCATTTCAAAAATATATTGGAAAAGATGATGATGCCGGAGGTACAGAAATGAAGCTATCGAAAGATTACATCATTTTCCCGCTGGATGTCCCGTCTGAAAAAGAGGCAAAACAGTATGTTGAACTTCTTTCCGGACATGTGGGAACCTTCAAGGTGGGGTTGGAACTGTTCATACAGACCGGCCCTGAAATCATCAAGTTCATCAAAGCTTCAGGACCTGCCAATGTCTTTCTCGACCTGAAACTCCACGATATTCCCGCAACAGTTTCACGTGCAATGGAGCGGATTGCGGATCTCGGCGTTAAGTTTGCTACAGTTCATTGCGGAGAGAATAAAGAAATGCTGGATGCGGCTGTTTCAGGCAGCCGCGGGAATGTCGGCGTCCTTGGCGTTACGGTTTTAACAAGTGTTTCCAGTCAAGATCTGCATGCCGCCGGGTTTCAGGAAATATATTCTTCGAAAGTGTCGAAACTGGTAATGAAAAGAGCTGCCATGGCCAAAGCATCCGGCTGCGTTGGAGTGGTCTGTTCAGGCATGGAAGTAAAAATGATAAAAGAGGGTATCGGAAAAGACTTTATTGCTGTTACTCCCGGGATACGGCCCCGTTGGGACAGCGTTGGAATCGATGATCAGCATCGTGTCACGACACCTGCCCAGGCCATTAAAAACGGTTCGGATTATTTAGTGATCGGCCGGCCCATCAGGGATGCAAAGGACCCGAAATCTGCTGCTCTTCGTATTGCAGAAGAAATTGAGACTGCCCTATAACTGAATCGAAACAGCAAGCGCTAATCCGCAGCTTTCTGCAGGGCAATCTTCAGTTGTAACAAATTGGAATTTAACGTCATTCACCTGTTCCCGAAAATCGATCTTTTTCGGTTTAATCAGCAAGGAAAAACTAAAATGCCTGGCAAGAAAAAACCTGTCGGCAAGAGGACCGCCGTCCCCAAAAAACCTGAGAAAGCGACCCTACCCAAGAGAACCTCTGCCCCTACCAAGAAAAAAATCGCGAAAACCACGCCGGTAAAAGCCCAAGGTCTGCCCATCGACGGTTCACCTGAAGAAAGAGCAGAAGCAATTAAACAGCTCAAGAAGTTGAAAGAAGAAATGAAGGGGGAAAACAACGGAGAAGCGCTTGTTGTTCAAACAGACAGCAAACCAAAACATGATAAAGAAGACAAGATCCATGACAAAGTATCTTCTCTTATAGATGGTCTCACTTTTGATGAAGAGGATGATGAAGCGGCTTTAGGAGAAAAAGATGAGCTAAAAGAGGCCGTTCCTGCCGCTGAGGGCGTATTGCGCAAACCCGAAGCTTCGGCTGAATCCGATGAAAAAAGCCGGGCTTCATTAGATACTGATAAAGCAAAAGGCGAGTTGGTTAAGGCTACGCCTGATGAAAAATACCAGAAAATAAGAGAACATTCCGTAGATGCAGAAAAAAGGAAAGATGAAACAAAAAAACCTGACAAGGCTGAAGACGAAAGGGTTGACACTGAGCCTGTTGCCAAACGCAAAGAAACAAAAGCGGGTCCTGTGGATGTAAAAGAAGTAAAGGGGAAAAAAGAAAAAATCGACCAAGCAAAAGTTGAAGTGAGTGAAATTGAATGTGGAATAGAGGAGATGTTCAGCCAATTTGGGGGTGAACTCGAGTTCGATAAAAAAAGCCGGCCTTTATTGGATACAGGAAAAACAACAGCCAAAACAGAAGAGGTCAGAAAAACAGAAGATGCTCTGGTTGAAATGGAACCGGTAATAGAAGATGTCCTTAGTAAATCTGAAGATAAGACTAAAATTGCTGAGAAACCCCAAGAAACAATCACGACGCCCTCAGATACCGGAAAACCAAAAGATAAAATAAAAGCGATTGACACGCCAGGTACCATTCTTGAAAAGAAAAAGAGACACGTCGAACACGACGTAAAAAGGATTGAAAAAGATAAGTTAAAAGCCGAAATCAAGACGCCATATACAAAAGCACATACTGGTAAAATTAAAACAAAGAGAATTAAACGAAAATCCTCCCGCGCAATTTATGTTTTCGGCTTGGTGCTGATTATTCTATTCTCAGCAATTGCATTCACTCTTTTTGGTCCAGCCGACAAATTCAATATAACTAAAACACTAAGATCTTTTATTTCGCACAAAACAGGCTGGTTTCCTGAAAAACCTCAAGCTCAAAAAGTCGCGCTACCGGAACAAAAAGCCGTTGTTCCAGAACACGAAGCTGTTGATCTCATTGATTCAACGCCTTCAAAGAAAATGATCAGGGAAAAGGAGGTTATACCTGAAACAGAAGAGGAAAAGATCCCCGGGGTTGAATTGGAAGCGCCACCCGATATTGAACCAGAGGTAATACCCGAAATTAAAAAAGAGGTCATTATCGCTGATGAAATAAAAGAATTTCTCATGGGATGGAAGACTGCATGGCAAAATACCGCGGGAGCGCAGGGTGATATCGAAACCTACATGTCTTTTTATTCGGATCATTTTATTTCAGAGGGACTTGACAAAAACGGCTGGGAAAATAACAAGGTCCAAAAAAACCGAAGAAAAGACTGGATACAAATAGAATTGAAGGAGATTAACATCCCTGAAACTGTGATAGATGGCCGGGTCGAAGTCAGTTTCATTCAGGTTTACACATCTTCTAATTTTTCAGATGAATCGGCCAAAACACTGGTGTTGGAAAAAGAGGAAACAGGTTGGAAGATCATCAATATCAAAGCAGGTCGTGATCGTAGCCAACAAGCGGTATTATCTGAAAGTACCACTCAAAAAGATGCTGCTTCATTGAGTCCAAAAGTCTATCCATTCACCATCCATGTCGCCTCCTATCGTGATGAAGAAAAAGCCAGAAGTTTTATAACAGAGTTAAAAAAGGCAGGATTACCGGCATTCGCATCTTTGGTTCGCATCCCCGGCAAAGGAGATTGGTATCGTATTTCTATCGGTGTTTACAGAACGTTGGAAGAAGCACATCTTGCAGTTTCAAAAATAAAAATGCAAAAGGCTTTGAATGCCATTGTGGCTGAGAAGCCGTATGCCATTCAGGTGGGTGTTTTTGATGCAGACCATAGCTTGAAAGCAATGGAATCCAATCTCCGGTCAAAAGGATACAGTTCATATACCGTTCCAGATAGGTACAACATCGGAAAAACCCGACTATTAATCGGTGCATTTGACTCAGAAAAAGAGGCCGCCGCACAACTCCGCAAACTCGAGGATGATCTTTTCGCACCCAAAGTGGTAAAACGATAGGATCACAAAGATGCGATCAGCGGACCTGTCAAGAACATAATTTAACAATGATCAGAATCAATTATGTAATCGAAAAGAATTGTTTCAGAGTTGTTTTTTTTGCCAAGATATCTCAGCTGTCGAGAGCCATAAGTATTAAGTCTAAAAAAAGGAGAAATACCATGCCTATCGATTCGCAATTAACAAACAGTCTTTTTAGGTCCAATAGCGTCGCCGACGAATGCCCTGTATGCGAAAACCCCAGTTGGAGATTTGGAAAAGATATTGTTGCTCTTCCCTATGCTTCGGATAAAACAAGACAAACATCAATACATGCAACTCCTACAATTTGTAACAATTGTGGCTATATTAGACTTTTCCTAGATAGTGAAGATTAGCTGTACGTGAACGAAAATGATTTGACAACAGTCTAAATCAGAATTCACTTAACCTGACACCGGCAAAATATGATATCTGCAATCCAGCCGTTGTTGTGATATTTGCAATAAATCACAGCTTTTTGAGTGCTTAAAAATGTTGTGATATTGTTTTCCGATAGGGCAATTCCATTTTACTGAGTTTGCCCGTTGTCGTGAAAAATAAGAGTTACATTTGACATGAATACCACAAAATGGTAGCAGTACTATCAATTATTAAATTTCAGTAATACTAAATATTGCTTCCAGGGATCTTAGATAAATGGATAGTAAGGAATTTAAAAGCTTCCGCCTAAAAATGAACAAGTCGCAACGTCAGATAGCCCAGATGCTCGGAACGTCTATGAAGGCTATACAAAGTTATGAGCAGGGTTGGCGAAACATACCAAATCACGCAGAGCGGCAGATGCTTTTTCTAATTTCCAAGATGAAAGAACGCCACAATACTCGAAAGCCGTGCTGGGTTATCAAACAATGCCCTCGAGGGGTAAAAAATAAATGCCCGGCCTGGGAATTTAATTCGGGAAATTTATGCTGGTTTATTAATGGCACATATTGTGGTGGTAATGTTGTTGAGTGGGAACAAAAGATGCAACTTTGCCGGTCCTGTGAAGCTTTTATATCCTTGAGTTAACACAAAAACACTTCTAATCATCCAACGATTCTTCCGATTATGGTTTAAAATCATCAACTAAAAACCTTTGCTATCTGCTATGAAACTGTAATTATCAGGCTTAAAAATAACTGTGATTTCGTTTTTTCAATAGGGCAAATCCGTTTCAGAGGGTTTGCCTTTTTGACTTTTTACGGGTTTTTAGATATATGTAATCATGATAGGTCATCTTTGAGTTGTGCTTATGTAAGGTATCTGTACTTGCCACCCTCTTCACCTGGTTTCGATATATTGTGTTTCCGTATGATTTCTCAATTGACAATCAAACCTCTTTTTCTTAAACTAACAAAACAAAGCTGAATTAAAACTTGAATTCAATATACAATAATGCAAGGCGGAAGATGATGAGTTTGTGTTATGCCCTGCCTTGAAAATAGGATTATTGTTTTAGGATTGTTTAATGATCAATATGGTCGCAAATAATAGAGGTAGACGATCCAGAAGAGACAGACGGGTACCCTTAAGAGATAGAAGGGCATTCTTGTATGTAGTCCGTATTCCTAATAGAAGAAGTGGAAGAGACAGAAGGAGTTGGTCTGACCGCAGAGGTGGCGTTGAACGCAGAATTATTAAACGATTGAAAGGCATCCACAGGAATTCCTTTTAGGTTTGACCTATTTTTTTTCAACGGATATCACTTTGTTGAAGGCAGGGGCATCAATGACTCTGCTCTTTTTATATCGCTTTATGATAGATACCCGTTTTTATCAGCATTCAGCCTGATTCATTTGAATCAGGTTTTTTTGTTCTATAAAAACCCAAAAGTTTGGTTTCAAAAATAATAATTGCTTTTAAAATCATGGGTTTATTATAATGCTCATTAACAATTCTGCATTCTCCTCTAATTTATATTTTATAGTATAAAGAAAAGATATGGAGCCTTGAATCGTAGAGGCGTTATCGGTTGCCGGCACCGTTACCCCACTTGGCCAAGTGTGAATGACACTATATTGGCCTGCGAATGCAGTTCCGATAGCCTTTCATTGAACTCATCAATCCCATTCTCTCTTCATTCGACACTTCATATTCACAAGTGACACAATGTGGCACAACCTGCTTGAATTACTGCATAAATTTTTCTAATTTTCTTGACAATGTCACAATTCTTGTTCATGCTTAAAATTGATGCACCCTATCTTTCCAATTCAAAAAAGGGATATAATAATGGATTGTATCCTCTTCGATATCCCGCCGCTCGTCGCGGGCTCACAAATGTATGAAACTCTCGTCAAGACACCATATATTGCACAACAAACACAAAGGAGGAAAAGATGGCAAAGAGACGGATGATATTGCTTTGGATTACGGTGGTCTTTTTGTCTTGCACCCTCACCGCGACATGGACTTTTGCAAAAGGGAAGCAAAAGGGACAGCGCAGCGGAACGCACTCCGGGTGGGACAAAGGAGAGAAGAAAAGCTGGGAAACGGATGTTTCCCCCGGTCTTGAGAAAAAAGACCCGGAATGGAACGAGAAAGCCGAGCAGTTAAAGGAAAAAAAGCAGAAGAAAAAAAATGGAAACGAGACAAATGCCGATGATGCCAAAGAGATGAAG
>JBHPCZ010000084.1:0-15458 GCA_042573625.1 Thermodesulfobacteriota bacterium
AAGCAGAGATCGAATATGCGGATGAAACATCTCCATCGATTTTTGTCAAATTTCCTTTAACAGACGATGTCAGCGAAGCGTTCCCTGCGTTGGCCGGGAAAGACGTTTTTGTGGTCATATGGACGACAACCCCCTGGACCCTTCCGGCAAATCTTGCCGTGGCGCTTCATCCGGATTTTAATTATGTTGCCGTTGATACGAAGAATGATGAGGTGCTGATACTGGCCGGCGAACTTGTAGAAACCTGTATGAAAGCCTTTGGGTTTTCGGATTTTTCAATCCTTGCCGAAATCCGAGCCGACAAACTGGAGCGGAAAAAATGCCGCCATCCCATCTATGACCGCGAATCTCTGATCGTTCTCGGCTCTCATGTAACTCTGGATACCGGCACCGGTTGTGTTCACACGGCTCCCGGACATGGACGCGAAGACTATGAAGTAGGGCTGCAGTACGGAATTGATGCCTATTCCCCGGTAGATGACAGCGGCTGCTTTACGGAAGAGGCCGATTTGTATGCCGGTCAATTTGTATTCGCGGCCAACAAGAATATCGTTAACACGCTGCACGAGAACGGCGCCCTTGTCGCACAGGAGACAATGGACCATTCTTATCCCCATTGCTGGCGCTGCAAGAAACCGGTTATTTTCCGGGCTACCCCCCAGTGGTTCATCTCCATGGACAAAACCGGGTTAAGAAAGAAATCTCTGGATGAGATCGACAGGGTCAAATGGATACCGCACTGGGGCAGAGAAAGAATATACGGTATGATCGAGAATCGGCCGGACTGGTGCGTATCCCGGCAGCGTGCCTGGGGGGTTCCCATCGCGATATTCTATTGTGAAAAATGTGAATCCCTTTACCTCACACCGGAGATTATCGACCATATCAGTACGCTGTTTGAAGCAAACGGTGCGGACATCTGGTTTGAAAAAGATGTAAAGGAACTTCTTCCGGAGGATTCCGTATGTGATGCGTGTGGCAATAACACATTCATAAAAGAGAGCGACATCCTGGATGTGTGGTTCGATTCCGGCGTGAGCCATGCGGCGGTCCTGGAAAAACGCTCGAATTTAAAATGGCCTGCGGATCTTTATCTGGAAGGGAGTGATCAGCACAGAGGCTGGTTTCACAGCTCTTTGCTGACTGCCGTCGGCACACGGGGTAAAGCCCCTTATGAATCGGTTTTGACCCATGGATTTGTTGTCGATGCTGACGGTAAAAAGATGTCAAAGTCATTGGGCAATGTTGTCGCACCGGAGGAGGTCATCAAAAAGCACGGTGCAGAAATTCTTCGTTTATGGGTCTCCGCGTCGGACTACAGAGATGACATCCGCATTTCCGAGAATATCCTGAGACAACTGAGCGATGCGTACAGGAGAATTAGAAATACCAGCAGATTCATGCTGGGCAATTTATTCGATTTTGATCCTGCCAGGGATGCCGTTCCCTATGAATCGATGCCGGAAATTGACCGGTATGCACTGCACAAACTTCAGGAGCTGATCGAGAAGGGCATTAAATCGTACGATACATTTGAATTTCATGTTATCTACCATGCCCTGCACAACTACTGTACCCTTGATCTTTCCGCGTTTTACCTGGATATTTTAAAAGACAGGCTCTATACTTCACCTTCGGATTCTGTGGCCAGAAGAAGCGCACAGACCGTGTTGCACATCCATCTGGATGCACTGGCAAGACTCATGGCACCGATCCTCGCCTTCACCGCGGAGGAGATCTGGGATTTCATGCCGGAGCGGGAAGGAAAGGAAAAGAGCGTCCATCTTACATCTCTTCCTGAAATAAATGAATCGTGGAAAGATGAAAAACTGGCAAAAACGTGGAAACGCATCCTTGAAATTCGCGGCGAGGTAACAAAAGCACTTGAAGAAGCCAGGGTCAGCAAGCGCATCGGACATTCCCTTGATGCAGCGGTGACCATCGATGCGGATAATTCCCTTTACGATGAACTATATCCCTATGCTGATGATTTAGGGGCCATGTTTATTGTTTCCAAGCTGTCGCTGACAAAGAACAACAAGCCTTCAGGCGCCGTTGAGAGTGCTGACGTTAAGGGTCTTTCGATTCTGGTTGAACCTGCGGCAGGTGACAAGTGTGAACGGTGTTGGGTATATGACACGTCAGTGGGAACAAGTTCCCAACATCCAACCATCTGTCATCGATGCCAGGGTGTGCTCAGTGGATAAGATGTTGCTTAGCTGTGTCTAAAACCCACCGCTTCCGCCGGAGGGTCCGGAGGGGTTCAACCGATCCGGAGTGCCACGATACGTGAGGCATCATTCAACCGGTGTGTTGAATATCGAACATTCAATATCCAATGTCGAATGTAGAAGGAAAACAGCCTGTTTGCCATCGATTTGGATTGACTGTAGAATACGGCGCTGTCGTATACCCAAGGTAGAGCAGAGACCCCTCGTCATTCGACATTCCTTGTTGAACATTGGATATTCGGTAACTGAAAAATAGCAATTTAAGGTATTCATTTGGAACCGAGTTCTCAGTCTCGAGTATCAATTTTTAAACACAGAAAATACCTAAAACTTTTCACAGTGGCCGGTCTGGTCATGATTATTGATCAGATAACAAAGGCCATGGTTCTAAAGACCCTGCCGCTTTACACGTCTGTTTCCGTGATATCGGGATTTTTCAGCCTTACCCATATTCAAAACCCCGGCGTTGCTTTCGGTTTCATGGCAAATCAAAATTCAAGTTTATATAAGACGGTGCTTCTTTTGATCACCGCAACGGCAGTATGTGCACTTTTTTATCTTTACCAAAAGATACCCAGATCTCATCCCCTGCTGGCGACGGGATTTGCCTTGGTTCTAGGTGGTGCCATCGGCAACCTGATCGATAGAATCCGATTTGGAAAAGTGGTTGACTTCCTGGATTTTTACATCGAAAATTTGCATTGGCCTGCTTTCAACGTCGCAGACAGCGCCATCACGGTTGGAATGTCAATAATTCTCATTCACCTGCTCTTCAAGAAGATGCCGGAATAGCGGGCGATGGTGGGTTTTGGATTGCGAATTTTGACGGTTTCGTAAAAAAGTCTGATTTGACTCTCCCCGTGATCAATTTTGGAATATAAAATTCCAGAGATAGAATCCAAAATCGAAAATCCAACATCGAAAAATGTATCCTGTCCTGTTTAAAATAGGTAAGTTGTCGATTTTCACTTATGGTGCGTTCGTTGCCGCCGGTTTTGTTGCTGGAATACTACTGGCCAAGCGTGAGGCTGGATTGCTTGGTGAAGATCAGGAAAAGATAATGGATCTTTGTTTTTATATCCTGATTGCGGCCATCATCGGCTCACGGTTTTTATATGTTGTCATAAATCCTGAGATTTTCTTTTCAGACCCACTGGAGATTTTTCGAATTTGGAACGGCGGGTTGGTATTTTACGGCGGGTTTATCGCTGCGGTGGGGGCCGCGATAATTTATTTGAAGAATGAAAAAATATCCATCCCAAAAACCTCAGATATAATGGCGCCGTCCATTGCCATAGGCCATTTTTTGGGCAGAATGGGTTGTTTTTTTGCCGGGTGCTGCTACGGCAGGGGTTGTGACCTTCCCTGGGCCGTCAAGTTCACACACCCGGACAGCCTGGCACCCATCGGTATACCCCTTCACCCCACACAACTCTATTCTTCTTTGAACAACTTGATGATTTTTACTGTTCTCTGGTGTTTTCGCCGTCGGAAAAAATATGATGGTCAGCTTTTCTTGATTTATGTTTTTCTCTACGGGATCACTCGATCGTTTTTGGAAGTGTTTCGAGGTGATGATAGAGGAGATTCTCTTTTCGGAATTTTTTCTGTTTCTCAGGTATTGGGGTTGTCCATGGCAGTAGTCGCCGTTATTATGCTCCTGCGTCCTGGCACGCTTTTTAAGAAATTGGAAATTGAAAAATAAGGCGTTTTTGGTACTCAACTGCTCCGCTGGTAATTCTAAAATAGAAAGATCAGTTTTGTTTTTACCACGAAGATCACGAAGGAAGAAGATAAAATCTTCGTGCTTCTTCGTGCACTTCGTGGTGTAATAAATATATTGCTGAGAAACTAATAACATATGGGTTCGAGAAGCGATTTTATGCCTGAAATTCACTACAACGCGCTATCAGAATACTTAAATGGCCTGAAAGAACCGAAAAATGGCCGGGTTGCACCGGTATATCTTATTTATGGAGAGGAATCGCTTTATAAAACTGCGTTGAATGGCCTTTTGGCCGTATTGATTCCGGACTCAGACCGGTCCCTCAATTACGACCGGATAGACGGGACAAATGAAAATATTCAAGAAGCGATTCTCCGGATAAACACTTTTTCTCTATTGCCCGGTAAAAAAGTTGTTGCCATTTGTGACGCACAGGTTTTTTATACCAAACAGGATGAGGCCGGGCTTCTTAAAAAGGCAAAACAGGCATACGATAATAATGATATTGAAAAGTCCGCCAAATATCTTTTAAACATGCTTAGTCTTTTAAATCTTTCCTTTGAAGATATTCGCAAGGGGGACAAATACAAAACGCTAAGGTTAGATGAGAGCAGACTGGATGATGACAAGTGGATGGAGGAAACTGTAAATTATTGCATGCAAAAAGACTTGTTTATACCCCCTGCAAAAGATACGGCCGGACTTTTAGAGAAAACCATAGAAACAGGATTTCCAAAGGGAAACCATCTGATCATTACCACGGATAGGGTTGATAAACGCCGGAAGCTTTTTCAGAGTATTCGTAATTCCGGCATGATTATAGATTGCTCGGTCCCTAAAGGGGATCGCATGGCAGACAGGACGGCCCAGGAAGCTGTCTTGAAGGAAAGGATGAAGGAGATTCTAACCGAGGGTGGGAAAAGAATGGACAAGGCCGCATACGCGGCTTTGAATGAGATGACCGGCTTTGACATGCGCACATTTTCCAGCAATCTCGAGAAACTTGTGAATTATGTAGGGAGCCGGAAAGAGATCACAATCAATGATGTTCAAGCTGTTTTAAAGCGCACAAAGAAAGATCCCATATATGAATTTACAAATGCGGTGACGGACAAAAACATTGAAAAGGCCTTCTTTTACATGGACTCTCTCCTTTCAGGCGGTGATATTGACCATCCTCTCCAGCTTCTGGCCGCAGCGCTCAAACAGTTCAGGCACCTCCTTCTGATTAAGGATTTTGTGGAAAGCTCCTATGGAAGCGACTGGCATTCGGGTGATTCCTTTGGTCATTTTAAAACGCGTGCCATGCCGGCGATGCAGGCGTTTGATAAGGATCTTTTAAATCAATTGGAAGATTGGGAGAATAGGGTGTCGGGCCACGGGGAGATGAAATCGAAAGAGGAAAAGGCAAAGCACGCTGAAAAGAAAAAGTCGAAAAAGGGTAAATTGATTACCGATCTTATGGTTGTTAAAAACCCGAACAATCCCTATCCGGCGTATCAGATGCTTAAGAAATCGGAAAGGTTCACGAAGCAAGAGCTCCTCGCGGCTTTGAATCATTTAAGTGAAGCTGACTTAAGGCTTAAGTCTACCGGCCAAAACCCCAAGATGGTATTGGAGGATATGATCTTTCGGATTTTCGGAAAGGTGTGATGCGCGATAAAAATGAACGGATGTTCTTCAGCTTTAAAGTCATAGCTCTGCCGGATGGCTATCGTGTGGTAAAGTATTTGTTAAGGAGATCGCGGTAAAATGAAGTTCAAGAATAAGACCAAAATCGTATGTACAATTGGACCTGCCAGCCGGTCACCGGCGGTTATCCGTAAATTGATCCACAGCGGGATGAATGTGGCGCGGCTCAATTTTTCCCATGGTACTCACTCGGAACATCTTGAAAATATACATAGTATTCGCGCGCTTTCCGAGGAACTGGGTGAGCCTGTTGCAATTTTGCAGGATCTTTGCGGGCCGAAAATCAGGGTGGGCAAAGTTCGCAAACCTGGGGTTCGGCTCGAGCCCGGACAGAGGTTTTCATTAACCAATGAAAATATACTTGGCACGCAAAAGCGCGTGTCGGTCTCCTATCATGACCTTCCGCTGGAAGTTGAAGCAGGCGATCGGATACTTCTGGCTGACGGCATGATGGAGCTGCTCGTAAAACAGACCCGCCCAACCGAAATCCAGTGCGAGGTCGTTACCGGGGGTATTCTTACCTCGTATAAAGGCATCAATCTGCCGACAGGAACGATCCGTGCGGATTTCCTTACGGAAAAGGATGGGGAAGACCTTCTTTTTGGCCTGCACAATGATGTGGATTATGTCGCCCTGTCCTTTGTGAGAAGGGCGAACGACATCTTGAGGGTTAGAGATATCATAGAGAGTGAAAACAAAGACACCCCGATTATCGCAAAAATCGAAAAACACGAAGCTTTGGACAACATAGATGAGATCATAAATGCTTCTGACGGAATCATGGTCGCCCGGGGTGACTTGGGTGTAGAGATACCGCTGGAAAATGTCCCCGTGATTCAGAAGATGCTGGTTAGAAAGGCAAGTGCCATGGGAAAACCGGTCATCATTGCCACGCAGATGCTTCGCTCAATGGTTGATTCTCCGCGCCCGACAAGGGCCGAAGCAGCGGATGTGGCCAATGCTGTTTTAGACGGTGCGGATGCTGTGATGCTTTCCGAAGAAACAGCTATCGGAAATTTTCCGGTGGAAGCCGTTCAATTCATGTCACGTATTGCCCAGGAGGCTATAAGGCATTTTCCAAACGAGAAATACCTGCAACTTATGCCTAAGAAAAATATTTCAGAATCCGTCGCGTATGCTTCGTGTGTTTTGGCAGATATTCTCGATGCGTCCGCCATTATCGCGACGACACGATCCGGTTCAACAGCCCGGCATATTTCGCGCTTTAAGCCCAATCCCAAAATTATAGCCCTTTCCCCTGATACAGCGACGGTGAGGCGCCTGGCGCTTTACTGGGGATGCATTCCCAGTTTAATTGAAGATGTTAAGGATACAGACGAGATGATCGACAAGGCCGCAGGGTCGGCGCTTGACAAAGGAAGTATTTCAAAGGGGGATATCGTGGTCATTACAGCCGGACACCCCGTCTATGTCAGCGGTACGACGAACATGTTGAAGGTTAAGCGGATTTAAAGAGAGAGACGGGAGACAGCAGTGTGAGATTTATAAGACGCCAGGAGGAACGTTTGGCGGTCCGTCTGTTGGCATGGCAATATCAGCGGATGAACCTTCCCGTGCCCACGATTCAAGAATTGGAGCGCCAGGCTGTTAAACTTGTTGATGACGCGCATCGCATTTCCCTTGAACGGGGGCGCAATGTTCTGACGATTATTAAAGAATTGATTTCTGATATTAAAAAAGTTAAATGACACCGTTTTTAATGACCTGTTCAAAGAGTTGTTGATAATTAATTGGCATTGTGCTATTGAGCCAAACCAGCAAATCAAGTGATCAAAATCTCGCCAATATTAATTAATTCAGCATGTTAACAGATTTTAGGGAGGGAGGTAGCTATGCGAAAAAGTTTATTACTCGTTGTTTGGTGTCTGGTGTTCAGTTTGATTTTTGCTCCCTGTGCCTGGTCTAGGGCAAAGACGATCAAGGTCGGCATCAATGCGCCCATGACCGGAGATATCCCCAAGGTTGGAGAGGGCAGCAAGTTTGCCGCTCAGATGTGGCTTGAAGATATAAAGGCTGCCGGTGGTCTTGATGTCGGAGGAAAGAAATATCCGGTCGAGTTGGTTATCGAGGATAACGAGTCCAAGGCGGAATCGGCGGTGAAGGTTGCCACCAAGATGATTACGGAGGATGAAGTTCTGGTCATTGTCGGACCCCAGTCATCCAAGCAAGCCATACCTGCGGGTGGCGTTGCCAACAACTGGAAAACACCAATGATCAGTCCCTGGTCTACAAATCCCGATACAACCAAAGACCGGCCCTATGTTTTCCGCGGCTGCTTTCTCGATCCCTTCCAGGGACCGGTGCTGGCCAATTTTATCAAAGAAGAGTTCGGTTTTACCAAGGCTGCTGTTTTATACGATGTGGCAAGCGACTATCCCAAAGGCCTCGCAGAGTACTTCAAATCGGCCTGGGAAAAGTTGAACGGTCCCGGCTCGGTGGTGGCCTTTGAGAGTTTCACGACCAAAGACACCGATTTTAGCTCACAGTTGACGAAAATCAAAAGATCGGGCGCTCAAGTATTGTTCACACCCCAGTACTATAATGAGGTGGCCTTAATCGTGCAGCAGGCGCATGAACTGGGCTGGATTAATCCGATTGTGGGCAGTGACAGCTGGGGCTCGGCAGAAACCGTAGAACTTTGCGGCAGAGACTGTTACGGACTATTCTTCAGTACCCATTACGCCGCTGCCGGCGCAACCGGCGCAACCAAAAAATTCATTGATCGTTACAAGAAGAAGCATGGCTATGTGCCGGACGATGTGGGTGCTCTAACCTGGGACGCCCTCCAAATTGTTCAGAAGGCCATCCAGTCTTACGGTAAAATTACCGGGAATGTAGAGAAGGATCGCCAGGGCATCCGCGATGCTTTGGCCAAGATCAAAGAATTCAACGGCATCACCGGAAAGATGACCTTTACCGAAGATGGTGACCCCATCAAATGTGCCGTAATTGTCAAAATCAGCAACAAGGGAGAGTTCGAATTTTTCAACTCTGTCTGCCCATAGGAGTAATAATTGAGGAGCGTATTCTGTCCCGATGACAGACGCTTTTACAGAACGTCGAAGTCAGCAGATGTTTAGAAACATTGCACAATGGGGCGGGCCAGGGCAATGCGCCCTGAGCCCGCCTTTTTGAATGAACACGGAGTGACCTGATGACATTTTTCTTCCAAAACCTGGTCAACGCACTGCAGTGGGGTAGTTTCTATGCCATGATCGCTTTGGGGTACTCCATGGTATACGGCATCCTGATGCTTTTCAACTTTGCGCACGGCGATATATTTATGGTCGGCGCATACATCGGCTTTGGTGTTGCAACAGGAATTACAGCGCTGGCTTCAATGGGTGCCATTGCCCTGCCCAACTGGTTAATCCTGGCGTTGACCATTATCATCTCCATGTTCCTGACTTCCTTTGTGGGTATATTGGTCGAGAGGCTGGGTTATCGGCCTTTGCGAGAAGCCCCTCGAGCCTCGGCTGCCATTACCGGCCTGATGATCGGCATCATCCTGGAAACGGGCAACCTGGCCCTTTTGGGCGCGAGAAGGGTACGGTTTCCGGCGCTGATCCAATCAACCACTTACAACATCGGCGGCGTCTATGTAACCAATAAAAAAATATTGATCGTCGGCGTCTCGTTGATGCTTATGCTTGCGCTGCATCAGTTTGTACGAAGGACCAAGTACGGAATGGCCATGAGGGCGATGGCTTTTGACTATGTTGTTGTACCGTTAATGGGAGTGCCGATCAATACCATTGCCGCCCTGACGTTTGCCATTGGTTCGGCGCTTGCAGCCGCTGCAGGGATACTTTTTGGCATTGCCTACCCGGTTTTAGACCCCTATATGGGTATTCTATTCGGCTGGAAAGCTTTCGTGGCTGCGATATTAGGGGGAAGAGGTTCCATTATGGGAGCTACGCTGGCCGGTTTCCTGCTGGGCTTTATTGAAATTTTTGTGGCCATGATTTTTCCTTCGACGTTGCGTGATCTGATCGCCTATTCCATAATTTTACTCATTCTGACCTTTAGACCGCACGGTTTCTTTGGCGAGCCATACAGTGCAAAGTTGAGGCTGTAAGTGTTTGAAATTTTCAGGCGGAAGATAGAGAAACAAAGATAAGGCATGGAAGTTAAAAGCGACAATTCATCAAAAAATATAAATACATTGAGAGCCAAGATTTTCGATTTCTTTTCCCGGGTTCCGCTGCTGGGCTGGCTTTTAGGAATACTGATCGCGGTGGTGCTTGAACACTTTCTGGGTGATCTGGCGGCCGATGTTCTGCGACTGCCCAAAATACCGGCTTTGTTCGGTGTTCTCATCATGCTCAAAAAGCCCTTGTTGATCCCCAGCGCCATCCTCTACGTGATGTTGATATACGGCTTCCCGATATGTGCCGTTGCGAGGTTAAGCGGCCCTTTGGCGAACCGGCTTGCAACAAAACTCATCGGATTGCCCATGTTGTTTTCTGTCGTCGTTTACCTCGGTCTGATCTACACCGCGTTGCATCTGTGGGCCGATATCAGTGCCTACAGGGGCCTTACGCTCAAGCTCACCTTAATTGCCGTTATGGTCACTTTGAGCTTGAATGTGATCAACGGCTATATGGGAGAGTTTTCCTGCTCACACCCCGGGTTCATGGCTCTGGGCGCATATGGCGCTTCGGTCGTCACACTGCTTCTGTTTGTTAACGATCGGCTTTTTGGACCCGCGCTCCTTCCGTCTGCATTGGGCCCGTTCATATTCCCCTTTGCACTCATCGCCGGCGGAATAATAGCGGCGCTGGGCGCCCTGGTGATCGCAATCCCTTCCTTCAGGACAAGAGGCGACTATCTGGCCATTATCTCCCTGGCGTTTATGTTTATCGTCAAGAGTGTGATCGAGAACCTGGAATTCGTGGGGGGGCCGCGGGGGTTGAGCAGTCAGCCGGATTGGGCCAACCTGCCCACCGTGTTTCTGTGGACCGTTGCCTGCATATGGATCATCAACAATTTTGTACGCTCTACCCTGGGCAAGGCGCTGAATGCGATACGCGATGATGAGATGGCGGCAAATGCCATGACCGTCGACACGAAACGCACAAAAATAGTGGCGTTTATGTTTTCGGCATTCTGGGCCGGCGTGGCCGGCGGTCTCTTTGCCCATGTACTCAGGTATGTCAACCCGGGCACCTTCGGCATTCAGAAACTTGCCGAGGTCCTGGCAATGGTCTATTTTGGCGGGCTGAACTCGGTCTACGGATCGATTGTCGGTGCCGTGAGTTTAAGTCTCCTTGGCGAAGCCCTTCGTCCGCTGGAGATTTTCAAGTGGATCATTATTCCACTTCTTCTCATCCTGGTGATGATCTACCGCCCCACGGGACTCATTGCCTTTAAGGAATTTAACGTCAGGAAACTGATAGAACCGAAACAGAAACCCTGACCCGGACAGGCCGGAACCGGAAATGATTTGCCGCAAAAATGAAATGTTATCCTATGCTTTTCTGTGTCTTTGTGGCTCAAATATGATTAAAAAAAGTGCAACATGGCGTTACTTCAAGTAAAAAAAATGAGTCACGACTTTGGCGGATTGCGGGCGGTCAACACCTATGATCTGGAGATTGAAGCCGGTCAGGTTCGCGGTCTGATCGGGCCCAACGGTGCAGGCAAGACCACCATTTTCAACCTCATTACCGGCATTTACAGACCCACTGAAGGTGATATCATCCTGGACGGCAAAAGAATAACAGGTTTTCAACCCCATCGGATTGCCGCCCTGGGCCTCGGCAGAACCTTTCAGAATATGCAATTGTGGCGGCATATGACCGTCCTTGAACATGTGAAACTGGCCCGTTATTCCAAAATCAGCTACGGATTGATCGGGGCTTTCTTCGGTACTTCCAAACGACACAGGGAAGAGGCAGAGAGCGAGGAGAAAGCCTATCACCTCTTAACAATGATGGGTATCGAACACCGTGCGGATCAGGTTGTGACAAACCTGTCATATGGCGATCAGAGAAGAGTGGAGATGGCCCGGGCGCTGGCCACGGAACCCAAGATATTGTTTTTGGATGAGCCCTCTGCGGGTATGAATCCGGAAGAGTTGATTCAGATGATGGAGATTATTCGCCGGGTTCATGAAAAACTGGGACTGGCTATTTTTCTTATCGAACACAGATTGAAAGTTGTCATGGAACTCTGTGAGATCATTCAAACCCTGAATTTTGGTCAGGTGATTGCCGAGGGTACGCCGGAAGAAATACAAAACAATCCCCAAGTTATTGAAGCCTATTTGGGCAAGGAGAGGGTGGCCTGATGTTTTTGTCGGTTGAAAACTTGAGCGTTTCCTATGACAATATTAGAGCGCTTAACAGCGTAAACTTTCAGATCGACGAAGGCGAAATTGTCTGTATTATTGGCGCCAATGGTGCCGGAAAGAGCACCACTTTGCGGGCAATTTCCCGCATGACCCCTGTTGAAGCAGGAAGCAAAATAACCTTTATGGGAAAAGACCTGCTCAAATACCCCGCCGACAAAGTGGTCAGCAGGTTTGGCATCTCTCATGTCCCGGAGGGCAGGCGTCTTTTCGGCAACCTGACCATTATGGAGAATCTTAAACTGGCGACCTTTGCACGAAAGGATAGCAAAAGAATCGATCAGGATTTTAATCGGGTCTTTTCCATCTTTCCTCGCCTTGAGGAACGAAAAACACAGAAATCCGGCACATTGAGCGGCGGAGAGCAGCAGATGCTGGCCATCGGAAGGGCGTTTATGAGCGGAAGGAAGATCATGCTGCTGGATGAACCGTCTATGGGGCTGGCCCCTCTGTTGATGATCAGCGTATTTGAAGCGCTTATGGAACTCAATAAAGAAGGAACCACCATTCTTCTTGTTGAGCAGAATGCCCGACTGGCGCTTCAATTCGCGCAGCGGGGCTATGTACTTGAGAACGGCAATCTTGTATTGGAAGGAAGTTCTGAAGCGCTTCTCGCCGATCCCGAAGTTAAAAACGCTTACCTGGGCGGTTGACCAAAACCTTCGGTGGCCCATATCGCCTTGACAACTCTCATTTTTTTGTTATTTTTCAATATAAAAAATCCCCCGATACGTGACAAATCGAATAGAAACTGGCAAGCAAGCATGTCAATACCAACATCTTTGGACGCAAGGAGGAAAGGGTGGACGTCGGTGAATTAAAAGAACGGATCGAAGAAAAGCATCTGCTCATCAACAGCATCAGAAATGAAGTCGAAAAGATTATCGTAGGGCAACGGAAACTGATTGACGGATTGCTCATGGGACTCTTTTTAAAAGGGCATATACTGATTGAAGGTGTTCCGGGTCTTGCCAAGACCAGCGCGGTCAAAGCCTTGGCTGACAGTGTCCATGTTGAATTCAAACGGATTCAGTTCACACCGGATCTGCTGCCTGCTGATCTTATCGGTACCGAGGTGTTCAGGCCAAAGACCGGAGATTTTACAATTAAGAAAGGGCCGATATTTCATAACATCATACTGGCCGACGAGATCAACCGCGCCCCATCCAAAGTACAGTCCGCATTGCTTGAAGCCATGCAGGAACGTCAGGTGACTATCGGAGACACAACTTTCCCGCTTTCCGACCCGTTTCTCGTTATGGCGACCCAGAATCCCATTGAGCAGGAAGGAACGTATCCGTTACCGGAAGCCCAGGTGGATCGGTTTATGTTCAAGCTCGTGATGGACTATCCGGATAAAACAGAAGAGAAGGAGATTATGAATCGAGTTGGATTTGAAAATCCTTCTCAGATCAAACAGGTTGTTGATACTTCTCAGCTCAATGAGATCGTTTCGATCATTAAAGAGATATACGTTGACGACAAGCTCAAGGATTACATTGTCGATCTTGTATTTGCTTCACGGGAGCCTGCCGATTACAAAATGGGGGACAAGGACATTGCCGACTATATCCAGTACGGCGCTTCACCCAGAGCGACCATTTTTTTGAGTCAGGCGGCCAGGGCATACGCTTTTCTTGAGGGGAGAGCTTACGTAACTCCTCAGGACGTAAAGATCATCGCCCCTGACGTTTTGCGACACAGGATTATCCTGACATACGAGGCTGAAGCAGAAGATATCACCACGGATCAAATTATCGGTCACCTTTTTGATTCTGTTGAAGTCCCATAATGGTTGCCGTGTGACAGACAATGCTTTCTCCGGAACTCATAAAAAAAATAAAACGAATCCATATTAAAAGCAGCCGGCAGGTTAATACCATGATGGCCGGTCATTATAAATCGGTGTTTCGCGGTACGGGTATTGAGTTCGAAGAAGTCAGAGAGTACACCCCCGGTGACGAGGTCAAAAGTATTGACTGGAAGGTTTCGGCCCGGATGGGGCGCCCCTTTGTCAAACTGTATCGTGAAGAACGCGAGCTTGTCGTCATGCTGCTTGTGGATATGAGCGCTTCGGGATCTTTCGGAACCACAGAGAGTTTGAAAAAAGAATCCGCTGCCGAGATCGCCGCCATTCTGGCGTTCAATGCGATCCGCAATAATGACAAGGTCGGCGCGATCCTCTTTACGGACAGGGTGGAGAAATATATCCCACCCAAAAAAGGATCTGCGCACGTGTGGCGGGTCATCAAAGAGATATTCGCCTTCACGCCACAGCACAAGGGGACTGACATCCAACACGCCGTGCAATATCTCGGCCGGGTGTGCCGGAAGAGAACGATTGCTTTCCTGATTTCTGATTTTTTATCCACCGATTATTTACACCAGCTCAAGACCGCTTCAAAAAAGCATGAGTTTGTCGGGATTCTTCTTTCTGATCCCGGGGATTTTGTTTTACCGGAAGCGGGCATCCTATCCGTTGAAGACCTTGAGACCGGAGAAATCTCGTATTTTGATGCATCCGATCCAAAAACTCGCCATCTATTTGAAGCAAATAAGCGTCGTGAACATAACAAGACCCTTGATATGCTGAAAGGGACGGATATCGACTGTATCGAAATGTACACAGAAAGCGATGTGGTGGACACGCTGACACAATATTTCCGTATTCGGGAAAAAAGGAAGCGATAATGCGTTGGATTTTCATATGTATCGGTATCAGTATATGGATTCTTTTTTCCAACGCGATGCTGTCTGCGCAGCAAGCCCCGAACAGTTTGAAAGCTTCGTCCAGCGAACCATCTGAAAGCAGCGTGGCTGAAAGTGCCGCTGAGATGACCGACATTCATGATATCAAACCCCCTGAAAAGGCAGGGGTCGATCCGGTTCTTTTCTACTGCCTGCTTTTGGGAGCACTCCTTCTGGTGCTTCTGTTCGTGGGTTTTTATTTTTGGAAAAAGCGCGGAAAAAAGGCAGCGGAACTCGACATTGCTCCGCTTCCACCGGATGTTGCGGCGTTAAGATTTCTGGACGAACTGGCAACTGAGGAAAATTCAGATGAAAAAGCATTCTATTTTCGTCTTTCAGCCATTTTAAGGCACTATATTCGGGGTAGATATCATATCAATGCTCCGGAGATGACTACAGAGGAATTTTTGCCAAGGGTCGAACAACTGGGATTACACGTCGGACTGCAACAACCCCTCAGGGAGTTGTTCCGGTCGACGGACCCGATAAAATTTGCCAGGGTTCCGGCAGGTGAAGCTAAAATGAAAAGTGATCTTATCTTTGTGAAGGAATTTGTCGAGCAGACAACCCTTATGCAGAACTCAGAATAGGAACTTAGTTGTGACCTAAACCTTCCGCCTCTGGCGGAGGACCCGGAGAGGTTATATTGATCCGGGGTACCCCGACAGGTGAGACATAACTCAACCGG
>JBHPCZ010000085.1:0-15209 GCA_042573625.1 Thermodesulfobacteriota bacterium
CCTTTGGCTGGAAGCCCGAAGACTATCCCAATGCCATGCAAGGCCTTAATTTTTATCCGCGCAATCTCTTCTTCAGTCCGGGCAATAACCATTCCCCCTTCGCCTGTAGTAATATTTTTGGTCACATAGAAGCTAAAGCAGCCAAAGTCACCAAATGTTCCTGTCTTTTTCCCTTTGTACTCGGCTTCGATAACATGGGCACAATCTTCAATGATTTTAAGCCTGTATTTTTCAGCGAGAACACAAATCCGATCCATATCACAGGGACGACCGGCAAAATGGACTGGAAGAATGGCACGGGTGTTTGAGGTTATTTTTTCTTCGATCTGAAGCGGATCAATGTTCATCGTATCCGGATGGATATCTGCCAGTACAGGAGTGGCACCGGTGTGAATAATAGCATTAACAGTGGCGCAAAAAGTCAGAGCCGGTGCAATGACCTCATCGCCGGATTTGATCCCGGCGGCAAGCATACTCAACTGCAAAGCAGCTGTGCCGGAATTAACAGCGGCTACATGTTTTACACCTTTATAGTCTGCAAAGTCCTGCTCAAACTGAGCAACACGTGGGCCGGTGCCCAACCATCCTGACTTCATTATATCAACAAGTTCTTCAATCTCAGGGGTTTCAATTGCCGGTGCTCCGAAGACAAGAAAGTTCTCACGCATAAGTATACCTCGGGAAGAATTTAACTGTCTAAAACAGCATGGAAAAGACCCTCTTCAGCAAATACCAAAAATGTTTCCAGGAATTTATTTCCATCAACTGACATATTAAAATACGGGGACGCAGGTGGAAAGAGAGAAAGGCCTTCCTTTGAAGCCGTTTTAGTTCTTTCTCCGGGATTTCAGTGGCATAAGCCACTTCAGAAGGTTTAATTTTGCTCCAGTCCAGGCAATTCAATCGGCCTTGGTTTTTCAACTCATCGTATATCCTTGATCCCGGCATAGGATGGAAAATAGCAAACTGTGCTCGTTTTAAATTAAGACTTTTGGCAAACTTGATGGTCTCTTCAATCTCTTGCCTTTTTTCACCAGGGAACCCTATCATGAAAAGACCGGTGGGTTTGCATCCGGCCCGGTTCATCATTGCAACCTGCTTGCGTACCGTCTCAACAGTCAATTGCTTCTGCATCAATTGCAACACCCGGTTCGAACCGGATTCAATCGCCACCGTGAAAGTGTAACACCCAGACCTTTTCATTAAACGAAACGTATCCACATCTAGAGAATCCACCCGTATGCCGCTGGAGCAATGCCAGAATATGTTATTTCCATTTTTTATCAGCGCTCTGCAAAACTGCTGGACGAACTTCTTGTTTATTGTAAAATTATCGTCCTCAATATGAATTTCTTTAACGCCGTATTCATTTCTCAACAAGGAAATTTCCTCAAGCACATGATCGAGAGTCCGGAAACGAACCTTCCTGCCATTAATCGTATGAGAGGCGCAAAAGGAACAGTTAAAAGGACACCCTCGGGTTGTAATAATCGGTGCGATGGGGAATTCTTTGGCAAATCCTTGGTGAGGTGCTTCAGGATAATCAGCTGGTGGCATCAGATCCCAGGCCGGAATGCCCAAAGAGTCCAGATTGTCGACAAAAACCGGTGAATTAAGTTTAATTTTCCCGTCATCACGCCAGATCAGACCAGGGATCGAATCAAATTGAATAGAATCATCCCCCGATAGCTTTTTCACCAGAAGCGCCACACCTTCTTCGCCCTCTCCCCTGAAGCCGAAGTCAGCTTCTTTAAAATATTCCAAAGATCGTTGAAGCTCTCCCGACGGATGCGCCCCCCCGACGATGGTTACAACATTTTTATTCAACTTCTTTACGATCTTCAAGCTCTCTTTGACCGGGTAAACATCACAGGACCAAACCTGGAACCCAACGATTTCAGGGTTGTATTTGTCTAAAAACCCTTCAAATTCCTTCAAAGAGACGCCTTCCTTAACGCAATCCAAAATATACGGTTCAACGTTTATTTTTCGAAGCGCGGTCGCAATATATCCCAAACCCAAGGGAGGCGAGATGATATAGGTATTGCTGATGGGGCGGACCAATAATATTTTCATATGTTTTTCCTTTTATATCCCATGCCCCAGACAACCAAACCGAAATGTTTGGACAACAAAGAGGTTTCAATACAGTCGACCAAAGTTCGACGAATACGGTTAAATAATAAACGCAAAAAAGCACTGCCATAATAGGGCTCAGTAATCACTCTTTCACATCCGGCAGACACCATGATATTTGAAAGTTGTTTTCCGGAAAAGGGTTTTCCATAGGTCACCATTAAATCATACTCACTTCTGATTATTCGATTAAATAGAATGCCCGCCCAATAGTAAGGTGTAATTAAATACGGCACTACGGCGACAACAATACCTCCCGGCTTACACGTCCTGACCTGTTCACCCAGCGCTTGTTCGGTTTCTTCAAAGTGTTCAATCACCCCCAAGCTATATACCATATCGAAAGTATCATCTCGAAACGGAATACTGCGGGCATCTGCTTCGATAACATTTAATCCTCTGTACACATTATCCCGGACAGATTGGGATACAATATCGATACCCACGACATCATTCCCTTGATTTGCAAAATATTCCATCATCATTCCCAGGCCGCACCCCACATCAAGGATTTTTTTTCCTGTCAAGTTGGGCATAAACCTTTCAAACATTCTTCGCGAAGCAAAATCAAAATACCCCTTCTGCTTCAACAAAATGTTCTCCTTTGACCAAAAAGCAACCAAGGAATTCGAATGCCTGTGCACCGCCCTCTCCGTTTCTCAGTCAGATTAAAATCCCATTCAGGATTTGCGTAAAACCTCTTTAATTATATATTGAGGCCTGTGATTTACGTTCAAATATGTCCGTCCGACATACTCGCCAATCATCCCCAGCGACATCAATGTAAAGCCGCCGATGACAAGTACCAGACACGCCAGGGTGGTCCAGCCTTGTATCGTCCCGTATGATAAGTAATAGAAAATATAATATGCTGCCAGCAAAAAACCCAAAAAAGCCAAAAATATTCCCATGAAAGAAGCCAGTCGCAACGGAAAAACCGAAAAGCCGGTCAGATGTTTGGCCCAGACGGTAAGAGATTTTCTAAAGGAATACGTGCTGATACCTGAAAAACGTTCATAATGCGAAACCTGTACCTGGGTCAAATTATGGGTAATTGACAGAATCAATCCATCAACGTATGGGAAGGGACCTCTGTATAGGCAGATCTCATCAACCACTTCCTTTTTGATAATCTTAAAAGGAGAAAGATAGATTTGTTTCGGTTTGTTTAAAAGTATTTCCGCCATTTTACCGTTAATCCAGCTTCCGATATTCTTCCACCACTTTTGTTTTTTTATTTCAAAATCTGCACAGCACACGTCATAACCTTCTCGGCATTTTTCAACAAGTTTTATGATATCCTCCGGAGCATGTTGCAGGTCATCATCCATGATAACGGTGTAGTTACCTTGTGCCTGCCTTAATCCAGCCAATAAGGCATTATCCTGGCCACTGTTTATTCTCAGATTAACACCAACGATGAAATCATCTTTTTTGATAATATCACAAACAACTTCCCAGCTTTCATCGGTACTCTGATCGTTCACGAGGATCAATTCATAATTATCTTTCAGAGTTTCGTGTACCCGTCTGGCCAGTTCCGGCAAACAATCCGAGCTGTTATATACCGGAACAACAACACTGATGTTGATCATGTCTTTCCCTTTCACTGATACCATCCTTTGTTAATGGGAATTGGATTATAGCGGTTGTCAAAATAGCGTTCCATTTCAGTCGCCGGATAATTCCGTTACAGTCAGCAAAAACTCAAAAAGAAAATATCATAGAGACACCAGAGCCTCAACAATTTTAAGAATGGTAATCTTATCAAATTCCCTGTTGCCGAAACCGCACAGGTTGAAATAGTGTCTTTCAATGCCGATAGACCAATTTACTTGCCTGCAGACCATCGATATATATAAAGAGAACGCAAATGAGAAAGATAGAGAAGTTGCTGTTTAAACGTCAATTTACTCTCTCCGATTTGTCGGGTGCGAAAATGGATCGGTACCTCTTTGAGATTTTTAGGTTTGCCTTTTACAATCAATTCAAGTGCAATTTTATAGCCGGACGGAGAGAGTTCATCACATTGCTCCCACAGCGAGCGAGGCAAGCCAAAAAACCCGGACATGGGGTCACTCGCCGAAACCAGGCCTCTGGCGAGGAGTGAAGCGAATTTCGAATTGAGGTATCGATAAAGGGTCCAGCGATCATCTGTTCCGCCGCCTTCTATGTAGCGGGAACCGAGAACAAAATCGACCCCCTGCCTAACCTCTCTATATAACACGGGTATGACAGCCGGTGGGTGCGAGAGATCGGCGTCCATCACAACAAACACCGGTGCGCGGGCGTGTTTAAAGCCTTCAAGGACCGCGGTTGCGAGTCCCCGCTCATTCGTTCTGACGATGAGTTTCAGTGAAATCCCCTGTTTTCGAAGCCTATCACACACACCGACGATGCCGTCCTCACTGTTATCGTCAACGACAATTAATTCCCATTCAGGAATGGCGTGCTCCAAATTCGCGGAAATTTCTCTCACCAGGATGGGGATATTCATCGCTTCCCTTAATGTCGGGACAACAATGGACAGCTTTGGTGAATCAAACGGATTATCCGTCACACTTTTTGCCAAGTTACGATTTCTCCATCTGTATTGTTGAACATCCCTCAGGGTTGATTATATTGATAGACATCGCCCTTTTGATCCTGGAAACCGGTTCTTTCTCAACAGCCTTACCATCATCTGTATTCGGTTTTTGTAATATCACCAGGATACACCAAAGGGAAAGTTTAAACGGCTGAGGCAAGCAATCTCTGCCGTATACAATACCCCCAGCGCAGTGTTGATCCAGCCTGGAAGTTTCATGAAGAAGTCGGACCTGGGGGGCTTGCCACGATCCAGAAACCCTTTTAACTTTCTTGTGACCAGAATTGGAATAAATAATAGGATTTTGAAATAACTGGCTTTTATCACGGAACAATTCAACCGGTCTATCCTTCTCAGCATCTGCTGCCGGGTGTACCGCCGTCTGTGGTGAAGTGCCTCGTCATGAGCGCTCCACAAAGCGTTGAACGCCGGAACGGTGATGACGATGTACCCACCGGGTTTACAGACCCGAAGCGTCTCTTCCAAAATCGGCCCCTCGTTGTCAAGGTGCTCCATGACGTCAAGGCAGGTAACCGCGGTAAACGTGTTGTCTTTAAAAGGGATGTGCCGGCCGACATCTGAACAGACCAGACAGCCACATCCACTTTGTTTAGAGAATTCCAGGGCTGCCAATGAAAAATCGATGCCGCAAACAGCACCATATTTTTTCATCAGTTTCAATATTCCCCCGGTTCCGCAGCCGATGTCGAGAACCCGGACTTCACCGGGGACGTCAAGGCAATAGTCTTTAAACACGCTCTCCGCCAGGTGTTGTTTCCCGACAAACCACCAGTAGGCGTCTTCAATATCGCCCATTATTTTGTATTCATCGTGTTCCATCTTTATTCCGCCGCCGGCTAACCCGGCTGTTTCCCTGACCCGGATTTCTCATAGGGAAGCGTTACGAGCATGGGTTTGGCCATCAACCCAAGACACAAAAGCAGTATGCTCAAAAGATAGCTGACAAGCCGCCTCTTCCTGACGTAACGAAGGTAAAGCGCAATCGACAGGAAACCGAAAAAGGTGCTCAAAACATCCTTCCGTTTGGAAACCCATACCACCGATTCCACATGAAGCGGATGCAGAGCAAACAGTGCTGCCACAAATGCGCTCGGCCAGACCCCCTCGCTCATCTGCCGGAAAATATAAAATAACAGCAGGCTGTTTGCCATGTGAAACATCAGACTGGTCCAGTGACGCCCCGCGGGGTTCAACGCGTAAAGCTCGCAATCCAGCATATGAGACACCCATGTTAATGGAAACCAGTTCGCATCATACAGGGTCGTAAATGCCCAAACAACCCCCTGCCATGTTAGGCCGGCTTGAACATGTCTATTTTTCGTGACATAAAGCTCATCATCAAAACCGGAAAAATCGGCGAACTGCACCTGCCAGTAGGAAACGAGAATTACAGAAATCAACAAAAGATAGACGACAAGTGCCTGTCGCCGCGATTTATAAACATGATCCATTATTGATTGTTGAGGGTTCTCTTGTTTGATATTTTTTTTCTATTATCTTCAAAATGCTTTCGAGCTTTCGCAAAATTCGGGGCGATGTGGATCGCCCTGGAGAAAAAGATCTCGGCTTTTTTAAATTTTCCCTGATGGGTCAGAATAAGGCCTATGTAATCATAGGCTTTGGCATAGTCAGGATGAATTCGAATCGTTTCGGCAAAATGAGCATATGCCCCTTGCAATCTATTCTGCTTCAGCAGAAGAATTCCAAGGTTGTAGTGCGCATTTGCATGCTCGGGATTGATCCGGAGTGCTTTGTTATAGTATTTCTCTGCTTTATCAAGCTTTCCTTTGTCCGCCAGAGCAATCCCCAGGTTGCTGTAGGCATTGTCATTTTCCGGATTAATTTCCAAAGCCTTTTTATAATGGAAAACAGCCTGATCGGTTTTACCACGGACAAATAAAGCCGCCCCCATATTGTTATGGGCAAAATCATTCCTGTCATCCACGTTGATGGCATTTTGATAAAGGGTTAGATCATTCTTCCAGTGACTCACCTGCACCATGGTACGCATTGCAAGAACTGAAAGGGCAATTGCGGCACCGGTGACCAGAATCCCCGTTTTCCAACGACGGTTTGAAAAATAATCCGCCCCTCCCCACGCGATGATGATAAATAGCCCGATCAGCGGTATGTATGCGAAGCGGTCCGCCATGGCCGGCCATAAGCCTCCCTGAACCAGCCCGATAACCGGCACAAGCGTCCCAAAATACCAGAACCACCCAACCGAAAAATACGGCATCCGCCTCAACGCCAGAATCGCCAGAACAAGCATACAAATTAACAGTGATCCGGCCCCGGCGACCTGCCACATCGGCAACATGGCATCTGGAAAAGGATATAAAACAGACAGACTCTGTGGCCAGACCATCTTTCCCATGTAGCACACGTAGGATACCAGGGCGTTTGCCATGCGGAGCTTCATCGATACAAATTCTGTGGATACTAAGTTTCCTTGGTGTTGAAGGGTAAATACGGACAAACAGATCGAAATTACCGAAAGCAGTAAAAACGGTATTTTTTCTAAAATTATATGAAAAACAGGCGGCTCTATATGATCGGGCACGGGCTTGTTCGCTTTTCCATCACGATCAAACCCTACATGTCCAAAACCAATCCGGCCCAGTGGCCAATAATCCAGCAATAACAGTACACACGGCAAGGTCACAAGTACCGGTTTGGCCATAAGGCCCAATGCAAATATCAATAATGTCAAAAGATACCTGTAAAGATCCGGCCGTCTGCAATAATAGGCGTAACTCAATAACGTCAGCATCCAGAACAAAGTGCTCAGTACATTCTTCCGCTCCGACACCCAGGCCACCGACTCCACATTCAGGGGGTGCAGTGCAAACAATGCCGCAACAAAAAAGCTCCGCCAATGCGCACCAGTCATCTGATTGAGCACCCAAAAGAGCAGTAGGCTGTTCGCCGTATGAAACAGCACATTGGTCCAGTGATGCCCCAAGGAATTTAACCCATAAAGCTCACAATCCAGCATGTGGGAAAGCCATGTCAACGGGTGCCAGTATGTTTTCTCCTTGTTTGAAAAAGCAAAAGCCCAAACAACGCCGTCCCGCGTTAACCCCTTCCGTACATGACGATTTTCAGTAACATGTACGGTATCGTCAATGCTAACAAAATCGGCATGCTGTACCTGTCCGTAGCAGATTATGATTCCTACGATCATGAGCAGGCCGATGAGAAGGTTTTTTCGGCGGCGCTTATTATCAGCACGTGGCTTCGGCGTTATCATATTCCTTGTTGCCTTGAGAAAAAATGCGCTTTGAAATGCTGCAATACAAGCCTCATATGGGTATGCATCGAGGATTTTTGTTTTTCAATACCATGAATTCGGGCTAATTTTTCTATTTTCCCCGAACCTTGGTAAATTAAGGCAAGTTATCACCATTGATCTGATTTGCTGTTGTTGATGACACTTGATCCAATAGCTCAAGGTTTTTTCGGGCGTCCGCATAGTCCGGACGGACCTGTATCGCCCTTGAGAAAAAGCTTCTGGCCCTGTTGTATTGTCCATCTTTTGCGATGATAATACCCAATATATTATACGCTTCTGCATGATCCGGTTTAAACTTGATCGTTTCGGCAAAATGAACATACGCTTCTTTCACTCTCTCCTGCTTCATCAAGTACACCCCAAAATTGTAGTGAATGGAAGCGGATTCGGGCTTGCTCATAAGGGCCTTCTTAAAATGCATATCGGCTTCTTTATGATTTCCACGCTCGGAAAACGCTAATGCAAGGTTATTGTGGGCATCCGCATTATCCGGTTTAATTCGAAGTGCTTCCCGATAATGGATGACAGCCTCGTCCAAACGCCCCTGTTCAGATAGGACGGCGCCTAGATTGATGTGCGCCAGCCAGTTGTTCCGGGTTGCATGTATTGCATTTTCGAAAAGCGCGATACTGTTTTCCCAGTGCCTGACCTGTGAAAAAGTCAGCAGCGACAGCACAAAAAGGGTCAAAACGGCGGATGCGGCGAGAATAATTTTTTGATACCGCAATTTTACCAGAAGATCGGGTATTCCCCAGGCGATAATCACAAACAGGCCGATGAGCGGAACATAGGTATAACGGTCGGCCATTGCATGCGGTGCATTCTGCACCAGACCGATGACCGGTACAAGCGTACCGATGTACCACAGCCAGCCGACCAAAAAATAAGGACAATCGTCTACAGCTCTGATTGCCAAAATCAATATGGATATGAACAACAAGATGGCTCCCGCAACCTGCCATCCCGGCGGCATGCCGGAATGCGGATAAAAAATGGCCAGATTGTCAGGCCAGATCATCTTTTTGATATAGCCTGCATAGGAAACCAGGGCATTGGCAATTCTGACACTGAGAGAGGGTTGATCCAGCGCTTTTGTCTGCCCGAATAACACTGTCACAACACACACCTCCGCCGAAAAAAGAAAGAGTGGTATTTTTTCCCAAATCAGACGCAAAGCGGATATCTTCGGGCGTGAACCGTCGGCCACACCTTCGGCTTGCCCGGATTGATACCGGCTGAGCGGCCAATAGTCCAAAAGAAGCAGCACAAACGGCAGGGTTACTAGCATCGGTTTGGACATGAGGCCGAGTACGAAAAAGAGCAGAACCGGGAAATAGCGGTGAAGTCCCGGACGATCGGTATAGCGGACATAGGCCCACATGGTCAGCAGCCAGAAAAAGGTGCTCAAAACATCCTTCCGCTCGGCAACCCATGCCACCGATTCCACATGGAGCGGATGCAGGGCAAACAGCGCTGCCACAAAACCGCTTCTCCATAAAGCCCCGCTCATCCTATTGAATACAAAAAACAACAACAAGGTGTTGGCGATATGAAAAAACAGGCTGGTCAGATGATGCCCGCCGGCGTTCATACCGTAAAGCTCGGAATCCAGCATATGGGACATCCAGGTTAACGGAAGCCAGAAATTTGATGCCATTGTGCCGGTAGTGAAAGACCAGATAAGGCCTTCAATTGTTAAACCGTCCTGAACATGGCGGTTTTGGGTGATGTACAGATTGTCATCGAAGGCAACGAACTCAAATCGCTTTACCTGCCCGTAGCAGACAAGAATTGCCGCGATCAAGAAAAGGCTGATGAGAAGTGTTATTTGACGATTGTTGATATTAATATGAAACTTCGATGTTGCCATAAACGGTGCTGCCTTTAGAGAAACACGCTTTGAAATGCTGCCATCATCAATGCCGGACCTTTGAAATGTTGGATTTGGTAAACTTATAAAAACTTTTAATGCCCTCCATATACAGAGGAATATCTTTCAGCATAAGAAAATCCGTCAATTTTTTCATAATGAACCTGGGACGGAAATAAAAAAATTTATTTGCCTTGAACAGCCCATACTGCATGGCCGTTGTATTCAAATAGCGGCTTCCATAATTTTCTTGTAAGTGTCATAAATCGCTTAATCTCTTCTTGTGAAAAATTATCACGCAAATGCCTGTCAACAAGTTCTGAACGCATAAAAATGTGGGTGGCACCGATTGACCGGACATATCCCTTAAACCGCTTTTCACTTACGGAACTGAATACCATTCGGTTCAGGGTGTTTCTTCCAAATGACGGTTCGCTTTTATATGATCTTTCCAGATAATAGCCCCGACGTCCAAGAAGCATGAGAAAAAGAGATGCATTGTCCGGAAGGTGCTGATTGATATATCTTACGGCTGGGTAATGCAAAAGATGCCGACTTAGGTAATCATCTCTGGTTTCCTCGCCAAAAACAAATGGAAATGGATTTACGGCGGCAATGCGGTTTTTCAGGTAGACGGCATTCAGCGACAACAGCAACACGACGACACCCAAAAGGAGCGTCCCCGCGACCCGACCGGTATACTTGTATGAAGGAAAGAACCTTTCCGCCCTGAGCATGTCTGAAAGATTTTTTATTCCTACAACGGCAAGAATTGTGAGAAAAGGTATCGTAGGAAGAATGTATCGTACCTGCTTTTCGGTCAGGAAATAGGCCATGAAAATAAATATAACAGAAAAAAGAACAAACAGAATCTTGTCATGATGAAATCTTCTATTCAATATTATAAAGGGTGAAAATATGATCAGAATTGGATTGAGGACGCCTTGAAAGTACCGGTAACTATTGTCTTCTCCCTGAAAAAACATTCGTATTGGAATCAAGAGCGTTTCCCAGAAATTCTCACCGTACATTATTTTTCTCATTTGAAAAAAGCCGATTTTTCCGGTTTCCCTGGCCGCCTGACTCTGTAGCACTTTCTGAATCGGCTGTTGCTGAAGTGATTTAAATGCGCTGTGGAACATTGGGTGAAAAGGGTTTCCGGTTAACAGGTAATTTTTCATGTACCAGGGCGAAGCCACCAGAGCCGTTATCGCGAAAAACATCAAACCGTACTTTACTGCAGCCGTCTGGTGTTTTGTTTCCCGAACGTAGATAATAACCAGAAGGAGATTCACGATGAACCAAGCGATGAGTGCATTGTACTTTGATCCAACCGCTATCCCCATGCAGAATGCGGATATCAAAAGCCATCCGGTATGTCTGTATTCCAATTCACGCCATCGAACCAACGCCAAAATGCTGGCTGTTGTGAAAAAGGTCATCCCCAAATCTATGTAGGCCGATGTGGACAACCAGACAACTATTGGCGTGGTGAGAAAAATGACCATTCCCAACAATCCCCAGTTCCGATCAAGCTTTTGTTTGAGATAGATATAGATCAACACGCCCGTACCCAAGCCAAAGGCAAGATGGACAAATTTGGGAACGATATCATTCTTAAAATAAAGACAGGCAAGATATAATAAATTGATATACATCGGGTAATAGGAATAGTTTGCCCAGGGTGTTTCATAGAATCCGCCGTGCTTGAGCCAGAGCTTTGGAACAGCCAGATGATGTATCAAGGCATCGCGGGATATGGGAGGGGTCAGATTAAGGATAAATTCTATGACAACAAAAAGCAAAATAGTGATGCATAAAAGGACCGCCGCTATATTTCCGAGGTTTTTTTGATTCATTTTATTCATGCGAGTTCTGTCGATAAGGGCGTCCGGCATGATATAACTTTAGCCTATTTTCTAAACCCAGAGCCAACTCTTTTGGGCCCGCCTTCAGGGCCAGTTCAAGCCCTTTCCGGGCTGTTAAAACAGCCTCTTTAAACCTTCCTGCCTCTGCATAAGCTGCGGCAAGTGCATCCAGAGACAAAGGTTGACTGTAATTTTGAAGTTTACAGAGTTTTTCTGCCAGTTTAATCGCCTCAATGCTGTTTCTAAATTTATCATCTTCACTCGTAGCCCCGATCCACGATAGATTGTATAAAGCTTGTGCCATATCCGGATCTTTTTGCAATGCTTTTTGAAAATGAAGTATCGCATTTTCGGTCTTTCCCTGATTGGCAAAAATCTTTCCCAGGTTGTAGTATGCTCCCGCATAATCTGAATTTATTCTGAGAGCTTCATTATAATGATGAATGGCTGCTTTATCATTTCCCTGATAAGATAGAGCAGCGCCCAGATTGTTGTGGGCCTTTTCATTGTTGGGGTTGATCTCCAATGCTTTGTAATAGTGTGGTATGGCTTCATCAAATTGTCCCTGCATATCCAGGGCCTGTCCCATATTAACAAGCGCTATGTAATTATTGCGGGTTACATTGAGGGCGTGTGTGAAAAGTGTTATACTGTTTTTCCAATAATGTACTTGAAAGTATGTGCATATCATAAGGGAAACAAATATTATACTTGATAATAGGGGAAGTAAAATATTTTTCCTCCGCCATCTTGAAGAAATATCGGAGATACCCCAAACAACTATAATGAATAGACCGATCAGAGGTATATATGTGTACCTGTCAGCCATGCTTTGCAAGCCTATCTGAACCAGCCCAATGACGGGAACAAGAGTGCCGAGATACCACAGCCATCCAGTGGCAAGATAAGGCCGCCTGCGCGATGCCCAAATTACAAAAGCGGACATACATAAAAGCAATGACCCGGCCACAACAACTTCTGCAGTCGGCCATTTTTGATATGGATAAAGCACTGCCAGATTGACCGGCCAAATCATTTTTTCTATATATTTCAGGTACGATATAAGTGCGTTAGCAATCCGCATACTTAATGGAACAAAATCCAGCGATGCTATTGATTTTCCATGTTGCTGAACAATAACAGTAATGATGCTTGAAATAGCTGACAGCGCAAAGAGTGGAATTTTTTCTCGGACTAAAGAGATAAATGTTTGGCAGTATGAGGCCGGCTTTTTATGAGCTGGTGAAGTTAAACGTGAAAGCGGCCAGAAATCTATAAGTAGGAGCGTAAAAGGCAACGTCACAATCATCGGTTTTGACATCAGGCCACATATAAAAAAAATGATTAATAATATATAACGAACTGTCGTCGGTTTGATAATATATCTTAAATAAGCCCATACGCTTAACATCCAGAAAAAAGCACATAGAAGATCCTTTCGTTCCGCTACCCATGCGACAGACTCTACATGAAGCGGATGCAATGCAAAAAGGGCTGCTGCAAAGCCGCTTCGCCAAATAGCGCCAGTCATTATGTTGAGAAGTAAAAACAGTAAAATACTATTTGCTATATGGATCTGTATGTTTGTCCAGTGGTGTCCCATTGGGCTCAATCCATAAAGTTCACAATCCAGCATATGAGACAACCATGTGAGCGGATGCCAGTTACTTGCATGACCGGTAGTAAAGGCCCAGTAAAGCCCTCCGATCGTCAGTCCAGCCTGTACTTGTTGGTTTTCAGTGACATATAAGTTGTCATCATAGTTGTTGAAATCGAAATGTATTGCCTGACAGTAGACGATAAGAATTGCCAAAGTCAAAAATAGGCTGACTATCAATTTAATATGGCGACATTCTGGATCGATTGAATTATCCATTTTCTTTATTATTAGCCCGATCATCGAAAGATTTTTTTGTCTCCTCACATCTTACTTCTCGTTTAAGATGAGAAGGAACAATCTGTTTGCAACCGTCAATATAATTAGTCACATTAAACCCCCAGCGCTGCTGGTGTGATCCTAATAGGCTCTGCCGATCAGGCATGCTATACCCCTTCCCGGGAGCCCCGAGAGGGCAGGTCGGGAAGGAGTTAGCATGAGAGATTATAAGAGTTTAGCACACGTGAGATGGGAATGTAAAATCCATATTGTTTGGGTACCAAAATATCGAAGAAAAAAACTTTATGGTAAAGTTCGACGTAGGTTCGGTGAGATCACCAGAGATTTATGTAGACAAAAAGGTGTTGAACTCATCGAAGGGCATGCGAAATCAGACCATGCACATTTGTTGCTTAAGTTTTCCATCCAAGCACAGTATAGCCTATGTTATGGGCTTTCTGAAGGGAAAAAGCGCCATTCGATTGCATCGAGATTTTCCCAGCAAAGAAAGGGGTTCAAAGCATTTCTGGATACGAGGTTACTTTGTTAGCACAGTAGGCTTGGACGAGAAAAAGTTCAGAGAGTACATTCGTGACCAGGAAAAAACTGATAAACAACAGATGGAGTTGATTCCGAATAGACCTGTGGCCCCTTTCAGGGGCCCTACTCAGGCCACCAGTTCTACTGGTGGTCGCTGGCTGGGCTTTAGTTGTATTGCCTTTGAAAAAAATATATTAGCCTCCTCTAATTTCCCCTGCTGAGTCAGAATATTGCCGATTTGATAATATGCTTCAGCATAGTCGGGCTTAATTCTAATTGCTTCTGCACAATGCCTGTCTGCTGATTTAAATTTCCCCTGTTTTACCAAAAGGCTTCCAAGATTGAAGTGCGCATGCGCATGTTCGCTGTTGATGTTAATGGCTTGTTCAAAAAGAGAAATCGCCTCATCAAATTTATCCTGTGATGCAAAAATAATCACAAGTACAACTCCTGCCAACATAGTCAGCATCATATTTTTATAGCGACCTTTACCCAAAACATCCGGCAATCCCCATGCAATGAGCATAATAAGTCCTATAGACGGTATATATGTGAATCGATCAGCCACAGCCGGCCATCACCCCAAAAAGCTGATAGTCCAGCATATGAGATAACCATGTTAATGGCTGCCAATAGATAGAACCGTGGAAGGTAAATGCCTATACAACATTCTCAGGATTAAACCCATTCTTCAGATGACGGTTTTCGGAAACATACAATTCATCGTCAAAACCGACAAAATCAATGATTTGTCCGTAAACCAAAACAATGTCTAATGCCAGGCACAGGAAAATGAGTGGTTTTGAAGAGTTTCGCACAATTTTAGAAAGTTATAAGAAGGATAAAAAAAGGGGGCTTTTTACACCCCCCTTTTTTAATTCTCTTATTTTAAATGCTTATGTTAAGGACTTGTCACAGTACCATCGGTACTAAGAGTATGGACTCTGCCGGAATTGATCCATTGGAAAGTTCCGCCAGCTGTTATAGAAATATCACCGCCACTATCCTCTAGACTC